>JBOGFJ010000292.1:0-14664 GCA_050743385.1 Acidimicrobiia bacterium
GCCACGCGGCGGGCGCGCACGCGCGGATCGATGCCGGCGGTGGCGGTCACGACCGCTCGCCTCGGGCGCCGCGCCTACACACGTCCGTCACCGTCGAAGCCCTCCCCCACCATGAGCAGCTCCGGCACCAGGAGCACCCCGGTGGCGTCGGCGACCCGGCGTTGCACCTCGGCCACCAACCGGCCGACATCAGCTGCGCTCGCCCCCGGCTCGGCCTGGAAGAAGTTCGCGTGCTTCGGCGAGACGATCGCGCCGCCGACACGCAGACCCTTGAGCCCGGCGGCGTCGATCAGTCGTCCAGCCGAGTCACCGGGCGGGTTCCGGAAGACGGAACCGGCATTGGCACCTCCGGGTTGGTGCTCCCGCCGCCAGCGCACGACCTCGCCGACCCGCTTCTCGCAGAGCGTCGGGTCGTCGGGCGCGACCGCGAGCTCGGCCGCGACCACCACCTCCGACGCGGTGATCCTCGAGTGGCGATAGCCGAGGTCGAGCTCGTCGTTGGTGCGGGCGTGGCGGTCCCCGGACGCGAGGACGTCGACGACCCACGCCCTTCGCAACACGTCGGCGGTCTCGCGCCCGTGACCACCGGCGTTCATCCGGACGGCCCCGCCCACCGACCCCGGAATTCCCACGAAGAACTCGAGGCCGGTGAACCCGGCACCGGCGGTGCGGCGGGCGAGCACCGGGAGGGCGAGCGCCCCGCCCGCGACCGCGAGGGCCTCGCCCGCAGAGGTGCCGGAGACGGCGTCGAGCTCCAGCGTCTCGAAGTCGCCCTCGAGGAGAAGGGCGAGGCCGTCGAAGCCGTCGTCACCGACGAGGAGATTGGAGCCTCGGCCCACGACGAGCAGCTGCGGACGATGACGGGCCGCGACCTCGGCCACGGCCGCGAGCTGGTCGTCGGACGCCACCCGGGCGAGTACCGCGACCGGTCCCCCGACACGGTACGTGGACAGATCGGAGAACGGCACCGACCGCCCGATCCGGCCCGGCAGGCGCGTCTCGAGCTCGGTGGCGAGCGCCTCCAGGCTCACGACGCCCTCCGGATCCACTCGTCCGGGACCGTCGTGAGATCACCCGCCCCCAGCGTCAGCACGATGTCACCGGGGCGGGCGAGACGGGGGACGTGCTCGACGAGATCGGCGCGGCGAGGCAGGTACGTGACCGGCAGCGCCGGGTGGCGGTCGAGCACCGCCCGCAGCACGAGGCGCCCGGAGACCCCGGGCTGGGGCTCTTCCCCGGCGGCGTACACGTCGGTGAGCACGACCGCATCGGCCTCCGCGAAGGCATCGCCGAAGTCGCGCCAGAGGCGGGCAGTGCGCGTGTAGCGGTGCGGCTGGAACACTGCGATCACCCGCTGCCAGCCGCCCTCGCGCGCGGCGCGGATCATGGCGACGATCTCCCCCGGGATATGGGCGTAGTCGTCGACGAGCGTGACGCCGTCGAGCTCGCCCCGGAACTGGAACCGGCGGGCCACGCCGCCGAACGCGCCCAACGCCTCCCTCACCGCCGCGAAGTCGACGCCCAACTCGAGTGCCATGACGGTCGCGGCGGCGGCGTCCACCGCGTTGTGGCGTCCGGGCACCGGGAGCTCGACGACGCCGAGCGTCTCGCCGTTCCGCTCGAGCCCGAACCTGCTACCGATCCGACCGCCTTCGTAGTCGACGACCCGGTAGTCGGCATCGTCGGCCCAGCCGTAGGTGGTGACGCGGTCGTACCGCGACGCGAGCTCGCGAGCGCGAGGGTCGTCGGCGCACACGACCCGGCTTCCGGGGAGGCGTCGGAGGAACCGGTCGAACGCGTCGACCAACTTCGGGAAGTCGCCGTAGTAGTCGAGATGATCGGGCTCGATATTGGTCACGATCCCGGCCTCGGGCGCGAGCTCGAGGAAGGTGCCGTCGCTCTCGTCGGCCTCGACGACGAGCCAGTCACCGGTGTCGACCATGGCATTGGTCCCGACCTCGTTGACATCGCCACCGATGAGGAAGCTCGGGTGCCAACCGGCCGCCCGGAGCACGAGTGCGAGCATCGACGAGGTGGTGGTCTTGCCGTGGCTGCCCACGACTGCGATCGACCGCCGGGTCGCGACCAGCTCCCGAAGCGCGTCGGCGCGGCGGAGCACCGGAATGCCCCGCTCCTCGGCTGCGACGACCTCCGAGTTCGAGCGCGGAATGGCGGTCGAGACGATGACGGCATCGACGTCGTCGGGGACGTGCTCGCGTCGGTGTCCCACACGGGCGTCGATCCCCAGCGCGCGCAAACGTGCGAGGGTGCGCGACTCCTTGAGGTCGGATCCGCTCACGCGGTGACCGATCCCGTTGAGCACCGTCGCGATGGCACTCATCCCGGCCCCCCCGATGCCGACGATGTGAATCCGCTGCGGGGTCGCGAGGTCGAGCGATGGGCTACCGGTCACCAGCGACCTCCTCCCTCACTGCCTCGCTCGCTGCGGCCGGGCGCAAGCCCGTTCTGCCGTGAACCACGAGCTGCCTCCTCGACGAGGTCGGCCAGGCGGGCGGCGGCATCGGGGCGGGCGAGCGCGCGCGCGGCACGCGCCATCGCTTCTCGCTCGGCCGGGTCGCCGAGCAGCTTGGTCACGACGGCATCGAGGTTGGCGGGATCGCACTCCGCGTCGGGAAGCAGCACCGCCGCACCCCCGTCGACCATTGTGAGCGCGTTGCGGGTCTGGTGGTCGGCGGGCGCGCCCGGCAAGGGCACCAGCACCGAGGGCACCGCGGCCGCGGCGAGCTCGGCCACCGTCACGGCCCCCGCCCGGCACACCGCCAGCGCGGCGCGGGCGTACAGGTCCTCCATATGGTCCTCGTAGCGCACCAGGTCGTACGCGAGGCTGTCACCCGAGCGGCGGGCGGAGGCGAGCGCGGCGGCGCAGTCGTCGTAGTCGCGGGCGCCGGTGACGTGGTGTACGGCGACGTCGGCGCGTGTCCGCCAGCGTTGGTACAGCCCGAGGGCGGCCTGGTTGAGCCGGCGCGCGCCCAGGCTCCCGCCCACCACTGCCACGAGCGGCGGGGCGACGGGCGCACGGCGAACGGCGGCGACCGCGGGCCGGATGGGGTTTCCCGTGAGGACGCCACCGCGCAGGGGGGTGCCCGGGAGCGAGATCGCGGGGCGCGCGCCCATCAGCACGGCAAGCCGGTTGGCGAGGCCGGGCGCGGCGTTCTGCTCGTGGACCACGGCGGGCACGCGGCGCAGCCGTGCTGCGAGGAGGCAGGGCAGCGAGGCGTAGCCGCCGACGCCGACCACGACACGCGGTCGGGTCCGGCGGACGATCCGGCGCGACTCGAGGAACGCCCGCACGTTCTCCCAGAGCGCCCGGAGGTTCGCGAGTGTCAGCCGGCGCTGCAGGCCCCGACCCGGCAGCAGGTCGATGGCGAACCCGGCGTCGGGGACCACCCTGGCCTCGAGCCCCCGCCGGGCACCGACGAAGCGGATGGTGGGCGACGGGTGCCCGCGGCCGACGAGCTCGTGGGCGAGCGCGAGGGCCGGGTACACGTGCCCGCCCGTGCCGCCTCCGGTGACGAGCGCGAACACGGCGGACTCCCCCACTGCCGGGCTCACGATGCCCGGCGGGCGACCGAGCCCAGCAGACCGGCGGCCGCCATCGTGAACACGAGCGCCGAGCCGCCGAACGACACGAAGGGCAACGGGATGCCCGACACGGGCAGCAGCCCGACGACCCCGCCGATGTTGATCGCGGCCTGGCCGACGACCCACACGGTGACGCCGGCGGCGAGGAGCATGCCGAAGCGGTCGGGCGCCCGGAGCGCGATGCGCGTGCCGAGCACGCCGAACGCGACGAACAGCCCGACGACGAGCAGGCAGCCGAGCAGACCGACCTCCTCACCGATGATGGCGAAGATGAAGTCGGTGTGGGCGTTGGGGAGGAACAGCCACTTCGAGCGGCCCGCGCCGAGGCCCACGCCGGTCCAGCCACCGCTGCCGAGGGCGATCAGCGACTGCGACACCTGGTAGCCGGTGTTGGCGGAGTCGGACCACGGGTGGAAGAACGTGAGCACGCGCGCCCGCCGGTAGGGCTCCGCAATCGCGAGGATCGCCGCGAGCAGCGCGCCCACGCCGCCCACGACTGCCAGGTGGCGGAAGCGGACACCGCCGACCACGAGCACCGTCCCGACGATGAGCGCCAACACGACGGTGGAATCCATGTCGGGCTCGCGCAGCACGAGCACCGCCATCACGCCGAGCACGAGGAGCACCGGCCGCAGCACCCGACGCCAGTCGTACACGTCGCGTGCGCGGCGGGTCAGCACGTCCGCGCTGAAGAGCAGGATCGCCAGCTTGGCGAGCTCGGTGGGCTGGAAGCGGAAGAAGCCGCTGCCGAGCCAGCGGCGCGACCCGGCCACGTAGATGCCGATGCCCGGCACGAGCACGAGCACGAGCAACGCGACGCTCAGCACGAGCAACGGCAGGACCCAGCGGCGCCATGCGTGGTAGTCGATGCGGGCGGTGACCATGAAGGCGACGACGCCGAGCGCGGTCCAGAGCACCTGGCGCTGGAAGAAGTACCAAGCCGAGCCGTAGTTCGTCAGCGACGCCACCGACGACGCCGACAGCACCATCACCACTCCGATGATGTTGAGGACCCCCACGGTCGCGAACAGCAGCACGTAGGTCGACGTCCGAGCCTGGCCGGTGACGGTCCACCGCTGCCGGAGCGCTCCCAGACGGCGTGTCAAGGGTGATTGGAGTCGCGCGGCGATGACGCTCACTCGGCCACCCCTGCGCGCGAGGCACCGGCTCCGCTGCCGGCGAGCTGACGGGCGACCTGGGCCGCGAAGTCGTCGCCCCGCGCCCCGTAGCTCGAGTACCAGTCGAACGACGCACATGCCGGCGACAGGACCACGGCGTCGCCCCGCTCTGCGAGCTCGGTTGCGCGGGCGACTGCCGCCCGCATGTCCGTGGCGACCACGACCGGGGTGGTGCCCTCGAACGCGGCCCCGATCTCGGCCGCGGCTTCGCCGATCGCAACCACGGCCCGCAGCCGGGGGGCGAGGGCGCGCAACACCGACAGGTCGAGACCCTTGTTGCGGCCGCCGGCGACCAACACGACGGGAGCCGACGCGCCCTCGACCGCGTGCACGGTCGCGTGCGGGTTGGTCGCCTTGGAGTCGTCGTAGTAGCGAACGCCACCGCCCTCGCCGACCAGGTGGAACCGGTGCGGGAGCCCCTCGAAGCGCCGCAGCGCGTCGCGCACGGCGGTCGACGCGGCGCCCAGCTCGAGCGCGGTCGCGGCGGCGGCGAGCGCGTTGGCGCGGTCGTGGGGCGCGTTCCCGCGGAGATCGGAGGTCGTGGCCAGGACGTCGCCGTCGGGGCCGATCAGGGCGTCACCCTCGACCCGCAACCCGTCGACCGCATCGGCGTCGACCGAGAAACCGATGCGCCGGGCCGGCGCGGCGCCGGCCAGGGCGCTGACGTGCTCGTCGTCGGCGTTGAACACGAGCAGGTCGTCGCCGCGCTGGTGCGCGAACACCCGGGCCTTGGCGGCGGCGTACGCCTCGCGCGACTCGTGCCAGTCGAGGTGGTCGTCGGCGATGTTCAGCAGCACGGCCACCCGCGGGCGGAACGCCTCGGTCGTGAACGCGAGCTGGAACGACGACACCTCCGCCACGAGCACGCTGTCGTCGGCGGCCGTGACCTCGTCGAGCAGCGCGGTCCCGATGTTGCCGGCGGCGCGGGCCCCCACGCCCGAGGCGGTCAGCATGTCGACGACCAGGGTCGTGACCGTCGTCTTGCCGTTCGTGCCCGTGATCGCGACGAGCGGCGCCTCACCGGCGAGCTCGGCCGCGAGATCGATCTCCGCCCGCACCGGCACGGCGGCGGCCCGGGCCGCGGCGATGGCGGGGTGCCGCGGGGGCACGCCCGGGCTGGGCACGACAAGGTCGGCCGCGGCCACGAGCTCGGCGACGGCCTCGGCGGGAGGTGCCTCGACCACCTCGGCCCCGAGGCCGGTGGCGGTCGCCACCCGCGTGGCGTACGCAGGATCGTGGCCGGGCGCGTCCTCGACGACGGTGACCTGGTGGCCGGCCCCCAGGGCGTGACGCACCACCGCGTCGCCCGTCACCCCGAGTCCGAGCACGACCATGTGCATGATCAGTCGATCGCTCCCGGGATGCGGATGAAATCGGCGTAGAAGAGACCCACGCCGAGCGCGACGCAGATGCCGGAGAAGAGCCAGAACCGCACGATCACGGTGAACTCGGGCCAACCGCCGACCTCGTAGTGGTGGTGGATCGGCGCCATGCGCAGCACCCGCCGACGGAAGCCGCGGAAAGCGACGATCTGGGCGATGACGCTCACGGTCTCCACCACGAACAGGCCACCGAGGATGGGCAGCAGCAGGTTGGTGTTGGTGAGGAGCGCGAGCCCGCCGATGGCGCCGCCGATGGCGAGCGAGCCGGTGTCGCCCATGAACACCTTCGCCGGAGCCGCGTTCCACCAGAGAAATCCGGCGCAGGCGCCCATCATCGCGGCCGCGACAACGGCGAGGTCGAGCGCCGGCCCCGCCTCTCCGGGGATGAGCCCGTAGGTTCCGGGGTGGCGGAACTGCCAAAACGCGATGATCACGAAGGCCGAGAACACGAGCGTGGCCGCGCCGGCAGCAAGGCCGTCCATGCCGTCGGTGATGTTCACTGCGTTCGAGGTGCCCGTGACGATCAGGAGCGCCCACACGAACCACAACACGGTCCCGAGATCGAGGTCGATGAAGCGGGTGAACGACAGGCTCGTCGAAGTGTCGACCCAATGCAGGGCCAGGAGCGCGAAGCCGCTGCCGACGAGGAGTTGGCCGCTCGACTTCCCCCGCTTGCGCAATCCGAGGTTCCGGCCCTTCCGCACACCGAGGTAGTCGTCGACGAAGCCGACTGCCGCCAAGCCGATGATGAGCACGAGCAGGGTGACGCCGGTGCGGGCGAACTTGATCTGCTCGGTGCGGATGTGCGCAACGAAGTAGCCGACGGCGGCGCTGCCGACGATGGCGACGCCTCCCATCGTGGGTGTGCCCGCCTTCTGCGCGTGCGGGTGTGCGAACGGGCCGTCGTCGCGGATCGCCTGCCCGATGCCGCGGGCGCGGAGAACCCGGATGAGGAACGGCGTGCCGAGAATGCAGAGCAGGAATGCGGTCGACCCCGCGAGCAGCAACGCGATCATGCCAGCGCCGCCTCGTCGACGAGCGCCGCCGCGACACGCTCGAGGCCGATGGCCCGGCTCGCCTTGACGAGCACCGCGTCGCCCTCGCACGCGCGGGTCGCGATCGCGTCGACGGCCGCCGCCGCATCGGCCACCTCCACGACCTCGACACCCCCCCGGCCGGCCGCCCGCGCGCCCGCGCCGAGGGCGCGGGCCTCCTCGCCGACGACAACCAGCACCTCGACGCCGCACTCCACCGCCATCTGGCCGATCTGGTGGTGCGCCGCCTCCGCTTCGGCCCCGAGCTCCCGCATCTCGCCGAGCACCGCCATGCGCCGGCCCGGCACCGGGAGCCGCGCGAGTGACCGCAGTGCTGCGGAAGTGGACGTCGGGCTGGCGTTGTAGGCGTCGTTGAGCACGGCCACACCGTGATCGGTGCGGGCCAGCTGCATCCGCCAGGCGGCACCGGCGGCATCGGCAAGGCCCTCGCCGATCTCCTCGAGTGGCACCCCGAGCTCGATCGCGACCGCGGTCGCCATGGTGGCGTTGAGGACCTGGTGCTCTCCCCGAACCGCCAGGTGCACGTCGAGCGAACCGACCGGCGTGCGCAGACGGAACGACGGTCGGAGCTGCTCGTCGAGCTCGACGTCGGTCACCGAGAGGTCGACGTCCGGACGGGCCTCGAGCCCGACCCGAACGACCCGCGCGACCGTGCGGCGGGCGAGCGCGGGGGTGTGGTCGTCGTCGGCGTCGAGCACCGCGACGCCGTCCGCGGACAGCGCTTCGAGGAGCTCACCCTTGACCGCGGCCACACCGGCGCGCCCACCCAGCGGGCCCGCATGTGCGAGGCCGACGTTGGTGACGACGCCGATCTGGGGTCGGGCGATCGCGCAGAGCTCGGCGATGTTGCCGGCGAAGCGCGCGCCCATCTCCGCCACGACGACCTCGGTGTCGACCTCGGCCGAGAGCATGGTGAGCGGCAGCCCTGCCTCGTTGTTGAAGGACACCGGGCTCGCACTCACACGACGGGCGCGACCGAGCGCCGCCGCCAAGAGGTCCTTGGTCGCCGTCTTGCCGGCTGAACCGGTGATGGCGACCACGGTCGCTCCGCTCAGCCGGTCGCGTGCGAGCGCACCGAGCGCACCCAGCGCCGCGAGCGTGTCGTCGACCTTGACCACAGTGCGAGCGCCGTTCCCGGTGTCGACGTCGCGTGCGACTACTGCCATCACGGCGCCACGGTCGAACGCGTCGACCACGAAATCGTGGCCGTCGCGCTCGGCGACCAGCGCGACGAAGCACGCGCCCGGATCGAGCGTACGTGAGTCGATCGAGAAGGAGTCGGCGGCCACCGTGCCGTCGCCGACGACCGCGCCGCCGGTCGCCTCCGCGACCTCGGCCGCCGTCAGGCGCATCCCAACGCCTCCAGCTCTTCCCGTGCGACGACCCGGTCGTCGAACGGGCGCGTGACGCCGCCGATGGTCTGACCAGTCTCGTGACCCTTCCCCGCGATGACAACCGCGTCGCCGGCCTGGGCGTCGCTCACCGCGAAGCGGATGGCGGCGCGCCGGTCGGGCTCGACGACGAACCGCGCGCCCTCGTCGCGCAGGCCGGCCGCGACCGCGGCTGCGATCGTGGTTGGGTGTTCGGAGCGCGGGTTGTCGGAGGTGAGCACGGTGAGATCGGCGCTCCGGCCCGCGACGCGACCCATGAGGGGACGCTTCTCGCGGTCGCGGTCGCCACCGCAACCGAACACAGCCAGGACACGCCCAGCCCCGGCGAGGGAGCGGGCGACGTCGAGCACGCGGGCGAGAGCGTCTGGTGTGTGCGCGTAGTCGACGAGCACGGTGAAGGGTTGCCCGCCCTCGACGCGCTCGAGACGGCCGGGCACCGTCACATGGTCGGCGAGCCCGGTGACGACGGCCTCGAATGGAAGGCCGCCGGCAAGCGCCAGTCCCGCGGCCGCGAGGGCGTTGTCGACGTTGAACCGGCCGATCAGCGGGCTGCGGATCGGGACCTTCCGGCCGGTACCTCCAGCGCGGCGGTCGACGAGCACGAACCGGTTCCCGTCGGCGGCGAGCTCGACCTCCTCTGCGACGAGGTCGGCGGGCTCGATGCCTGTCGACTCGGGAGCGCCCGACTCGGGAGTCGAGCGGAAGGTCAAGGTCTCCAGCCCGGCCGCCCGCGCGCGGCGAACGACCTCCGGGCCGCGGGCGTCACCGATGTTGACGGCGGCCGCCTCGGCACGATCCGACTCGAAGAGCCGGGCCTTCGCCTCGAAGTAGGCGGCGACGGTGCCGTGGTAGTCGAGATGCTCGTGCGAGAGGTTGGTGAACCCGACCGCGGCGAACCAGGTGCCGTCGACACGGTGTTGATCGATGGCATGCGACGACACCTCCATGGCGACCGTGCCCACGCCGGCCGCGCGCATGCGCGCGAGCAGCGCCTGGAGCTCGGTGGCCTCGGGAGTCGTCCGCTCCTCGGGTACCTCCTTGCCCTCGACCCGCGCGCCGACTGTGCCGACCACACCGACGCGCTCCCCTGCGGCTCGGGCGATCGCCTCGAGCAGATACGTCGTCGTCGTCTTGCCGTTGGTTCCCGTGACGCCGAGGCAGCGCAGCGCGCGCGACGGGAAGCCGTGGAAGTGTGCGGCGACCGGTCCGAGCGCGGCACGCACGTCCGCCACACGCGCCTGACTGACGGCCGGCGGGAGGATGCGTTCGACGAGAAGCGATGTCGCGCCGCGCCCGATCGCCGCCTCGGCGTGGTCGTGACCGTCGGTGACCGCTCCCGGGATGCACGCGAAGCACGCGCCCGCGACGGCGTCGTGGCTGTCGTGGACGACCGCAGTGACGTCGACCTCGGGATCACCCGACCACTCCGCGATTTCGACGTCCGCGAGGAGCTCGTCCAGCCGTAGGTGCCGTTCTCTCCGCCCGTTCATCGCTGGCCCGTCATCCCACGCCGGTCATGGGGAGTCGTTCAGGGTACCGGGGGCCGGCGACGATGGCGGTACGCGCTCCAGGCGGAGGGCGTACTGCATGATCCGCGAGAACACCGGGGCTGCGACCTCGCCGCCGTAGATCGAGTCGCCCGGCTCGTCGAGCACGACGATGGCGGCGAGGCGGGGCGCGTCGGCGGGGGCGAAGCCGGCGAACGACGCCACGTACGCGCCGGTGTACGGGGGCTTGCGCGCGGTACCCGTCTTTCCCCCGACGCGGTAACCGGGGATCGCCGCCCGCGTGCCCGTGCCGTCGGCGACGACCGCTTCGAGCATCTGTCGCATTGCGGCGGCGGTCTCGGGTGAGACGACCGGCTGGGGGGCGGCGGCCGGCGTGTCGGTGCGAGTGCCGTCGTCGCCGATCGTCGCGGCCACCACCCGGGGCGGGCGGGTCGCGCCGTTGTTCGCGATCGTCCCGTAGACGTTCAGCATCTGGAGCGCGGTCACGGCAAGCCCGTTCCCGACCGGCATCGACGCCAGGCTGGTGTCGTTGTACTCGTCGAGTGGCAGGACGATGCCGGGCGACTCGCCGGGTAAGCCGATCCCGGTGAGCGAGCCGTACCCGAAGGCGCGCAGGTAGGCGTCGAAGCGCTCCTGACCCAGTTCGCGTGCGATGAAGATCGTCCCGACGTTCGACGACTCGCGCACGATGTCGGCGACCGTCATCGCGGTCGGGTGGGACGCCTCGTCCTTGAAGACGACGTCGTCGACGGTGATCTGTCCCGGCACCTCGTACCACTTGTCGGGAGTGACCTTCCCGTCCTCGAGGGCCCCCGCGATCGTGATCACCTTGTTGGTCGAGCCGGGCTCGTACACGTCGGTGACGGGCCGGTTCCGTTCGTCGGCCGGTGCCGGCCGCGCGGGATGGTCGGCGGTGGCGCCCTCCACCGTGGCCATCGTGAGGATGTCGCCCGTCTGCACGTCGAGGACGATCGCGGTGCCGGCCTTGGCGTCGACTGCGCTCACCTCCTCCATCAGCACGCGTTCGGTCTCGTATTGCAGCGACTGGTCGATGGTGAGCACGAGGTCGTCACCCCGGTGCGACGGCTTGACGCTGCGCTCACCGTTGGGGATCTCGCGGCCCTGCGGATCGCGCTCCACCACGACCTCGCCCGGCGTGCCCGCCAGCAGCTCTTCGTAACCCGCTTCGAGGCCGGCGAGGCCGTTGTTGTCGGTGCCCACGAACCCGAGCAGCGGTCCCGCGAGGGCGTTCGAGGGATAGAAGCGCGCCGACTCCGGCACGAAGTTGATGCCCGGCAGGTCGAGATCGCGCACGAGCGCGGCGACGTCGTCGTCCACCTTGCGGGCGACGTACACGAAGGCCTTGTCCGGCTGCGAGACCTTGAGGGTGAGCTCGGCCTGGTCGACGCCCACGAGCGGCGCGAGCTGAGCCGCGTACGCGGCCGGATCGTCGATCACACGCGCGTCCGCGAAGACCGTCTGCAGCTGCACCGACACCGCGAGGTCGCTGCCGTTGCGGTCGAAGATGCTTCCCCGCTCGGCCGCGAGCTCGATCGTCTGGAGCCGCTGGTCGAGTCCGAGCCGGGCGTAGCGCTCCCGCCCGAGCCCCTGGACGTCGACGAGGCGAATCCCGATGACGGCGAACACCAGCACCGAGACGCACAAGATCCCCACCAACCGCCGCTTCGGTGACGCGTCCTTCCTCTCCCTCCCCTGCGCAACTTGCCGACGCCGTGCCGCCGCCGCGGGTTGTCGCCCGCGCGTAGCCGGCCGCCGGGAGAGGTGCCGCCGGGCGGAGGAGGCGGCAGCGAAGGGCGTGCGAGCACGTGCGCCGGCGGAGGGGGCTGCCGAAGAGCGAGTGGGCTTTCCGAGCGATGAGGTGGCCCCCGCAGCCGGCGCCTTCCGGCGGGCCATATCCGCGGCCGTCCGCTGCCGCGACCGCGCCAGGCTCGCCGCTACGCGCTGGCTGCGCCTCGTCCCCGCCCGAGGACGGGCGTCACGGCTCGTCAAGGTGCTGCTTCACCGTCTCCCAGCTCTCGGCCAGCGTGGTGCCGGTCGAGTCCGACGGGGTGACCGTCGGCACCGCCGGGTCGGAGGGCACGGTCACGACGCTCGGGGGATCGCTCGGCGGCACCATCCCGAGCTCCGCGGCCCGAGCGGTGATCCGCTCGGGTGACGACGCCGCCGCCACCATGAGGCGCAGCTCCTGGTAGCGGTCCTGCTCGACCGCGATCTCCCGCTCGAGCCGATCGAGCTTGAGCTGGCTCTGGGCCACGACGACGTGGAAGCCGACCGCGGCGACGAGCGCGCACACCACGGTTGCGCCGAAACCGGCCAGCACCCGGCGGACTCGTCGGGCACGCCGTTGTGCCTCGATGTCGACGACGCGCAGCGTCGCCGTCCGCCGGGTACCTGCCGGCTGACGCGGGGGACGAACGGGACGAGCGGGGCGGCCGCGCAACGCCGCCACGGGGGCGCTCACGGAGACGCCAGCCTCTCGGCGGCGCGCAGGCGAGCGCTGGCAGACCGCGGGTTGGCGTCGACCTCGATGGGGCTCGGACGCAGCGGCCGCCGGGTGAGCACGCGCACGAGCGGTTCGCGCGCCACCACGGGCCGCGGCAGGTGCGGGGGGACGTAGGCCTCGACCGGTCCCGTCCCGGCCCAGGTGCGGAACCGCTCCTTCACGACGCGGTCTTCGAGCGAGTGGTACGAGAGCACCAGCACGCGGCCACCGGGGACGAGCAGGTGCACCGACTCGTCGAGCCCGGCCGTGAGTGACGGCAGCTCTCGGTTCACCTCCATCCGGACCGCCTGGAACGTGCGGCGCGCCGGGTGACGACCGCGGCGGCGACCCCGAGCCGGGATCCCGGCCTTCACCGCGTCGACCAGCTCGCCGGTCGTGTGGATCGGCCGGCGCTCGACGATGCGACGGGCGATGCCGGTGGCGAAGCGCTCCTCCCCGTTCGCGGCGATCAGTCGGGCAAGGTCGGCTTCCGCGTACTCGTTCACGACGTCGGCCGCCGTCAGTGCCTGCGTGTTGTCCATGCGCATGTCGAGGGGCGCGTCTGCCCAATAGGAGAAACCCCGCTCGCGACGGTCGAGCTGCGGGCTGCTCACGCCCAGGTCGAACAGGATCCCCACGATGTTCCCCTCGCTCGTTCGTGGCCCCGCGATGGCGGCCAGGTCCTCGAAGCCCCCGTGCACGATCTCGACCCGATCGCCGTACTCGGCCAGCGAGGTCGTCGCCGCCGCCACTGCGTCCGGGTCGCGGTCGATGCCCAGCAGGCGCAGCCCCGGCCGGGCTTCGAGCAGGAGACGGGCATGCCCGCCGCCGCCCACGGTGGCGTCGATCACGAGACCGGGAGGAACCGGCGCCAGCAGTTCGACCACTTCCCGCCCCATGACCGGGCGATGGACGAACTCCGGGCCCACGACCGTCTCCCCTCGGACCGCCTCGACACTCGCCGGCCGGCCGTCGTCTGCGCCGACGGGCCTGCCACCAGCCCCCCGGACGGACGAGTGCCGCTCGGATGTCTCCCCGAATCGACTCGGTTGGAAGCGGGCGGAGTAGGGGCTCTCAACCGTGCCCGGCCGGGGGGCTGGTGGCGGGCCCGACGGGCCTCGCCTGTCAATCGGTGCTGTCGTGCTGATGCCGCTGCTGCTTCTCGCTCGTGCTCGTCCTCCTCGATCCGCTCTCGGCTAGATCCCGAACTCGGGCAGGTTGGACGACTGGGTCAGGCTCTCGTCGCCTTGCTGGTCGCGTTCGCGCCAGCGGCGCCGGTCCCAGATCTCGATGCGGGAGAACACCCCCGCGACCACGACCTCACGGTCGAGGCCGGCGTACACGCGCAGATGGCCCGGGATGGCGACCCGGCCCTGCTTGTCGGGCGCGATCGGCTCGGCGCCGGCGAAGAACGTGCGCGCCGCCTGGAGCTCGGTCTCGCCCCGCCTCGACTGTTCCCGCACGGTCTGTGCCACCGCCTCGAACTCCTCCGGTGTGTAGATGAACAGGCAGCCGCCTCGTCCCTTGACCACGTAGGCGCCCTTGGCGAGCTGATCCCGGTACTTCACCGGGAGGATCACCCGTCCTTTGGCATCAAGGGAGTGCTCGGCCTCCCCCAGGAACATCGACACCCCTCGCTCGTGCGCCCGAACCCCCACACGGCCGGCCGCAGACTCCACTTCACTCCACTGCGTGCCACCCTAAACCCCTCACCCCCACAACGCAACCCCTCAGGACCCACTTCCGCCCCACCGGCGCGCGTTGGCATCATCCGAATGTCAAGGGGCGAAGGCCGGCGCCGACTGGGCCGCTGCTCGGACGATTGCGCCGGGACGGCCGAGACCCGGGGCGGAGGCCCCGAGCCGCCGGAGGCGGCGAGCAGGGGCTCGGCCGGGGCCCCGGGCCGTGTCCGGCGGTGTTACCGGCGAGTGACGCCGTTCCGTGCCGAAGTCTCGAATGTGAACGCGGGAAGGCGGTCAGCTCAAGGCGTTCGCGACGGGCTCGCCGCCGCGCTCGAAGCACTGCACGTCGAAGTAGATCGGCA
>JBOGFJ010000293.1:0-4664 GCA_050743385.1 Acidimicrobiia bacterium
GGCGAGGAAGGCGACGCACAGGTAGTAGTAGCGCCAGTCGGTCTCGAAGCCGCTCGGCTTCGGCGCGGGTTGCCCCTGCCCACCACCGGTGAGCTCCTCGATCTGGAAGATGTTCTCCTCCGCGACGAGACCGTAGGAGAGAGTGACGAGCGCGAAGTACAGGCCGGTGACGCGCAATGACACGCCGCCGAGTGCGAGTGCCTGGAGCCCGCCGACGGCGACACCCGCGGCCACGCCGACCCAGAACGAGAGGTTCTGCTCGGTGACGATGTACGCCGACGCGAACGCGCCGATGCCCACGAATGCCTGGTGCCCGAGCGAGATCTGACCCACGTACCCGAGCAGCACGTTGAGCGACAGGCCGATGATCCCGTAGATGACGGCCTGGGTGTAGCGCTGCACCTCGAACCCTTCGCGTCCGAGCGGGAACACCAGCACCAGCCACGCCACCGCGGCCCACACGACCGCCCGGGCGAGGATCCCGAGTGGCGAGGGCCGGAAGGCGCGCGGGTCTCGAGCGATCGTCTCGCCGGTCTCGCCCGCGGCGCCTCGCGACCGGGTGTCGACCGCCACGGCTCAGCCCGCCTTCCCGAGCAGGCCCTGCGGACGCGCCACCAGCACGACGAGCAGCACCACGAAGACGAGCAGCGTGCCGGGTGACCCGGGAATGTCGTCGAAGATCGGCGCGCTCGTCGCGACCGCCTCCACCACGCCGACGATGATCCCGCCGAGAAACGCGCCGGGGAGGCTGGTCATGCCGCCGAGCACCGCGGCGGTGAACCCGGGGATCAGGAACGCGGTGGTGAGGATCCCGGGCGCGAACCCTCCGGTCTCGGGGATGGCCAGCACGCCGGCGAGGCCACCGAGCAGCGCCGCCATCGCCCAGATGATCGTCGACAGCCGCTTCACGCTGATGCCCATCAGCTCGGTGGCGGTGGGCTCCTGGCTGGCGCCCAGGATCGCGAGGCCGAGACTGGTCTTGTTGAAGAACAGGGCGAGCAGCGCGGCGAGCAGCACGAGCGCCCCCAGGAGCAGGAGTCGCTGGTCGGAGATCTGCACGCCGAGCACGCTGACGCGATCGAGCGTCGGGAACGCACGCCCGACCGGGCGGGCGGTCGCTTCGCCGAACCAGATCTCGACGCCGATCGAGAGCAGCGCCACCCCCGCGGTGGCGACGAGGAGCGTGACGCGGGGGGCGTCGAACAACGGGCGGACGATGACGCGTTCGACCAGCACCCCCATCACGACCGCGGCGACGAGCGCACCGAGGAGGGCGAATCCGTACGGCACGTGGAAGTGCAGGAGGTACAGCGTGTAGACGGCGACCGTGCCGAACTCGCCTTGGGCGAAATTGAACACACCGCTCGACTTGTAGATGAGCACGAGCCCCAGCGCCACCAAGCCGTAGGCCGCGCCCGTGATCACCCCGATCACGAGCGATTCCTTCTCCCCGGTGGCGAGCATGAGCACCACGAGCAAGACGATGACGCCCGCCGTGACCACGTGGCTCTGCCGCTCCCGTACCCACTCCGTCACGGGGCTGTCACTCGCCGTCGGAGAGCTCGACGAACTGTCCCTCGGTCATGTACTGCCGACTACCGCAATCGGCCACCAGTAGGTGCGCCCCCGTACCGCCGAACGGGTCGTCGGTGGTGTAGGTGACAGGTGGGAAGACGCCGCTCTCGAACCGGTCGCCGCTCTCGATCGTGTTCATCAGCGCGGCTCGGCCCAGGTCACCGGCCGCCAGCGTCGCCTCGAACATCGTGGCGATGGTCTTGTTCAGGCCCCACAGCGCGAGCCCGATGTCGTCGGCCTCGTTCCCGCGGCCGAACTCCTCGTAGGCGGCCAGGTAGTCGGGATCGAGCTCGTCGATCACGTCGAGCTCGGGGAACGGCGAGAAGAACTGGCCGTTGCCCGTACCGGGGCAACCGAACTCGAGCACCTGGTTCAAGCCGCTGGTGATACCCGGGCCGATGAAGATGGGCTCGTAGCCCTGGTTGCGCGCCCCGCTGGCGAGGGAGAGGTAGACGAGCGGGCTGGTGAGGATGAACACCGCTTCCGCATCGGCGTCCCGCAGCGCCTGCACCGCGGAGAGTGCCTCGGCCTCACTGGCGTTCTTGTTGATCTCCTCGTCTGTGACGATCTCGAGCCCGGCGTCTTCCGCCGCCTCGACGAATCCGTCGTGGCCGTCGCCGAACGACGGGGTGTCGGCGACGACGACACCCACCCGCTCGATGTCGAGCTCCTGGAGCTGTTCCGCGATCAGGGGCCCCTGCTGCGCGTACGTGAGCGACAGCGCGAAATAGGTCGAGAGATCGGCGAGTCCCGACTCGTTGACGCCCGCCGAGAAGTACGGAACGCCGGCCTCGGCGGCGAACTGCGCGCAGGCGGTGATCTGGTCGGCCCCGCCACCCCCGATCAGGATGAACGCGTTCTCCTGCTCCACCATCTCGCGGCAGACCTGCACCGCCCGCCTCGGGTTGAACTCGTCGTCGCGGAAGACCACGCGGGCCTGGCGGCCGCCGAGGGCCTCGGGGTCGCTGCCGGCGAGGAAGTTCCAGTAGATGTCCTTGCCGATGTCGAAGGTCTCCTGGGGGAGCGGCGACGCGCCGGTCACGGGGGCGTGCACGCCGATGACGATCTCGCTGTCGGTCACCCCCGACGTGTCGTCGGCGCCCGGCTCGTGGGGCCCGGAGGGACCGGCGGGCTCCGCGCCCCCACCGCCACCGCCCCCGGTGGCGACCTCGGTGCCCGCCACTCCACTCTTCTGTCCGCACGCGGCGCCGACGAAGGCGAGCGCGAGCAGGAGGACGACGAGACGAGAACGGAGGACGACGAGACGAGAACGCTGGATCACGAGTCCTCCGCTTGTTGACCGGCGGCCATCCGCCCCCGCTCGAGCGCACGGGTGACCCCGCCGGCTCGCCGCTCCTCGGCGAGGGGGTCGCCGCGGCTGCCGAGCAGGACGGCCGTCAGGAACGCGAGCGCGAGCGCGAGCGGGATCAAGAGGTAGATCGCGAAGGGGAGGTTGCCCGCCAGGTCGCCCGACTTCGACGGATCCCCGGCCTGTGCGAATGCCGTGGTGGTGCCGGCGACCGACATGGCGGCGACGAGCGCGACGACGATCACAGTCGCCCGCAACCGGCGCACCCGGCGTCGCCGGGGTCCCCGCATCGGTCCTCCCCCACACGCACTCGGCGGGACCGGGATCATACGTCGAGGAGTCCGTCGAGACCGACGGTGAGCCCCGGATGATTCCGTACCGCACGGATCGCGAGCAGCACGCCGGGCATGTAGGAGCTGCGGTCGAACGAGTCGTGACGGATGGTCAGCGACTGCCCGGTGGTACCGAGCACGACCTCCTGGTGCGCGACGAGACCGCGGAGCCGCAGCGAATGCACCCGGATTCCCCCGGGCCCGGCGCCGCCGCGGGCGCCCTCGACGACGAAAGTCGTCGTGGGGTCGTCGGCCCAGTCCTTCGACGCCGCTGCCATCCGCTCGGCCGTGAGCATCGCGGTGCCCGACGGCGCGTCGGCCTTCTCGTCGTGGTGGAGCTCGACAACCTCGGCGGTCTCGAAGTAGGGAGCGGCGAGCTCGGCAAAGCGCATCATCAGCACCGCGCCGATCGCGAAATTGGGTGCGATGACGGCGTTCGCACTGCTGTCGGCGAAGCGGTCGCGCAGCTCGACGAGATCGTCGGGGTCGAACCCCGTGGTTCCGACGACTGCATGCACGGAGCTCGCCGCGCACCAGTGGAGGTTCTCGCGGGCGGCCTCGGCGACGGTGAAGTCGACGGCGACCTCGACTTCGGCGTCGCCCATGGCGTCGGGCGTCCCGCCCAGCTGGAGGCCCGTGCCCTCGATGCCGAGCTGATGAAGGTCGATCCCGGCGTGGTAGGGATCGACCGCGGCCACGAGCTCGAGCTCGGGATCGGCGGCGACCGCCCGGCACACCGTCGAACCCATCCGTCCAGCGGCTCCGAACACCCCGACCCGGATCACGCGGTCGAGGCTACTGGCCGGTTTACGCCACGCGCTCCTGGAAGTCGGATTCGTCGAACGGGCCTACGACGGCAAGGGTGCGTTCGCTGCGGCCGAGCACCCGCTCGATCACCCGGGCGACGTCGTCGGGCCCGACCGCGTCGACGCGGGCGACGACCTCGTCGAGGGTCGGTACCTCGCCCAGCGTCAGCTCGCTGCTGCCGATGCGATGCATACGGCTGGCCGAGCTCTCGAGCGACAGGGCGATCGATCCCTTGAGATGCCCCTTGGCGGCCTCGAGCTCGGCGGCGCTGATGCCCGCGTCGCCGACGAGCCGCTCGAGCTCGGCGTCGACCACCCCCAACGCTTCGTCGACCCGCGCCGGGGCGGTACCGAGATAGACCGCGAACGCACCCGTGTCGACGAAGCTCGTGCGATAGGAGTACACGGAGTACGCGAGCCCCCGCCGCTCGCGGATCTCCTGGAACAGGCGCGACGCCATGCCGCCTCCGAGCGCCTGGTTGAGCACGCTGAGCGCGTAGCGGTCGTCGTCGCCGCGGGCGAGCCCGCGCATCCCGAGTACCACGTGCGCCTGCTCGGTCGGCCGGGCCAGCACGGCCAGTCGCCGCGGCGGCCGCTCGGGCGACTGCACCCGCTCCGGTCGGTCGCCGGCCGCTTCGAGGC
>JBOGFJ010000294.1:0-4574 GCA_050743385.1 Acidimicrobiia bacterium
GTCGTCGCCCACTCCGATATCGCAGAGTACGGCACGGGTGTGCTCGCCCAACCGGGGTGCACCGCTAGGAGCGACCACCGGCTCGCCCACGGTCCGCGGGAACGGTGCCTGCTGGCGCATCGACCCCGCGACCGGGTCGTCGATCTCGAGCAGGTCGCCCCGGGCCGCGAAGTGGGGGTCGGCGAACATGTCGGCGGCGGTGTAGGCGGTGGCGACGGGCACGTCGCACGCGACGCACGCGTGCTCGACCTCGCTCGCGGTGCGGGCGGTCGTCCAGTCGGCGACGATGTCGTTGATCGCGTCGCCGTGCTCGGCGCGGTCGGCCAGCGTGGCGAAGCGGGGGTCGTCCAGGAGATCGGTGCGATCCATCGCCTTGCACAGCCGACCGAAGTTGGCGTCGCCGCCGGCGACGATGCACACGTACTTCCCGTCGGCGGTGGGGTAGTTGTCGAGCGGCGCCGAGTTGTCGAGGCGGTTGCCCTGCCGCTCGCGCACGATGCCGAGGCGGTCGTAGGCAGGGACGGTCCACTCGAGAACGCGCAGCGCGGCTCCGTAGAGCGCGGCGTCGATGACGGCTCCTCGTCCCCGGCGCCGGGCGTCGCGTGCATAGAGCGCGCTGACGGCAGCGTTCGCCGCGAACACGCCGGTGAGGTAGTCGGAGATGGTCACGCCCACGCGTACCGGCGGGCGATCGGGATAGCCGGTGAGGTTGAGCAGACCGCCGTAGCCGATGCCGATACGGTCGAGGCCCGGCCGGCCGGCGTAGGGGCCGTCTTGACCGAAGCTGCTGATCCGCACGACGACGAGCCGCGGGTCGAGCTCGCCCGGGCCGAGGTGCCACTTCTCGAGCGTGCCCGGCCGGAAGTTCTCGACCACCACGTCGGCGGTTGCGGCGAGGCGGCGGAAGACGTCCTGGCCGCGCTCGGTGCGCAGGTCGAGCGTGACGCTCTTGCGCCCCCGGCCCTCGACCGCCCAGAACAGCGAGTAGTCGTGGTCGTCGTCCACCGGGAGGAAAGGGCCGATCTCACGCATGAAGTCGCCCGTGCCCGGCTGCTCGACCTTGATCACCTCGGCGCCCTGCTCGCCGAGGAGCCCGGCGCAGAACGGCGCCGCGATCCGCGTGCCCAGGTCGAGCACGCGGATCCCGTCGAGCGCGCCCATCTACGCGTCGCCGCGCTGCTCGGCCTTGATCGCGTCCATCGAGCCCTTCTGCTTGCGGGCGTCCATGGCGTCGAGCGCGGTGGGCGTGTTGCTCACGAACTGGTGCACCATGAAGTGGTACCGCCACGACTCCTTCTTGCCCTGGAAGTCGGAGGCGCGGTTGATCGAGTCCTTCACCGCCCGGGCCGTCACCGGAGGTACGAGCGCGACCTTGTCGGCCATCTCGCGCGCCGCCGCTGCGAGCTCGGTGCGGGGCACGACCTTGTTGACGAGCCCGAGGCGCTCGGCCTCATCGGCCTCGAGCGTCTCGGCGCAGAGCAGGAACTCCTTGGCCTTGCGCGCGCCCAGCTCCCAGGGCTCCACGAGCAGCTCCACCGCCGCGCCGCTCATCCGCAGTACCGGGTTGGAGAACCGGGCGTCGTCGGCGGCGACGATGAGGTCGCACATGCACGCCAGCATCAGCCCCGCCGCCGCGCACGCCCCCTGCACCGCCGCGATCGTGGGCTTGCGGAACTCGTAGAGCCACAGGCAGCGGTCGAAGTACATGACCTGCTCGTGGTGCAGCTTGCCCTCGGCTGTCGCGCGCATCCGGGCCCACTCGTCGCCGTCGCCCATCAGCTCCTTGAGGTCGTGGCCGGCCGAGAAATGCTTCCCTTCGCCCGCGAGCACGACCACCCGCACTGCGTCGTCGGCGTCGGCGCGGTCGAGAGCGGCGTCGAGCTCGTCGATGAGCTGCGAGCTCTGGGCGTTGGCGACCTCGGGGCGGTCGAGCGTGATCGTGGCTACCGCCCCGTCGACCTCGTAACGGATCGTGGCGAAGTCGCCCACTAGCTGACCTCGCGGTCCTGTTGGAGCTCGACGGTGTTGCCGGCGGGATCCGTCAGGAACACCTGGTCGCCGGCGCGGAAGAACTCGATGCCGGCTCGCTCCAGCTCGCCGGCCGCGGCGTCGAGGTCGTCGACCGCCAGGCAGTAGTGGTTGCCGATCGGGTCGATCCCCACGCCGGGGGCCGGCGCGTCGATGACATGCACCTGGCTCCCGCTGTCGGTGTCGAACCACACCCCGTCGATGCCGAGGTCGGGTCGGGGGGCGAGCGGGAGTCCGAGCACGTCGGCGTAGAAGCCGCGGACGGTGTCGAGGCTCGTCCCGCGGGTGTTGACGCTGGTGTGGTGGATGCGGGTGACCTTCATGGCGAGCCGGCTCCCCCCGGAGGTGACGCTGCTGTCAGCGTAGTGGCGCGGCCGGTCAGCCCTTCGGCTCGCGGGGGAGCGTCAGAACCCGCTCGCCGATGATGTTGCGCTGGATCTCGTTGGCTCCGGCCCAGATCGACGACGCCTGGTAGTAGAGCCACGAGCGCTGCCAGCTCCCGTCGCCGGGATTGTCGGCGGCGCCGCGCCAGAGTGGTGCGATCGGGCCCAGCACCGCCATCACCGTGTCGTGGAGGCGCTTGCTCATCTCGCTCCAATAGAGCTTCAGGAGACTCCCTTCGGGCCCGGGCTCGCGTCCTTTCGCCAGGCGCGACAGGGTGCGCCAGTTGTGCAGCTGGAACAGCCTCACCTCGACGTACGCCTGCGCCAGCCGCGGGCCGAGACGGTCGTCGTCGTAGGCACCCGAGGCCAGCGCCATCCGCAGCAGCTCCTCGACGAGCTGCACGTGGATGACGAGCTGGCGGGGGTTGATCCCGCGCTCGTGCGACAGGGTCGAGTTGGCGACCCGCCAACCTTCGTGCTCCGGCCCGACCAGGTGCCCGCGCGGCACGATCACATCGTTGAAGAAGACCTCGTTGAACTCCGTCTCGTCGGTGATCTGGCGCAGCGGCCGCACTTCCACGCCCGGCGCGCGCATGTCGACGACGAGGTAGGAGATGCCCTGCTGCTTCGGGACGTCGGCGTTCGTGCGAGCGAGGCACACGCCCCAGTCGGCGAACTGCGCGTAGCTCGTCCACACCTTCTGGCCATTGAGGAGCCAGCCGTCGTCGACGGCCGTCGCGCGCGTCGCAACCGACGCGAGGTCGCTGCCCGCACCCGGTTCGCTGAACAGCTGGCACCAGAGCTGCTCCGCCGAGAGGATCGCCGGCAGCCAGCGCTGCTTCTGCTCGACCGTGCCATGCGCGAGCAACGTCGGCCCGACCAGGTTGATGCCGATGCGCCCGACAAGCTCCGGCGCGCGCGCCCGGGCGAGCTCCTCGGTGACGATGAAGTGCTCGACCGGTCCCGCGCCCCGCCCGCCGTACTCCTCCGGCCACGCCACGCCCACCCACCGACCGTCGGCCAGCTGCGCCTGCCAGTCGCGCCCGAACGAGACTTCCTCGGCGAGGTCGTCGAAGCGCGGTGGCAAGCCCTTGCCGTAGTCCCACGGGAGGTGCGCTCGCAGCCAGCCCCGCACCTCGCCGCGCAGCGTGGTCTCGGCCGGGGTCGGCGCCAAGTTCATGTGGTCGGAGCGTACCGGTCCGGAAGTCGGATTCGGCCGAGTTGGCGATCCGAAGCACTGGCTACCGTGACGCGGTGCCCGAGATCCCGGACGTGCAGTACGCCGAGGCCCTGACGGGCTGGTCGCCTACGAGCTCCTCGGTGACCTGCCGATCGATCTCCTGCACATCGGAACGTGCACCGGCAGTCTCACGTTGTCCCGTGCTCAGTGACGTGCTCGAAGGCGGGTGGATAGACGACGCGACCTCGGATCGACGGGTCGTAGTGGCGAAGCCGGAGAATCTGCGCGGCCTCTGGCGGCGCCCACGACGGGAGGGCGATCTCGATGCCGTGTGGCACGGAATGCTCGAAGCCCAGGCGCTCATAGAAGGCCGGGCTTCCCTCCAACACGACCAACGGCTCGCCGCGGTCGTCGGCTCGGGTCGTGACCTCTCGAACCAGAGCGGAGCCGATGCCTCGGCCCTGGAACTTCGGCGCGACCGCCAGCGGTGACAGGCTCGCGACGTGATGCTGGGTGGCGTCGTCTCGGAGGGTCACGAAGCTGACCATCACGTGACCAGCGATGTGTCCCTCGACCTCGGCGACCAGCGACAGCTCCGGCACGTAGTGCGAAGAAGCACGGATCGCTTCGACGAGCCGGGCCTCCGCAGCGGATCCGAACGCCGCCGCCACGACATCGGCGATCACGTCGTGGTCACCAGGCCGCTCCGGGCGGATCGTCACATCACCCGGCGGTCGAACAGGTGTATCAGAAGGGTCCGGCCGTCGGCTCACGGCACGAGTGTCGCGCTCGGGCGCGTCCGCAGCGCGATTACGCCATCGACGCAGTCACCCGCCGTCAGCGGGTCAGCGCACGAGCAGAATCCAGGTCGTGGACGCCATCGGAGAACACCATGAACTCGGGATCACGGAACAGTTCGACAAAGCGATCTCGATCAGCCTCCCGCGGGAGGCGCACCTCCAGGCGTTCCGTCAGCATGACGA
>JBOGFJ010000295.1:0-10964 GCA_050743385.1 Acidimicrobiia bacterium
TCGCTAGCCCGATGTCCCGATCAGGTCGGAGAACGACTCGTCGAGGCACTCCAGGAGTGCGCCGGCGTCGGTGACGGCGGCCGGATCGAGGTTGAGGCCGAGATCGAGCGAGCCCGTGTAGCTCAGCAACGTGATGTTGAGCGCGCAGCCGGTGCGCGGGCCCATCGGGAAGCTGGCGGCGATCCGGGTCCCACCGACGTAGAGGTCGACCGGGCTGCCGCGCAGGTTCGACGTCGCGAAGTCGATCGTGTGCGCTTGACTGCGCGTGAGCGCGACGAGCAGCGCGGTAGGGAGGGGTGAGAGCAGGCCCGCCAGAGAACCCGCCGCACCGAGGGCGGGCTCCCGCCGCACCGCCGCCACGCGCTCGGCGACGCGCGCGAACCGAGTCGCCGGATCCTTGGGCCCGACCGGGACGAGCACGCGACTCGGCGCGAAGTTGTTCGCCCCGATCTCGCCGCCGTGGTCGCGCAGGCTCACCGCCATCGCCATCCGCAGCTCGTCGCACGGCTCGCCCATGCGGTCGTGATAACTCCCGAGCGCGCCCGCCACCGCGGTGACGAACACGTCGTTGATGCTGCCACCGAGGGCGGTCGCGGCGCGCTTCACCGCGTCGAGCGGCACCTGGTACACCTCGAAGTGTCGCCCCAGCGAGTGGCGCCGCAGCAGCGGCGACCGGGCCGGCTCGGTCACGAGCACTTGCCGCCGAACCGACGCCGCGAGCTGCGCCGCGCTCACGATTCCCCGGCGCACGTCG
Source organism: Acidimicrobiia bacterium (assembly GCA_050743385.1). GTDB lineage: Bacteria > Actinomycetota > Acidimicrobiia > IMCC26256 > JACDBD01 > JACDBD01. The sequence continues at coordinate 755 of JBOGFJ010000295.1, forward strand.
TCGGGGTGCGTCGCCAAGTGGGCGGCGGCGCCGAACCCCTGGCGGGCGAGCTCGATCTGGCGCTGCGCGCCGTAGCGCAGCGCATCGCCGAGGACACCAGCAGGGGTCGTGCGCTCGGTCGCGCGTGCACTCGGGCCGGGGGCCACGGGCGCGTCGGCTTCGAAGTCGACGAGGCTGAGCGAGAGCCGCAGCCCGCCGACGCCGTCGGTGACGGCGTGGTGGACCTTCTGGAGCAGCGCCGTACGGCCGCCCTCGAGCCCCTCGACCAGGGTGAACTCCCACAAGGGTCGCGACCGGTCGAGCGGTGTGGCCGAGCACTGGGCGGCGAGGTCGAGCAGCTCACGCGTCCCGCCGGGTGCAGGTACCGCCACCTTGCGGAGGTGGTAGTCGAGGTCGAGGGTCGGGTCGTCGCACCACTCCGGTGGCGCGAGCCGCAGCGGCGGGGATACGACGCGCTGGCGGAGGCGGGGGATGTCCTCGAGGGCGGCGTCGATCTTCGCCCGGATCCGCGTCTCGTCGGGTGCGCCCTCGAGGATGGTGATGTTGGTGAAGTCGGAGCGGAGGGCCGGGTCCTTCTCGACCGCCCACATGATCGCCTCGGTGTCGCTCATGCGAGTCATCGACACGAGCTCCGCGATCGACGCCCGAGCTGCCCCACTATCTCGGGATGCGGGTGCGCTTGAACTCGTTGAGACGGGCCCATTCGATCAGGTCGAGGGCGCGCTCGAGGTCGTCGGTGCGGTTGCGCTCCATGAACCGGATGAACACGGCCTCGTCGCCCTCGATGAACGTCGGGACGCCGAACACCGCCCAGTTGTCGACGGCTTCGGTGTGCTCGGCCGCGAGCGTCTTGAGGGGACGACCGGTCGCCACCTCCTCGGCGACTGCATCGACATCGAGGTCGACAGCGGCGGCGACGTCGCGCACGACCTCGAGCTTGCCGATCTTTCGGCCGTCGTCGAAACGGGCGGCGAAGGCGGCGACGTGGAAGTCGAGGAACCGCTCGGGGAAGGAGTCACGCACGGCGATACCCCACTGCAGCGACAGCACGCCCGTCCCCCGCTCGTCGGGCGCGCGATCCCACACGGGCGGTTCGCCCTCTTCGACGTGCGCCTGGTCGAGCGAGAACGGGAGGAAGCGCACGTCGAGGTCGGCGCCCTGCCGCAGCGCCGTGACCACCGCCTCGTGCGCGTTGCGGGCGAACGGGCAGCGGTAGTCCCAGGTGACGGCGATTGTGCGCGGCATTTGCTGACCTCCCGAGCCGTGGTCGGCCGAGCCGTGGTCGGCCGAGCCGGTTGGCTGGACTTCTCCGGCCACCGTACCCGCTGACGGATACCCCTATGTCGGTCGCATCGGGAGCAGCCGGCGCGCGGCCTGACCGAGCACCAGACCGAGGGCGGCGCCGGCGATCACGTCCGACGCGTGGTGCATGCGCGTGTACACACGGCTCGAGGCGACGAGCGCGGCCAGCGCGAAATAGAACGGCCCCGCCTTCGTGCCCTGCGACAGCAGGGTGGCGGCCGTGAACGCCGCCGTCGCGTGGCCCGACGGAAACGCGCTCGTGCGGGGCCGGTGCATGCCGTAGGGCAGCGGCCCAGCGGGCACCTCGACCGGCCGGATGCGCCGGAAGCACGCCTTGATCGGCCCGTTGGTGAGGGCCGACTCCGCGGTCATGGCGGCGCCGAAGCGCAGCCCCGCGGTGGGGTCGCCCGTCCGCGCCGCCCGCACCGCACCCAGCGCGTTCCAGAGGATGCTGTGGTCGGCCGCGCTCGAGAGGCCGTAGAAGAAGGCGTCGAGGCGGGGGCCGCGGTGCCGGTCGACCCATCCGTCGACCGACTCGTCGAGGCCGCGCAGTGCCGTGCGGAACGACCCGGGCATGGCCGGAGGCTAGGCGAGCGCGCTGCGTTCTTGTGACCGGAAACGACCGATGCAGCTCTCTCAGGGCACAAGAACGCTCGCCGACGGGTCAGTGACCGGCCGCGGCGGGCGCGAGCGGGAGCTCGCTCTCGATCATGGTGCCCGGCCCTCGCAGCTCGGCCGCCTGCGCCGGATCGCCGCCCCACGCGGGGCAGTAGGGCCGGAACGTGCAATAGTCGCACAGCGGGCCCGGGCGGGGGCGGAAGTCGTCGCGCTCGCATGCCCGCGCGATCGCGCTCCACACCGCGCTCGTCTTGCGCTCGACGCCGGCCACCGATTGGGCGCTGGGACGGGCGATGATCGCCTCCGGCTTCGAGAGGAAGTAGAGCTGTACCCGGGCGGGACGGCGACCGAGCATCCGCTCGCACAGGAACGCGTAGATGTGGACACCGGCGAGTCGGGTGTTCTCGTACATCTCGGAGGGCACCGAGCCCGTCTTGTAGTCGGTGACCACGAGCTCGCCGGCGTCGTCGAGCTCGAGACGGTCGATCACGCCCCGAAGCGTGATCCGGCCCACCTCGGCGCTGAGCTTCAGCTCGAGGCCGATCGGCTTCACCGTCGTGGGGTCTTCGAGCTCGAAGTACCGCCGGACGAGCACCTCGGCCTCGGCGTGGAACGCGTCCCACTCCTCGTCGGTGAGCTCGAGGCCGGTGAGGTCGGGGTCGTCGGCCATCTCGACCCGGGCGGTCGCGAGCTCGTCGAGGGCGCCGGCGATCGTGCGCTCGGCCTGCGGGCGGCACATCAGGCGCTCGAGTGCGCGGTGGACGAGCGTGCCCTTGCTCGCGGGGGCGGAGGGCGGCTCGGGGAGGCGGTCGATGTAGGAGAAGCGGAACGCCAAGGGGCAGTCTTTGAACGCCGAGACCGAGCTCGGGGAGAGCCGCTGGGGAACTGCCAGACCCATGGTCGGACCATACCGCCGCGGTGTGACAACTACGTGGACCGCCGCGTCTGGTCGCGCTCGCTTCGCACGCCGCTCAGCACGCAGCGGGAGGGCGGTGCCGGGGAACCCGGCCCCCTCGCCGAGGGATGGCAGCTCCTAGAGTGCAAGACCGTGAAGGTCGACGGGGTGCTGCTCAGCAGCGGCCTGCAGGGCGTACCGGCGGTCGCGCGGGAGCTGGAGGAGCTGGGCTACGACGGTGCCTTCAGCGCCGAGACCGCCCACGAGCCCTTCTTCCCGCTGCTCCTCGCCGCCGAGCACACCGAGCGGCTCGAGCTCATCACCGGCATCGCGGTCGCGTTCGCCCGCAACCCGATGACCCTCGCCAATGTCGGTTATGACCTCCAGGCCTACTCGCAGGGGCGCTTCGTGCTCGGCCTCGGCAGCCAGATCAAGGCCCATATCGAGAAGCGGTTCTCGATGCCGTGGTCGCATCCGGCAGCGCGCATGCGCGAGCTGATCCTGGCGATGCGGGCGATCTGGGCGTCCTGGAACGACGGTGACAAGCTCGACTTCCGGGGTGAGTTCTACCGCCACACGCTCATGACGCCGTTCTTCAACCCCGGACCGAACCCCTACGGCGTACCGCGCGTGTTCCTTGCCGCGGTCGGCGCGCGCATGACCGAGGTCGCGGGCGAGGTCGCCGACGGGATCCTGCTGCACGGGTTCACGACCGAGCGGTACGTGCGCGAGGTGACGCTTCCTGCGCTCGAGCGCGGCTGGGCGCGCGGGGGCAAACAGCGCGGCGATTTCGAGGTCTCGGGACCGATGTTCGTCGTCACCGGCACGAACGAGGACGAGTTCGAGGGGGCGCGCCGCGCCACGAAGCAGCAGATCGCGTTCTACGGCTCGACCCCCGCGTACCGCGGTGTGCTCGAGCTGCACGGTTGGGGCGACCTGCAAGGCGAGCTCAACCGGCTCTCGAAGCAGGGCGAGTGGGCCGCGATGGGTGAGCTCGTCACCGACGACATCCTGGAGACGTTCGCGGTGGTGGCCGAGCCCGAGGACGTACCCCGCCAGTTGCTCGAACGCTACGGCGACGTCGTCGACCGCGTCAGCTTCTACGCGCCGTACAAGAGCGATCCCGACCGCTGGTCGAAGGTGCTCGACGGGTTCCGCGCCGCCTGAGCGTCAGCCCCGTACGTCGGCGAACGCCCGCATCGACGCCACCGCGGCGTCGGGGTCCTGGATCGGGCCGAAGTGGCCGAGCCCGGGCATCACCTCGAGACGGGCGTCGGGGAGGCGTTCGGCGATCATCGCGGCGAGCTTCGGGGGGATGGCGTCGGTGTCCTCCCCGCAGGCGACGACCGTCGGGCAGCGCACGTCCTCGAGGTGCCGGTACGCACTGTGGGCGAACTGCATCGCGTACGTGCTCGCTTCGTCGTTGGGAAGGCACGTCAGCTCGAACGACCCGTCGTCGCGGCGGCGCAGCCCGTGGTCGACGTAGGCGCGCAGCGCGTCCGCGTGCAGCACGTCGAATGGTGGGCGCGACCCGTACGACGCCAGCGCCTCCTCGGGTGACGCCCACTCCGCCCGGCGTCGGCGCGCGCTCACCGCCAGCGGGAAGTCGGGCTGCGGATCACCCGGCTCCTCCGTCGGGATGACGATGGGTTCGTAGGCCCAGATCCGAGCCAGGGCGCCCGTTCTCGCCTGCTCGGCGAGGAGCAGCGCGGCCGCGCCCTTCGAGTGTCCCGCAGCCAGCAGCCGCGGGTCTCCTGCGAGCCCGAACGCATCGACGACCGCGAGCACGTCGTCGGCGAAGCCCTCCCAGCGAAAGTCGAGATCGGGGGGGCGGTCGCTGTCACCGTGGCCCCGGAAGTCGAACGACCACACCCGCCGGCCCGCGGCAACGAGCCGGTTGGCCACCGGCTCCCACACCCGCCCGTGAAACCCGGTCGCGTGCGCGAGCAGCACCGGATCGCCGTCACCGCCCCAGTCGTAGGCGACGAGTGTCAGCGGCCCGGCGTCGACCCGATGCGTCGATGGCATGGCGTGCCATCATGCCGCGCGACGATGGCGCCGTGAGCGAACCCGACGACGCGGTGCGCGCCGCCAACGCCGCGTTCTATGCCGCGTTCGAGGCCCGTGACCTCGACGCCATGGCGGAGGTCTGGGAGCGTTCGGAGCGCGCCAGCGTCACGCACCCGGGTTGGCCGCGTCTGTCGGGCTGGGGGAAGGTCGCGGGCTCGTGGGACGCGATCTTCCGCCACACGCCCTACATCCAGTTCGTGCTCACCGACGAGCGCGTCGACGTGGTCGGCGACGCCGCCTGGGTGAGCGTCGACGAGAACATCTTGCAGGCGGCGGGCGGCGCCGAGGGCGAGAGCGACGACGAGAGCCCTGGTGCGCTCGCCGGTGCCCGGGTCGCGGCGACGAACGTGTTCGTGCGCGACGGCGACGACTGGCGGATGGTCATGCACCACGGGTCTCCGGTCGGGGTAACCGAGGACGAGGGATAGCCGGCGTCACGGCGGGACGAGGTTCCAGTTGCCGGGTTCGCCTGTGGCTTTCCAGCCGTGGTGGGTCTTGAGGTCGTGGTGGTGGGGGCAGATCCGCCACGTGTTGGCGATGCTGGTGGGGCCGCCGTCGGCGACAGGTGTGACGTGGTCGATCTGGAGGAAGTGGTCGTTGGCGCAACCGTTCACGCCGCAGGTCGGGTACTTGGCTTCGAGGGCGCGCCGCAGCTTGGCGGGGATGGTGCGCTTGGGGCTCGAGACGGTGGTGATGTCGTCGCCGTCGCGGGCGAGGACGCTGACGACGGCGTCGTCGAGGAGCGCCCGGGCGGTGGTGACGGGGACCGGGCCGACGCCGGTGATGTCGCAGCGTTCCCCGGTCTTGGTGTGGCCGCGGGCGAGCGCGGCGCTGTCGACGGTGACGCGGACCTCGGTGGGCTTGCACGGCCCTTCGGTGGCGAGGGCGACGAGGGCGTCGGCCATGTACGCGGCGCGGGGTTCGCGACGGCCGGCGGCGCGGGCCTCGCGGAAGATGCGGTCGGTGTGGGCTTGCCAGGCGGAGTCGAAGCGGGCGCCGGCGTCGGGAGCGAGACGGCCGGAGAGCTCGTAGGCGCCGTCGGGCCCGGTCCACTGATGGGCGCGGCGGGTGACATGCAGGTGGCGGGCCCAGGCGGCGTCGTCGGCTTCGGCGCCGGCGCGTACCTGGCGGCACCGGTCGCGCAGCCCCTTGACGCCGGTCTGCCCGGCGGTCTCCAACAGGTCGGCTTCGGCGTCAGGATCCGCGCCCGCCGCCGAAGTGATCTCGGCCGCCTGGGTCTCCGACAGCGCGCCGGCACGGAACGCGGCGTCGGTCTCGGGCAGCGCGTCCAGCGCACGCGCCGTCTCCAGCGTGCGCGCCGCCGCCCCGACCGTCTCGCCGGTCTTGGCGGCCAGCCAGTGCCCGGCGCTGCGATGCCCCTCGTCGCGCCAGACCCTCGTCTCCTCCACCCGGCGCGCCGCCAGCGTCTCTATCGCGGCGCACACCCGCTTTCCGTGACCGGCGAGCTCGACCAGGGCAGCGGCATCGCGTCCTTCGAGGCACGCGGCATCGAGCGCGCGCGCCGTCGTCTCGAACGTCGCGATGGCGGTGCGGAGGCCGTCGAACACGCGTCCCCTCCGGGCTGGTCACGGTCGGGGGAAGCGAGGGAAGCCACTGCCACCTTATCGAACACACGTTCCCCTGTCAAGGCGATTCGGGAGATCCGCCGGAAAGCTCACGCGTCGTCGGGCGCCTCGCGGCCGTACTGATCGGGGATCGCACCCCATCCCATCACCGGGACGGGTTCGAGCGGAACCTCGCCCGCCTCCTCTTCCGGGTCGACGTCGGACCGCATGAGCCGACACCGATGCTCCCAGTTGTCGCCGAGATCGAACACGTAGGTGAAGACGTCGCCGGGGCGGACCAGCGCAGCGACGGCCTCGGACTCCTCGTCGATGACGCCCTCATCGTCGGGATCGGGCATACCGATACGGCGCCCGTCAGCGAGCGTGAACTCGTGCAGGTGGCCGCGGTCCCAGCGGGCGAACGCGGTGTCGATGGCATCGGCGAGATCGCCGAAGGTGTGGTCGCCCCCGATCACGAAGTCTCGCCCGGGTGGCCGGTCGATCTCGATCGGACCGTCGACCAGGTCGACACGCAGCAGGTGCCAGCGGTCGCGCGTCACGCGGGCGCGTCGGCGCTCGGCTGCTTGGCCGCTTTCTCCTCGGCGTGGTCGGAGATGGCCTTCATGATCGCGGTGCCGGCGCGCTCCACGAACTCACCGCCGCTCCCCGTCACCCAGTCGCACGACGCCGCCGGAGCTGCCATCGATCCCTGGAAGTGCGGCATCACGTAGCGGGCGAAGAGCTCGTAGCTCTTCAACGTCGCCTCGCGGTCGGCCCACTCGTGGGCGAAGATCATGTACGAGCCGAATCCGCCCGACTGCTCGACGAGGCGCTCGATCTGGGCGATGGCGTCGTCGGGTGTGCCGATCACGGCGAATCCGCTGCGGTCGACCTCGGCGACGATGTCTTCGAGCTTCTCGCCGGTGCCCACCGGGCTGACCGGCAGCACGTGACGGAAGTAGTTCGCGAAGTCGACGAGCCCGAACTCCACGTCCTTGCGCGCTTGCTCCTTCGTCTCGGCGAGATGCATGGGCCCGACGAGGCGCCAGCGTGCACGGTCGACGGTCGTGCCGTGCTCGGCTGCCGTCTCCTCCATGACGTTCCAGTGCTGGCCGAGCACATCGAAGCCCGACTCGCTGGTGGCCCCGACGGAGAGGAGCCCGAGTCCGTGGCGCGCCGCCGCGCGGGGCCCGGCCGGTGAGATCGAAGCTGCGACCACGACGTCGAAGCACGGCTGTGTGTAGGGCGCGAGCTGGAGGCGGGCGTCGCGCAGCTCGAACCACTCGGTCTTCATCGTCACGGGCCGGTCGCCCCGGAGGAGGGCCATGATCGCGTCGAGGCCCTCGTCCATCCGGGGCCGCTGGTCGTTGGGCTCGATGCCGAGCATGTGCGCGTCGGAGGTGAGCTGCCCCGGCCCGCAGCCGAGCATCGCCCGACCGCGCGTGAGGTGATCGAGCAGCACCATCCGGTCGGCGAGCACCAAGGGGTGGTGGTAGGGGAGCGAGTTCACGCCCGTTCCGAGCTTGATGTGCTTCGTGCGCTCGGCCGCGATCCCGATGAACACCTCGGGTGAGGCGATGATCTCGAAGCCCGCCGAGTGGTGCTCGCCGATCCAGGCTTCGTCGAATCCGAGGCGGTCGAGGTGCTGGATCAGCTCCAGATCACGTTCGAGCGCGAGCGTCGGGTTCTGGCCGACGGGATGGAACGGGGCGAGGAAGATGCCGAAGCGCATGGCCGGTCATTGCACTCGACACTTGACCGAACGGTCAAGTGTGGGCGAGCGTGGACACGTGGCCATCGCAGAGTGGGAACGCGCCGGAGAGCGGCGGCGCGTCGCCGGCCATGACCTGTTCGTGGTCGACCACGGCCGCGACCGACCCGGCGACCCCGTCATCGTCCTGCACGGCTTCCCGACGTGCTCGCTCGACTGGCGTGACGCCATCGCCCGCCTCGCAGGTCATCGGCGTGTCGTGACGATGGACTTCCTCGGCTTCGGGCTCTCGGAGAAGCCGGACCAGCACTACTCGCTCTTCGAGCAGGCCGACCTGATCGACGTGCTGGTCGCCGAGCTGGGCATCGAGCGCGCCGTGCTCGTGAGCCACGACATGGGTGACTCGGTTGCCGGCGAGCTGCTCGCACGCAGCAGTGCCGGCGACCTCGACTTCGAGATCGCCGGGCGCGTGGTCAGCAACGGGAGCATCTACCTCGGGATGGCCCAGCTCACCGACGGCCAGAAGATGTTGCTGTCACTCCCCGACGAGATCGTGGCCGAGGACGCGGCGCCGACGGTCGAGCTGCTGGCGGCCGCGCTCCGGGCGACGCTCGCGCCCGACGCGACCGTGCCCGAGGACGAGCTCGCCGTGCTGGCGGAGCTCATTGTGCGCGACGGCGGCAACCGGCTGCTGCCCCGCACCATCCGCTATGTCGAAGAGCGACGCGAGCACGAGACTCGCTGGACGGGCGCGATCGAGCGCCATCCCGCACCGCTCACGATCGTCTGGGGCGATGTCGACCCCATCGCGGTGTGGCCCATGGCCGAGCGCCTGCATGCGGCCCGTCCCGACGCCACGCTCGTGCGCCTGGCGGGCATCGGCCACTACCCGATGCTCGAAGCGCCGGACGCGTTCGGCGCCGCGCTCGAGCACGCGCTGGCGAACCCCTGAACCCTGGACATCACGGCCGGCGACAACGCGCACAGATCGGCTCCTCTCCGTCAAGAGAGTCGCGGTGACTCTGAAGCGTGCCGGCCCGATCCGGCGTTCTGGGGCGCGGTGTCGGCGCGAGTGATACCGAGCGGTGTGGGGGCTCACGTCGACGCCGGCAAGATGCGTGAAGCGGCGAACCGACCCTCATAGTGATGCGCATGGGTGGGAAGCACCGTTGTTGTCGCTTCGTCGTGGAGCACCTGTACGGGTTCATCGACCTGGCACCATGAGGGATCCCGAGCCGGAGGTGCGCACGTCGTGAGCGATTGGATGCAGCGATATCTGGATGCCTGGAACAGCCACGATGGGGCCAAGGTGGCCGCGTTCATGGCCGAAGACGCCACGTATGAGGACGTGGCGCTCGGGTCTATCCACGACGGACGCGATGCCATCGAGGCATTCGTCGACGAGACTGAACAGTTCTCGAAGGACTACCGGTTCACCTCGGTGAGCGAGCAGGCAAGTGGCGACCGCTACGCCTTCGAATGGGAGATGACCGGCACAAACACCGGCGAAGTGGCCGGCTTGCCGGCGACAAACAAGCCGTACAGCACTCGTGGCGTCTCCATCGGACGGGTTGATGCCGACGGCAAGATTACGCAGAACCGCGACTACTGGAACATGGCCGAGTACTTGATGCAGGTCGGCATCCTTCCAGCGCCGGAAGCGTAACGACTGCAGCGAATCCGGTCGGTGAAGCGACGATCGACAGCCTTGGCTGGTGCCCCACGCGCCTTCTGGGCGCCGGTCGGTACGCATACGTCCACATCGCCGACTCGGTCGCGCGCCGGCGATAGGTTCTCGACTTCGCCGCCCGTCCGACCTCGTGCCGCCGTGGTAGCGAAGGCAGGAGCGGCTACCTGACATCTGAGGACAAGGACACGACCATGCCGGACCTCCTCGTCGACTTCATCACCTCCCTCGACGGCTACGCGTCGGGGGAGGGCTGGCCCGGCTTCTGGGGTCTCGAGGGGCCTGAGTACCTCACCTGGCTGGGTGAGCAACCCGAGGTCACGTACGTGATGGGAGCGAACACGTACCGGCTGATGTCGGGC
>JBOGFJ010000296.1:0-16060 GCA_050743385.1 Acidimicrobiia bacterium
GAAAGCGGCAGGATGACCCGGTAGCTCGAGCCGAAGAGCAAGCGCACGGTGTGCGGGACGATGATCCCCACGAACGCGATCAACCCGCTCACCGAGACAGCCGCCGCCGTCGCCAGCGACGCCGCGCCCACGATGAGGAGGCGCGTTCTCGCCGCCGGGATCCCCAGCGTCGTGGCCTCGTCCTCGCCGACCGCGAGCACGTCGAGCACCCGGCGGTGTGCGAGCAGGATCACGCTCGTGACCACGAAGTACGGGAGCACGAGCACCACCTCGCGCCAACTCGCCACCGTGAGGCGCCCCAGGATCCACGAGTACACCTGGCGAATGTCGTCGGCGTTGCGCGACTGTACGTAGGTCTGAGCGGCGGTGAAGAAGGCGGCCACCGCCACGCCCGCGAGCAGGAGGGTCGCCGGCGAGCGTCCACCTCCCGCGCGACCGAGCGCATAAGCCAGCAGCACCGCGCCCAGCGCCCCGCCGAACGCGGCCACCGGCAGGATGCTGAAGCCTCCGTTCGTCACACCGGGCGACGCGACGATCGTGATCGTCGCTGCCAATCCCGCGCCGGCGGCCGCGCCGAGCAGGTAGGGGTCGGCGAGCGGGTTCCGGAACACACCCTGGTACGACGCGCCCGCCCCCGCGAGCATCGAGCCGACGAGCAGCGCGAGCACCACCCGCGGGAGGCGCAGCTCGCGGACGATGTTCATCTGCTGGTCGTCCAGGCCGACGCCGCCGTCGACCCAGGGCAGGTATTGCGTGAGCTCCCCGAGGAAGCGGCCGGGGGCGATCGCCACCGGGCCGACCGCGACGCCGAGCAGCGCCGCCATCGCGACCGCGCCGATTCCCGCCAGGATCCAGCGGACGCGCAGGCGCGTCACGCGCACAGTAGGTGGCGCGACGGTGGTGGTCACGTCGTCGTCGCCTCCACGACGATCTCGAACAGCTCGACCACACGCGGGCCCCAGCGCGACGCGACGTCGTCGTTCAACGCAACGACGCCGTCGTTCTGCACCGCGACGAGGTCACCCCACCCGGGGCGGTCGGCAACGGTCTCGGGCGACTGGCTGCAGCACTCCGTGTCGGCGAGGAAGATGTAGTCGGGGTCGGAGTCGACGATGTACTCCGAGCTCAACTGCGGGTATTCGGAGGTGTCCTCGGCCTCGTCGGCGATGTTGGCCAGCCCCGCGAGCGAGAGCACCTGGCCGATGAACGTCTTCGACGAGACCGAGAAGTACTGGTCGTCGAGCTCCCAGTACGCCGTCGGTGCCGAGTCGCGGTCGGGCACCTCGTCGACGAGCGCGTCGATCTCGTCCCTCATGTCGGTGACGAGCTCCTTCGCCTCGTCCGGGTGACCGGTCGCCTTGCCGAGCACCCGGATCTGGCGGTAGGCGCCCTTGAGCCGCGCCGGCGCGTCGAAGACGACCACGGGAATGTCGACCCGGTCGAGAGCGTCGGCGACTGCCTCGTCGGTGGCGACCACGAGATCGGGGTCGTAGCCGGCGATGGCCTCGGGGTTGGGCTCGAAGGCCGACAGGTCGGTCGTGGGCACGTCGGCCGGGTAGTCGGACTGGTCGTCGACCGCCTCCACCTGCTCATCGGCACCGATGGCGAAGAGCATCTCGGTCGCCGTCGGCGACAGTGAGACGATGCGCTCGGGTCGGCTATCGATCTCGGTCTTCCCGTTGTCGCCCTTGACGGTGACGGGGAAGTCGTCTTCCCCCGCCGTCGCGGGCAACGGTGCGGTCGCGACGGCCGTCAGCGCGACCGCGACGAGAGCCAGCAGGCTCGTGATCCGGCGTGTCATGAGTTCCTCCTGTCGGTCGAGGGACGAGGCCGCCGACAGGAGGTCTGCCGGACGAACCGCCCTGTCCTCGAAGGCTGGGTTCGTCACCGGCCGGCCAGGCGACCTGGCTCGCCTCAGAGAGGCACACAGTTGCGGGACAGCGCCGGGTTCTCACCGGCTTCGCTGCACCGACCGGTAAACGCGAAAGACTCTACCTCTTCTGGTCGCGCTCGCTTCGCTCGCCGCTCCCGCACGCGCGCGACACACCGGGGGCCGGCAGAGCCGGCCCCCTCGCGGGTGGATGGCAGCTCCTACTGCGCGCGCACGGCAAGTTCCGCTTCCGCTCGAGGGTCGACGTAGGGCTCGCCGCTGACGTCGACGACCACCCGGTGCAGGGTCCCCGTGAAGCGGAACGGCGGACGGTACTCGTCGACGACGGGCATGCCGACGTCGAAACCGCAGCACAGGCCTTCGCCGGTGATGGAGAACCGCGTGGGCGTGAAGCGCGGGATCACGGTCTCGCCCGCAGGATCGCCGTCGACGTACAGCGTGGCCGTGCCGGCGTGCTCGGCGGTCTTGGCGAACCGAACGGCGAGCGAGTTGTCGCCCGGGCCGATGTCGACGGTCGACGACACCCGGTGCACCTCGAGGCCGACGAAGTTGTGGACGTAGTGGAGCCGGTGGTCGCGTACGAAGAGCACGTAGCCGCCGAGGATCGAGCCCACCGCGAGCAGGATCCCCTCGGCACCGTGGTCGGGCACGGAGACCTCGGCGGTGATCGTGTGCGACCGGTTCCGGACGTTCACGGCCGCGTCCTCGGTTACGGGACCGCCGTACGGGTAGTACGTGTAGCGCTCCCGGGGCGCGTGCCCGGGACGCTCGTCACCGAACAGGAAGCCGAAGGGCGTGTTGTCGAGGGGCAGCACCTGGTTGCGCGCGGCCTCGATCCACCAGCGCTCGACCAGCTCGCGCAGCACGTCGGGACGCTCGGCCGCGAGATCGTGGCACTCGGTGGGGTCGTCGTCGAGGTGGTAGAGCTCCCAGGGGTCGTCGTCGAAGGGGATGCTCGAGTCGGCGATGGCCTTGTAGACGACCGCCTTCCAGCCCCGGTGGTAGATCGCGCGGCAGCCGAGCATCTCGTAGTACTGCGTCTCGCGCCCGGCCGGTACCTCGGCGTCGGTGAAGGTCGCCAAGAAGCTGACCCCGTCGATCGGCGACTGCGTGACGCCGCCGATCTCGGCGGGCGCGTCGTCGCCGGCGGCGTCGAGCACGGTCGGCAGCAGGTCGACGGCATGGACGTACTGGTGGCGCACCTCGCCCGCAGTCGCGATGTGCGCCGGCCACGACACGATGAGCGGGTCGGCCACGCCGCCCTCGTGCACCTCGCGCTTCCAGCGCCGGAACGGGGTGTTGCCGGCCACGGTCCAGCCCCACGGGTAGTTGTTGTGCAGGCTGGGGCCGCCGAGCTCGTCGATGCGGGCGATCGCCTCCTCCACCTCCCGGGGCGCCAGGTTCCACGGACGGGCGTCGTTCACCGAACCGGTGGGCCCGCCCTCCGACGATGCCCCGTTGTCGGAGAGCACCATCACGAGGGTGTCGTCGAGGTCGCCGGTCTCGGCGAGGAAGTCGACCACCCGCCCGATGTGATGGTCGGCGTGGCTGAGGAAGCCGGCGAAGCACTCCTGGAAGCGCGCGAACACGCGTTGCTGGTCGGCAGGGAGCGAGTCCCACGCCGGCACCCAGCCGGGCCGGGGTGAGAGCTCGGTGCCCGCCTCGATCACACCGGCTGCGATCTGGCGCGCGAGCGTGGCCTCACGCCACGCGTCCCATCCCTCGTCGAAGCGGCCGCGGTAGCGCTCGATCCAATCCGGTGGTGCCTGGTGGGGTGAGTGACACGCACCGGTGCAGAGATAGAGGAAGAAAGGCTTCGCGGGATCGGCGTGGCGGAGGTCGGTGACGTACTCGATCGCCCGGTCGGCGAGGTCCTCGGTGAGGTGGTAGCCGTCGTCCCACGACCGCGGCGGCGGCACCCGGTGCTGGTCGTGGACGAGTGACGGCGCGAACTGGTGCGTCTCGCCGCCGAAGAACCCGTAGAAGCGCTCGAAGCCGCGGCCGAGGGGCCAGCGAATGCGCGAGGCCCCGAGATCGCGCTCGTCCTCGGGCGTCAGGTGCCACTTGCCGACGGCATAGGCGGCGTAGCCGTGCGGCACGAGCATCTCCGACAGGAACCCGTGCTCGCGGCCGATGCGGCAGTTGTAGCCGGGGAAGCCGGTGGCCAGATCGGTGATCCGGCCCATGCCGACGCGGTGGTGGTTGCGGCCGGTGAGCACGCACGCGCGCGTCGGGGAGCACAGGGCGGTCGTGTGGAAGTTGGTGTAGCGCAGCCCGGTCGCCGCCAGCCGGTCGAAGTTGGGCGTGTCGATGTCGGAGCCGAAGCAGCCGACCTGGGCGAACCCGACGTCGTCGAGCAGCACGACCAGTACGTTCGGCGCACCTGGCGGCGGGCGCACCGCTTCGGGCCACCACGGCTCCGACTCCGAGCGGTACCGACCGATCTTCCCCCGGAACTCCGTCACGCCCTGCCTCCCCCGATCTTCTCGTGTGCGGACATGACCGTATCGGTCGTCTCCGCACACGAAAACCCGCGCGATCTCCCGCTCGTCACCGGCGCGGGGCTGATGCGCTGACCCGCGCCCGTCCGGCGACGAGCACGAGCGCGCCCGCGGCGGCGGCGACACCCAGCCCCACCACCGAGGCGGCCCGTCGACCCGACGGCGCGAGGTCGTCGAAGCTCCGCAGCGCCCCGACCAACCCGCCGACCGGCCACAGCGTGAGCGCGAGCAGGGGCGTGCGGGCCTCGTTCCACTGGTTGCGGACGACGACGAACAGGGCCAACGCGGTGAGAAACGCCGCCCAGCAACCGAGGAACCGACCCGACATCGCCGGGAGCGGGTAGGGAGCACGGTCGGCCGTGCCCGTCGGGTCGAGCCAGAGGACGAGGGCCAGCGCGGCGTAGGCCAGGGCCAGCAGCGCCACGACGACTCGGGCCCAGGCCACCAACGCGTCGCCCGCCGCGGCCACCTGGCCACGCTGCACGAACAGGATGGTCCCGTACGCGATCGGAGCGGCGACGAACAGCACGATCCAGGCGATCGCCTGCCAACGACCGAAGTCGAAGACGTCGTGGTGTCGGATGGTGAACACGACGGTCGGCACGGTGAGCGCGATCACCCCGACACAGAGCCCCCGGGCGGCCGGCCAGTCGTCGCGGAACGCGGCCTGCGTGAACACGACCGCGGACGCGACGTAGAAGCCCCCCACGGTCGCGGCCAACGGCGGCGGTCCGATCGGCCAGGAGAAGTAGCGGTCAGTCTCGTTCGGAGCGACGAGCATGATGGTCCCGGCGACGCCGGCCACGACCCCGACGACGAGGAACAGGATCCGCAGAACGCGGAGCGTCATGCCGTCACGCGGTCTTGCCCGCCGCGGGGCTCGCCATCCAGGCGGTGTACAGGCTCGCGTAGCGGCCCTCGCGGCCGAGCAGCTCCTCGTGCGTGCCGAACTCGGCGAGGCGGCCGTCGTCGATCACGGCGATGCGGTCGGCGCGCGCCGCGGTCGAGAGGCGGTGGGCGATCACCACGACGGTGCGGCCCTCCATCAGACGCTCGAGCGCGTGCTCAACCGCGAACTCGGTACCGGGGTCGAGGTTCGATGTCGCCTCGTCGAGGACCAGGAGCTTGGGGTCGGCGAGCGCGGCGCGGGCGAGCGACACCAGCTGGCGCTCACCGGCGGAGAGGCGCGACCCGCGCTCGCGCACTTCGGTGTCGAGCCCGTCGGCGAAGGAGTCGAACCGCGGGATCAGGCCGAGGGCGGTGACGGCGGCGTCGACTTCCTCGTCGGTGGCTTCCGCGCGACCGAAGCGGATGTTGTCGCGCACCGTACCTGCGAAGAGGAAGCCCTCTTGCGGGACGACCACAATGCGCTCGCGCAGGCTCCGCAGCGTGGCATCGCGAAGGTCGACGCCACCGAAGCACACCCTGCCCTCACGCGGGTCGTAGAACCGGGCGACGAGCTTGGCGAGCGTCGACTTCCCCGCGCCCGTCGGGCCGACGAGCGCGACCCGCTCGCCCGGCATGACCGGCAGCGTCACGTCGAAGAGCACCGGCTCGCCGTCGGCGTAGCCGAAGGTGACGTGCTCGACCTGCAGCGGTCCGGCCTCGGGCAGGTCGACCGCGCCGGGACGCTCGGCGATCGACGTGCGTGTGTCGAGCAGGCCGAAGAGCTTCTGGAGGGCGGCACCCGACTGCTGCACCAGGTTGTAGAGCTGGCTCAGCTGCTGGACGGGCTCGAACAGGTTGTTGAGGTAGAGAACGAACGCGGCGACCGTGCCGACGGTGACGATGTCGCGATCGACGAACCATC
The DNA here is from genome assembly GCA_050743385.1 of Acidimicrobiia bacterium. Taxonomy (GTDB): domain Bacteria; phylum Actinomycetota; class Acidimicrobiia; order IMCC26256; family JACDBD01; genus JACDBD01. The sequence goes on from JBOGFJ010000296.1 coordinate 6,203, forward strand.
CGCCGATCCCGATGATCAACGCGGTGCCGGCGACACCGGAGAACTCGACCAACGGGAAGTAGCGGGTGGAGATGCGCACCGTCTCGATATGCGCGTCGTACTGCGCCTCGTTCGTACCCCGGAAGCGCCGGGTCACGGCCGGCTCGCGCGCGAATGCCTGCACGACACGGACGCCGGCCAGGCCCTCCTGGAGCGTCGAGAGGTTCTGGCCGATCCGATCGCGCACCTCGAGATAGGCGCGGTTCGACTCCCGCCGGAACCAGCGGCTGGCGATCAAGACCGGGGGTACGACGACGAGTGTGAACAGGGCCAGCTGCCAACTCATCACGAAGATCACGACGACGGCGCCGACGAAGATGAGGCCGTTCTGCACGAACATCACCAGGCCCATGGAGACGAGCTCCTGGAGCGCCTCGACGTCGGAGGTCATGCGGGCGACGAGCCGCCCGGTCTTCTCCCGCTCGAAGAAGTCGAGCCCGAGCGACAGCAGGTGACGGAACACCCTCTCACGCAGGTCACGCAGGAACGTCTCGCCGACCTGGGCGACCATGCGAATGACCGCCCGCCCGAGATACGCGCCGATGAACGCGATGACGAGGTACGTGATCGCGGCACGGTTGAGGTTGCCGGTGTTGCCGTCCTCCAACCCGTGGTCGATGCCGTAGCGGACGAGAGCGGGCCCGGCGAGCAGGCACGCGGTCTGAGCGACGAGGAGGAGCGCGGCCGCCACGATCTGGCGGCGGTAGGGCCGCAGGAGGCGCGCCAGGCGGCGCATCACCTTGTGCGCGTCCTCGCGGGTGAGCTTCTCCTCTACGGCGAGGGCACCGAAGGACCCGCCCCCGCCACCGCCTCTCATCCCCGACCCCTCATGGCGCCCACTCCCAGCTCGGCCTCGGCCTGGGCGAGCACGGCGCGGTAGCGCAGCGACGTCTCGAGCAGCTCGTCGTGGGTGCCGTCGGCGGCGAGCCGCCCGTTGTCGAGCAGCACGACCCGGTCGGCGAGGGCGATCGTGGCGGGCCGGTGGGCGATGATCAGCGTCGTGCGCTCGGACATGACCTCCCGGAGCGCGGCGCGGATCTCGTGCTCCTTGGTGGGGTCGACCGAGGAGGTGGCGTCGTCGAGGATCAGCACGCGCGGATCGGCCAGCACCGCGCGGGCGATGGCGAGGCGCTGGCGCTGCCCGCCCGAGAGGGAGAAGCCGTGCTCACCGATGACGGTGTCGTAGCCGTCGGGGAGGCTCTCGATGAACTCGGCCGCGCCCGCGAGCCGGGCGGCGCGCTCGACGGCATCCATCGGCGCCTCGGGGTCTGCGAACGCGATGTTCTCGCGCACGCTGTCGGAGAAGAGGAAGGTGTCCTCGAAGACGATCCCGATGCTGCGGCGAAGCTCCCGCACCTTGACGGCCCGGACGTCGACGCCGTCGAGGAGCACGCGCCCGGCGTCGACGTCGTAGAAGCGCGGCACGAGCCGGGCGACCGTCGTCTTGCCCGAGCCCGTCGCGCCCACGAGCGCGACCGCCTGCCCACCCGGCACGACCAGGTCGAGGTCGTCGAGCACCGGCGGACCGCCCAGCCCGCCGTAGCTGAAGCGAACGCCCCCGAAGCGGATCTCGCCCGGCCCGTCGGGCAGCGAGCGCGCCCCCGTCACGTCGACCACCGCCGGCTCGGTGGCGAAGACCTCGTGCACGCGGCCCGCGGCCGCCGACGAGCGTGATGCCTGCGCCAGCATCATCCCCAGCATCCGCAGTGGCCAGATGAGCATGAGGACGTAGGAGTTGAACGCCACGAGGTAACCGAGCTCGAGGTCGCCGTTGATGACCTGGTGGCCGCCGTACCAGAGGATGGCGACCAGCGACAGCGTCGGGAGCAGGTCGACGAGCGGGATGAACCCGGCGCGGAGGCGGGCGGCGGCGAGCGACCGGTCGAGCACGGAGTCGGCCTCCTGGCGGAGGCGGGTGGCCTGGAGCTGCTCGGCGCCGAAGCCCTTCACCGCCCGCACGCCGGCGACGCTCTCCTCGACGACGCCGGACAGGTCGGCGAGCTCTTCCTGGAGCTGGAGCGAGACCGGCTGGATGCGGCGGGTGAAGCGGGTGGCGGCGATGTTGAGGAACGGCAGCGTGATCAACACGAGCAGCGCCAGGCCCGGCGACTTCAGGAGGATGATCACCATCACGGCGAGCATCGTGAGCAAGCTCGCCGCCGTCAGCGGCAGCAACACCACCACGACGCGGATCTGCTGGAGGTCGGAGTTCGCGCGCGCCATGAGCTGGCCCGTCTGCGCCTCATCGTGGAACGCGAAGTGCAGGCGCTGGAGATGGGCGAACAGCCGGTCGCGCAGGTTCGTCTCCACCCGGAGCGCGAGGCGGAACGCCGAGTAGCGCCGCAGGCCGGTGCAGACGGCCTGGACCACTCCCACGACGACGATGGCGGTCACGAAGCGCAAGACCGTGCCCTCGTCGCTCTTCAGGATGCCCTGGTCGATCGCACCGGCCGCGAGGAGCGGGACGGTGACACGCGCCGAGGTCCACACCAGGCCGCCGGCGATGCCGGTGACCACCCACCACTTCTGCGGCTTGATGGTGGCGCGCATGAGGCGCCAGCCCGCCCGGCGGGCCTCCTTGTCGGAGGCGAGCTTGTCAGCGGCGAGCTGCTCGGCCTCGAGATCCGGCGCGTCGCCGCCCTCGTCGGCTCGCGTCGGCTCGCTCACACACCTCTCCCGGTCACCACGCGCCCCGCAGGATCGGACGGAGGGTGCGGGGCGCTGCGCTCGAGGTTACCAGCGCGCCGCGCCGGCCCTCCTTTAGAACAGCTCGGCGACCATCTCGGCGAGCGCGGCACGCTGGTCGGCGCGCCGCACGTCGCCGGCGAACACCGACACCCGACCTCCCGCCTGCTCGATCTCGCCCGCAACCGCGCCCGCGACCGCGGCGTCCCCGACGATCACCACCGCGGCACCCTCGCGGGCGAGCGCCCGGGCCACCTCACCCTCACCTGCCGATACCACCACGACCCGGCCGGAGAGGCGGGCGTCAGCTGGCGAACTTGCCGTAGCCACCGCGGTAGAAGAGGAGCGGGCCCTCCTCGGAGAGCACGCCCAGCTCCTGCACGCGCCCCACCACGATGATGTGGTCGCCGGCGTCGTGTTGCTCCTGCATCTCGCAGTCGATGTAGGCGAGCGAGTCGTGCAGGATGGGCTGCCCGTTCGCGCTCGACCGCCACCCGATTCGGCTGAACCGGTCGGCGCCCTTGGTGGCGAACACCCGACACACGTCTTCCTGGTGCTCGTTGAGGATGTTGACCGTGAACTTGCCCGCTGCCTCGATGCGGGGCCAGGTCGTCGACGCCTTGGCCGCGCAGAACAGCACGAGCGGCGGGTCGAGGGAGACCGACGTGAACGAGTTGGCCGACACACCGATGGGCTCGTCGCCGTCCATCGCGGTGATGATCGTCACTCCGGTGGCGAAGTGGCCGAGGACGGTACGAAACGACGCCTCGTCGGGCGTCATGAGCGCCTCCGCGCTTTCGCTGTCGCTCACCGGGCGCCTTCGCTCACCGGGCGCGCGTGCTCACCGAGCGTGCAGCTCGAGGCAGAGACCCTCGGAGGCGGCCGAGACGGCGAGCTCGCCCGAGACGCGCGAGGCGAGGTCGCGGGCGTGCACGAGCATGAGGTCGACGTCGTCGTCGCTGTGCGAAGGACAGTGGTGGAAGAGCATGAGATGGCGGGCCCCCGCCTCGCGGGCGACGTGCACGGCGTAGTCGACCGTGCAGTGTCCGTAGAACCACTTCGACTCGTACTCTTCGCACGTGTGCTGGGAGTCGTGGACGACGAGGTCGGCGCCCTCGCAGAGCTCGAGCACGTCGGGCGGCACATAGTCGTCGGGATCATCGGAGCAGCCGGTTGCGTGGTCGGAGAGGTACGCGACCGACACACCCTCGACCTCGACCCGGAATCCGAGCGTCGGGCTGGTGTGGCGCACCCACCGCGACCGCACCTTGGCGCCGTTGACCGCGAAGTCGTCGTCGTCGGCGTCGTGGAACCGAACCGTTCCTTGGAGCTGCTGGGGCCGAATGGGGAAGTAGGGCGGGCGCATCACGCCCTCGAACACGTCGGCGAGCGTGCCCTCGTCCTGCCGGGGCCCGTACACGTCGAGGGTGGCGTCGGGGTTCCCGATCGGGGCGAAGAACGGCAGGCCTTGGATGTGGTCCCAGTGCAGGTGCGTCAGGAGCACCGTGCCCTGGAAGGCACCGAAGGGAGCCGACCGGCCCTCGGGCCCGCTGGTGGCGAACCCCACGAGCTGCTCGCCGTAGGGCCGAAGGCCCGTGCCCATGTCGAAGATCACCGGCGCGTGGCCGTCGACCTCGAGCGACACGCACGACGTGTTCCCGCCGTAGCGCTCATAGCGGTCACCGGCGCAAGGCGTAGAGCCTCGCACGCCGTGAAAGCGGACCCTCGTCCCCCCGCGCACAATGGGAGGATACCGGCCTCGGGGGCCCTGACAAACTCCTCGCCCTGCTCGGGAGGTGTGCGTCGGTCTTGTGGGATTCTGAGGAGATGACGGGTGGGGCCGCCGATGGGAGTGACGCGCCCCCGTCCGCCGACGTCATCCACACCGAGGCCCTGACCAAGGTGTACGCGTCGAAAGGCGGCCCGACGATCACGGCCGTCGACGATCTCGACCTCGGCGTGCACGCGGGCGAGATCTTCGGGCTCCTCGGGCCGAACGGTGCCGGCAAGACGACGACCGTCGGCATGCTCACCACCCGGGTGGTGCCCACGAGTGGCCGGGCGTGGGTCGGCGGCGTCGACGTGATCGGGGATCCGGTGGCGGCAAAGCAGCTGATCGGCGTCGTACCCCAGGTGAGCACGCTCGACCGCGCCCTCTCGGTGTGGGAGAACCTCTACTTCCACGGCCGTTACTTCGGGATGGGCGCGCGCGGCGCCCGCCGCGCCGCCGACGAGACGCTCGAGCGGTTCCGCCTCGCCGACCGGGCGAATGCCGAGATCCTCGAACTGTCGGGGGGGATGGCCCAACGACTGATGGTCGCGCGGGCATTCCTGCATCGGCCGCAGCTGCTGTTCCTCGACGAGCCGACGGCGGGCCTCGACCCGCAGAGCCGGCTCGCGCTCTGGGAGGTGGTCGGCGAGCTCCATGCCGACGGCCAGACGATCCTCCTCACCACCCACTACATGGAGGAGGCCGACCAGCTCTGCGACCGCGTCGCGATCATGGACCACGGCCGCATCCTCGCCCTCGACACCCCGGCCGCGCTGAAACGGTCGGTGGGCGCCGACACCGAGATCCGCGTCACCTCGACCGAGAGCACACGCGTCCCCGAGCTGGCGCGCCACCTCGAGACCTTCGCCGGCGTGCAGGCGGCGTCGGCAACGACCGACGGGATGGTGCGCGTGTACCTGCGCGGCGATCACGGCGGCCTCGCCCGCCTCATCGCCCACGCCGACGCCGGCGGCTTCGACATCAGCGACATCGGGATCACCGAGCCGACCCTCGAGGCCGTGTTCATCAACCTCACCGGGAAGGAGCTCCGCGAATGAAGGAAGCCCGCAAATGACGACTGCATCGGCAACTCTCATCGACATCCTCGCACCCGTCCGCTCGAAGCGCTCCGCGGCGGTGATCGCGTTCCGCGCCCTGCTCGTGCGCGACGTGCAGGTGCTGCGCAAGACGTTCGTCGCGTTCCTGATGCGGACCGTCACCCAGCCTCTGCTCATCGTGTTCGTGTTCGCGTACGTCTTCCCGGAGATCGGTCAGGGAGTCGGCGGGTCGGGCGAAGGCGCGACGCTGTTCTCGACTTCGCTGATGCCCGGGCTCATCGGCGTGGCGGTCGTCTTCCAGGGGATCCAAGCGGTGACCATCCCGCTCGTGAGCGAGTTCGGCTACACGCGCGAGATCGAAGACCGGGTGATGGCCCCGCTGCCGATCTGGGCCGTGGGCGTGGGCAAGATCGTCTCGGGCGCGATCCAGTCGGCGCTGGCCGCGCTCATCGTGGTGCCGTTCGCGCTCTGGATCCCCAGCACCCCCGTCGAGGTCGAGCTCAACTGGCTCGCGCTGCTCACCGTCGGCCCGCTGTCGTGCCTCCTCGCCGGATCGCTCGGTCTCGCGATCGGCACCCGCACCGAGCCCGGGCAGATCCCGCTGGTGTTCGGCATCATCGTGATCCCGATGACCATGCTGGGCGCCGCGTACTACCCGTGGGAGCGGCTCGAGGCGATCGAGTGGCTCAAGTGGGCGGTGCTCGTGAACCCGCTCATCTATATCAGCGAGGGTTTCCGCATGGCGCTCACCGACATCCCTCACATGTCGGCGTGGGGCATCTACGGCGGGTTGCTCGGGTTCACGACCATGCTCGGCTGGCTCGGAGTCGCCGGGTTCAAGCGGCGCGTCCTCGCGTAGGGTCCCGCCCGTGCAGCAGTCGCGCGTCACCGCCAACGGAGTCGATTTCGCGTACGTCGAAGACGGACCCGCCGACGGGCGGCTGGCGCTGTGCCTGCACGGCTTCCCCGACCACGCGCTCACGTACGACGCGCTGCTCGCCGACCTCGCCGCCGCCGGCTTCCACGCGGCGGCCCCGTGGCTGCGTGGCTACGCGCCGACCGGCCTCGCACCCGACGGCAACTACCAGGTCGGGTCGCTCGCCCTCGACGCCGTCGCGCTCGCCGACGCGCTCGCACCTGACGGTGACGCCGTGCTCGTCGGCCACGACTGGGGCGCGATCGCCGGGTACACGGCCTGCGGGCACGCGCCGGCGCGCTTTCGCCGGCTCGTCACCATGGCCGTCCCCCACTTCACCGCGTACGCGCCCCACTTCCTGAACCCCGCGCAGCTGAAGCGCTCCTGGTACACCTTCTTCTTCCAGCAGCCCCTCGCCGACATCGCCGTTCCGGCCGACGACTTCGCGTTCATCGACATGCTGTGGCGCGACTGGTCACCGGGCTACGAGCCGCCGGCCTCGTTCATGCGCGCGCTCAAGGACACGTTCGCCGCGCCCGGATGCATCGACGCCGCCATCGGCTACTACCGGGCGATGTTCGGCACCACCCCACCCGACCCCGCGCTCGCGGAGGTGCAGGCCAAGGGGGGCGGCGAGATCCCCGTGCCGACCCTCTACCTCCACGGGCGCGACGACGGCTGCATGGGCATCGAGGGGGTCGTCGAAGCCGAGCAGCGCCCCTTCTTCCCCGCCGGCCTGGAGATGGAGGTCGTTCCCGGCGCCGGCCACTTCCTCCACCTCGAGCGGCCGGACGTCGTGAATCCCCGGATCGTCAGGTTCCTCCAGGGCTGACGGGGTCGATCGTCAGCCCGGCGAGGACGCCCCGCCGAGGCCGAGCTCCTCGAGGAGCTCGAGGAGGTCTTCAACTCGGCCCGGGTCGCGAGCGTAACGCCGCGTTACGCGGTGGAAGGCTCGGGTCCGCCGGCGCGTGCCTCGTCGACGTGGGCGAGGGCGTCCCGAAGCTGGCGGATCCAGTCGGCCTCGTGGTCGCGGACGAGGCGCACGCACCAGGCCAAGGCTTCACTGCGACTGCGGGCGACGCTCGCCTCGACGAGCGTGTCGAGCACCGAGCGCTCCTCCATCCGCAGCCGGGTCATCACCGGGATGCTCAGGGTCGTGAACATCACGTCCTCGCCGCCGCAGCGCGCGCCCCAGGCGACCTTGCGGCCGAACTTGTGCTCGGCGGCGTCGGCGATGCGCATGCGAGCGCCGCGGGTGTCCTCCCGGAAGCCCTCGATGCGGGCCCGGCGGGCGGCGGCCTTCGCCTCGTCGTCGAGGTCGGCGCCGAGCTCGGGCTCGGTGACGTCACCGACGACGAGGATCTCCTCCCGGTCGTAGGTCACCTCGGGCGGCCCGCTGAACCAGCCGTCGGGGAAGCGGCCGGCGAACCAGCCCTGGGTCGTGCTGGAGGCCCGTTTCATGATTACAAGATTACACACGGCTCCGAGGCCGTCAACCCAACACCGCGCGCACCCGGGCGGCGGTCTCGGCCATGGCGGCCTCGCTCTCGTACTTCGTGCGGGGCCAGAAGAAGCCCCGCAGGCCGTCCTTGCGCCGGCGGGGCACCACGTGGGTGTGGAGGTGGGGGACGCTCTGGCTGACGACGTTGTTCATGGCCACGAACGAGCCCTGGGCCTCCATCGCGGTGGGTACGGCGGCAGCGAGTCGCTGCACCTCGGCGAAGTAGGGCCCGACCTGGTCGGGCGGGAGGTCGAGCAGGGTCGCGAGGTGGTCGCGGGGCGCGACGAGCGTGTGGCCGGGGAAGAGCGGACGGTGGTCGAGGAAGGCGACGACGAGATCGGTTTCGTGTACGACATGCGCCGCCTCGATCTCGCCGGCGACGATGGCGCAGAAGGCGCAGCCGGTCGACCGCGGCATGCTCGGCAGAGCTACTCGGGCGACGCGTAGGGCCGCTGGCGGGGCTTGGCCGCTTCCCGCTTGGGCACCATCACCTTGCGGCGGAAGTAGCAGACCTCCTCGCCCCGCTGGTTGTACCCCCGGGTCTCGACGCTCACGATGCCGCGGTCGGGCTTGCTCGACGACTCCTTCTTGTCGAGCACCATGGTCTCGGCGTAGATCGTGTCGCCGTGGAACGTCGGCATCTTGTGCTTGAGCTCCTCGACCTCGAGGTTGGCGATGGCGACGCCGCTCACGTCGGGCACGCTCATGCCCAGCACGACCGAGTAGACGAGGTTCCCCACCACGACGTTCTTGCCGAATTGCGTCTGGGTCTCGGCGTACCACGCGTCGGTGTGGAGCGGATGGTGGTTCATCGTGATCATGCAGAAGAGGTGGTCGTCGTACTCGGTGATGGTCTTGCCGGGCCAGTGCTTGTAGATGTCGCCGGGCTCGAAGTCTTCGAGGTAGCGACCAAAGGGACGTTCGTGCTCGGTCATGCAAATGGCTCCCTCGCTCGGCGCCGGGCCATCCTCCAGAGAGGGCCATCCTCCAGAGAGGTGGCCGGCGCCGCCCCTGACGGGTCGCTCGTCCGCACGTTGGGTCGCAGCCTACGATGCCGCCCGTTGGCGGTGGAAAGGGGCGTCATGGCCAAGGTCTCGATGCTGGCAAAGCTGCGCACGCACGACGGCAAGGGCGACGCGCTCATTGCCGCGTTCCAGGCGCTGTTCGAGGCGGTCGACGGTGAGCCCGGTACGGAGCTCTACGTGATGAACCGATCGAAGCAGGATCCGAACGTCTTCTGGTTCTACGAGCTCTACGCCGACGACGCCGCTCTCGGCGCGCACGGGGGCAGCGAGGCGATGGCCAAGGCCGCACCGGCCTTCGGTCCGCTCATCGCAGACAGCGAGCTGGTCCTGGGCGAGCCCGTCCAGGCCAAGGGCCTCACGGTCTGACGGCTGACCGGCCGAGTACCCGAGACTCGAGGCCCAGGGGTCCGGATTCCGGACCCGGAGGCCTCGAGTCTGGGATCGAGATCACACCTCGTAGCGCTCGAGCAGACCACGCGCGATCACGAGACGCTGGATCTCGTTCGTGCCCTCGCCGATGATCATCAGCGGCGCGTCGCGGTAATAGCGCTCCACCGGAAGCTCGGTCGTGTACCCCACTCCGCCGTGGATGCGCATCGACTCCGTCGCGATCTCGAACGCGGCTTCGCTGGCGAACAGCTTCGCCATCCCCGCCTCGACGTCCGCCCGCTCCCCCGCCTCCTTGCACGCCGCGGCGGCCTCTGTCATCAGGCGCGCCGCGTGCAGTTGCGTCCCCATGTCGGCGAGCTTGATCTGGATCGCCTGGTGCTGGGCGATCGGCTTGCCGAACGTCTCCCGCTGCTGCGCATACGCGATCGCGGCCTCGAACGCTGCTCGCGCCACGCCCACGGCCCGCGCCGCGA
>JBOGFJ010000297.1:0-6980 GCA_050743385.1 Acidimicrobiia bacterium
GTCGGGGCCCGCGCCCGGCGATGACCCGGCCGCCGACGCCACCGCCCCTGCGCCTGCGCCCGCGCCGCTGGGGCCGGCGTTCCCGCCTCCGCAGAGAATGCTCCTCGTCGGCGACTCGGTCGCGCACACGCTCCGCGATGCGCTCGCGGCGACAGCCGGTGCCGCCGGTGTCGCCTTCGACGCCGCGGTCGTCGACGGCTGCGGCAATGCCGGCGCCGCCACTGCCGACGAAGCGGGGGTGCCCCATCCGTTCGCCCAGGTGTGCAGCAACGGCATCCCGGAGACGCACCAGCGCGTCGTAGGCCAGTTCCAGCCCGACCTCGTGGTGTGGTTGAGCGTCTGGGAGATCTCGAACCGCATCGTCGACGGGCGCGTCGATCGCATCGGCACGATCACCGGCAACCAGTCGCTGCTGGCGGGCATCGACGCGTCGGTGGCACGCCTCACCGCCGGCGGAGCCCGGGTGGTGTTCCTCGCGCCCGCGCCGCCCGCGGCCGAATCGGCCGAGCCCTACGACCCCGAGCAGGCGCTCGCGCTCCAGCGCCTTGCGGCTCTCCTGCGCGAGTACGCCCGCCAACACGCCGATCGCGTCACGGTGGTGGAGCTGGGCGAGCTGCTCTGCCCGTCGGGGCCGCCCTGCCCGGCCGACGTCGGCGGGTTCCGGCCCCGGGCCCGGGACGGGAACCACTTCGAGGAGCCGGGCGCCTCGTGGGTGGCGCAGCAGCTCTTCCCGAAGCTGGTGGGCGCGGTCCCGATGGCCCCCGCCCCCGAGGTGTCGACGACCGTCGGTGTCGGCGCGTGAGGCCTTAGGCCCGTGTGGGGAGTGGGACGAGACCGCTGCGGTCGAGGAAGGCCGCCTTGCGTTCGACGATCGAGCGCCACTTGGCGACATCGCGCTCGTGGTGCAGACGGTCACCGTCCTCGTAGGAGTGCTCCAGCTCGTCGAAGGCGGCCGCCTCCGCGTCGAGGAGCTCCCGGTACCGCCGCAGGAATCCTTCGTCGACCACCTCGCTCGGACCGTGCTCGCCCAAGATGACACCCCCGGTTCACCTGAGCGCCGAGGGCCGGCGCCCCGTAGGCCCGACGGTACCGCGCCGGGGCGCTCGATTCATTCGAATGCCGCCAAGGCCTCCTCGAGCGTGAATCGGCCTTCGTAGAGAGCAGTCCCGACGATCGCGCCCGCGAGGGAGCGCCCGTCGACTCGCAGGTCGCGCAGCCGGCCGAGGTCGGCGAGCGAGCCGACACCACCGCTCGCGATCACAGGTAGGCGGGTGGCGCCGAGCACGGTCGCAAGCTGATCGACGTCAGGTCCTTCCAGCATCCCGTCCCGCCCGATCTCGGTGACGACCAGTGCGGCCGCGCCCGCGGCGTCGAAGCGGGCGGCCAACTGCACGAGATCGGTGCTGGTGGCATCCTTCCACCCGCGGACCGCGACTGCACGGCCGCGGGCGTCGAGCCCGACGGCGACCTTGCCCGGGTGCAGCACGCACAGGTCGTCGACGAGCTCGGGAGTCTCGACGGCCGCCGTGCCCACCACGACGCGGGCGACGCCCGATGCGAGGAGCGCGCCGGCCGCCTCTGCGCTTCGCACACCCCCGCCGGCCTGTACCCGGCACGGCACCGCGGCGCAGATCGCCTCCACGACGGCGAGGTTCGCGGGCTCGCCGGTGCGGGCGGCGTCGAGGTCGACGACGTGGATCCAGCGGGCGCCGGCGGCCGCGAATCGCCGCGCGACCGCCACGGGGTCGTCGTCGTAGACGGTCTCGGCGGCGTAGTCGCCCTGCCGCAGCCGTACGCACCGGCCGCCGCGTAGGTCGATCGCCGGGAGCAGCTCCACCGTCGATGCTGCCGCGATTACAGGCTGCCCTTGGTGGACGGCACCCCCGTGCCCTCGACCTTCACCGCGTCGCGCAGCGCCCGGGCGACGCCCTTGAACGACGCCTCGATCACGTGGTGACCGTTGCGACCCGACAGCGAGCGCAGGTGCAGCGTGATCCCGGCGGCGAACGAGAACGCCCGCCAGAACTCCTCGGCCAGCTGCGGGTCGAACGTGCCGATCCACTCCGTCACCGGATCGACCTCGTACACGAGGAAGGGACGCCCCGACAGGTCGAGCGCAACCTGCACGAGCGCCTCGTCGAGCGGGACGAGCGCCGACGCGAACCGCCGCACCCCCGCCTTGTCGCCCAGTGCCTCCGCCAGCGCGGTGCCGAGCGCGATCCCGACGTCCTCGATCGTGTGGTGGAGGTCGATCTCGAGATCGCCCTGGGCCTCGATCTTCAGGTCGAAGCCGCCGTGCTTCCCGAGCTGCTCCAGCATGTGGTTCAGGAACGGGATGCCGGTCTCGGCGCTCGCCTGCCCGGCCCCGTCGACGTCGAGTACCAGGTCGACGGTGGTCTCCTTCGTCTCCCGGTGCTGGTGCGATCGGCGCTCGGCCATCAGGCGGCCACCTCCTCGACGGCGCCGCGCAACGCGGCGAGAAACGCGTCGTTCTCCTCGCTGGTCCCGACCGTGACACGCAGGCACCCCTCGAGCAAAGGCCACGCCGTGAAGTCACGCACGAGCACACCTCTGGCCACGAGCCGCTCCCATACCGCGTGGGCGTCGCCGGCGACGCGCACGAGCACGAAGTTCGCACCCGACGGGTAGGGCGTCACCGCGTCGATGGTCGCGAGGGCGCGCACCAGCCGGGTGCGCTCGCGCACGAGCAGATCGACGCGGGCCTCCATCTCCGACTCGAACCCGAGCGCGAGCGTGCCCGCGAGCTGGGTCGGCACCGACAGGTGGTACGGCAGCACCACCTTCTCGAGCTCGGCGACCAGCCACGGCGGCGCAACGCAGAACCCGAGCCGGAGCGCGGCCATCGACCACACCTTCGAATAGGTGCGCACCACCGCCAACCGACCGTCGTCGCGGACGAGCTCCATCGCGCTTCGCTCCGCGAACTCGCCGTAGGCCTCGTCGACGACGACGATCCCCTCGGTCGCGGCGAGGAGCGCCTCGATCGTGGCCGCGGGCTCGACCGTGCCGGTGGGGTTGTTCGGGCTGCACGCGAACACCACTGCCGGCCGCGCCGACTTCACGACGTCGGCTGCCGTGTCGGGATCGAGGCCGAAGTCGGCTCGGCGCTCCCCTGCCACCACCTCCGTTCCGGTGATGCGAGCGATGTGCGAGTGGAGCGCGTACGTCGGCTCGAACGTCACCACCCGACGTCCCGGGCCGCCGTAGGTGAGCAGCACCGTCTGGAGCACCTCGTTCGATCCGTTGGCGCAGAAGACGCGCCCGACCGGCTGCCCGAGGCGGTCGGCGAGCGCCGACCGCAGGGCGCGGGCACTGCGGTCGGGATAGCGGTTGAGCGGGGCTGCCCGCAGCGCGGCGAGCCAGGCGTCGACGAACGCCGGCGGCGGCGGGTACGGGCTTTCGTTCGTGTTGAGCCGCACCGCCACGTCGAGTTGGGGCGAGTGGTATCCCGTGAGCTCGCGCAGCCCCTCGCGCGGTTGCACGGGCGCGGCGCGGGTCACGGTGCCGCGTCCTCGGTCGACGTCCGGCGGAGGGCCACCGACCGGCCGTGGGCCTCGAGACCCTCGACGTCGGCGAACGCCTGCATGTGCGGCGCGACCCGGGCGAACGCCTGCTCGTCGACGCGCACGACGTGCACGTGTTTCTGGAAGTCGGCGACGCGCAGCGCGCTCGCGAACCGGGCGGTGCGTGCGGTGGGGAGCACGTGGTTCACACCGGCGACGTAGTCGCCGACGACCGCGGGCGCCCACGGACCGCAGAACACCGCGCCGGCGTTGCGCACCAGCGGGACGAGCGCCTCCGGATCCGCCGTGACGAGCTCGAGGTGCTCGGGCGCGATCGTGTTCGCCACCGCCATCGCGGCATCGGCGTCGTCGACCAGGATGATCCGGCCGCCGGTGGCCAGCGTCGACTCGATCTCCTCCCTCCGGCCGGCGGTCGCGAGCAGCTCGTCGACCGCGACGTCGACGGCGTCGGCGACGGTCTCGCTCCAGGTGACCACCATGGCGGCGCCGTCGGGGCCGTGCTCGGCTTGCGCGAGGAGATCGGCGGCGACGAGGTCGGTGCGGGCGGTGTCGTCGGCCACGACCACGACCTCCGACGGGCCCGCGAACGACTCGATGCCGACCACACCCGCCACCTCACGCTTCGCCTGGGCGACGTAGACGTTGCCGGGACCGACGATCACGTCGACCGGACGGACCGTCTCGGTGCCGTAAGCCAAGGCGGCGATCGCCTGCGCGCCGCCGATGCGGTAGACCTCGTCGACGCCCGCGAGCGCAGCGGCAGCCAGAGTTGCCTCGGACACGCGCCCCGCACGGTCGGGCGGTACGCACAGCGCGATCTCCGGCACGCCCGCGACCCGCGCCGGGATGGCCGTCATCAGGACGGTGGACGGATAGGAGGCGCGGCCGCCCGGCACGTAGAGTCCGGCGCGGTCGACGGGCACGACGACGTCGCGCACGCGCAGACCGTCGTCGTCGATCGCCACAGACGGCTCGTGCTGAGCCTCGTGGTACGCGGTGATGCGGTTGCGGGCGAAGTCGAGCGCGGCCCGGAAGTCGGGGGGGACGCGTTCGAGCGCGTCCTTCAGCTCCGCGGCGGGGACGCGCAGCTCGTCGAGCTCGAGCTCGTCGAAGCGCTGCGTGAGCCGGCGCACGGCGGCGTCGCCCTGCTCGCGGACGGCGGCGACGATCTCGCGCACGAGCGTCGCCGTACCCTCGCCCGCCGGTGCGGGAAGAGCCAAGGCCTGGCCGAGATCACCGTCGAAGGCGCGCAGGTCGAGGCGCGCGAGCCCGCTCATGTAGCCGTTCATCGTAACGGTCACCATCTCGGTCGCCTTCCGCATAACGGTCGAATTGCGGAGGTCCCTCGCCGGCGTCAGGCTTCGCGGCGTGTCGTCGTCCGACCGCGCGGAGCTCTCCACCCTGCGCTCGCAGGTCGAGGAGCTGACCGAACGAGCGGTCGCGGTCGCCGCCCGTTACGGAGACACCCCCGACTCCGCCGTGGCCGCCGACCTCTACGCCGCCGAACGCTCGCTCTTCGCCGCCCGCCGCGCCCTCGACCGCGCCCTCGCGTCGCTCACGGACTCGTGACCCGGCGTCAACCGACCTGGCCGGGCGGGATGCAGCGGACGGCTTCCTGGCCGCCGCACGGAACCTCGGGCCCGAGAGCCGGCACCGGCACGATGGGCAGCATGATGCGCGACGGGTGGTCGGCCCCGTGGAGAACGGTGTTCACGCCGGGGGCGCTGCGCGGCACGTACGCGTAGTAGCTGTCGACGAACGGCGGCGCGTGCACCTTGACCACCAGCCGGTGACCGGGACGGAACACGTGGCCGACCGGCCACACCTCCACGAGGTACTCGTTGGTCTCGCCCGGCACGATCAGCGTCGGGTTCGTGTGGGGACGATGCGGCCGGTAGATACGGCCGTCGGGGGTCTTCTCGCTGGCGGCTTCGTCGACCGCCCGGTGGCTCGCCCGCAACAGGCCCCGCTGGAGGTAGGTGCGGCTCCCGTCGGGTCCCTCGTCGATCACGCTCACGAACAGCTCGGTGTCGGGGGTCGCGCTCTGCACGAACAGCGTCGCCGCGATCGGCCCCGCCACTGCCGTGTTCGCCGCGAACGGCTCGCTGCGGTAGCTCAGCTCGTCGGGACCGTCGGCCGTCGTGACCGGTGGGCCCGCGCTCGGCCCCGCCTGGAACGACCACGACTGGCGGTGCGAACCCGAGACGTACGACGCCGCCGGCTCCGGGCCCGTGGGCGCGGCGGTACCGACCGACCCGTCGGGGTGGAGGTACCAGTCGGTCCAGGTGGTCTGCGGATAGGGGAACGTCTTGGCATCAAGGCGGCCATTCGGGACGAGCGTGCCGGCCGGGTCGCGGTGCACCTCGAAGAACGTCGTCACCGAGGTGCTCGGCTTCTGGCGGTTGCCGAACCCGCGGTTGACGCCCCGCACCCAGTGGTCGAGCCAGGCCTTGCGGTCGGCGCGCACCTCGGGCAGGCCGCCGGAGGCGGTGCTGGCGGTGCCGTGGTCGCCGTTCATGAGCGCCAGGCGCTTGGGCACGCCGTTCACCCGTTCGTAGAGGTGGGTCGGGCCGCGCGGGCCGGTCTGCTCGTCTTGGTGCGCGGCCGCGATGTGGATGGGCACCTCGATCTTGTCGACGTAGGTGATGAGCGAGCGTGCCCGGTACCACTCGTTGTCGGTCTCCTGGAGACCTTGGAGCAACGGGTCGTTGAGCACCGTGCGACTCTTGCCGAGCACGTTGAGCGCGCAATCCTCCTGGCGGTTCGGGTCGTCGTCGGCGCCCTCGGGCCGGAGGATGCCGGGGAGGAGGCCGCCGGCGATGTCGTACGCGGGCCGGATGCCGCCCGTCCAGAGCAGGGGGAAGCCGTAATTGCTGACGCCACCCGGGTAGACGAGGCCGCGGTACACGTCGTCGATGAGGCCCGACAGCGAGGCGCCCTTCAGGCGTGCCGGCTGCGTGGCCGCGACCATGAACCCGGTGATCCCCCCGTAGGAGTGGCCGACCAGGCCCACCGAGCCGTTCGACCACGGTTGCGCCGGGATCCAGTTGTCGATGATCTCCTTGCCGTCGAGGGCGGAGCGCCACGAGAAGAGGTCGAACTCACCGCTCGAGCAGCCGGTGCCGCGCACCGACGCGTGCACGGTGACGTACTCCTCGTAGAACAGCTCGGTGAGCTGACGACTGTCGTCGACCGGCACGAGCGGCAACCCGAGCTGGTCGAGGCCGAGATCCTTGGCGAGCGTGCCACCGTCGGCGGAGCCGCCGTCGTAGCCCGACATCTCGAAGACCGTCGGGTAGCGCACACCCGGGATGTAGTTGTCGGGGAGACGCACGTTGACGGCGATCTGCACGCCGTCGCTCATGGTCACGAAGCCGGTGGGCGCGGCCGCGGCCGGGGTCGCCGTCGCGCCGCCGGCGACGAGCGCGCCCGGGG
>JBOGFJ010000298.1:0-6360 GCA_050743385.1 Acidimicrobiia bacterium
GCGGCATCGGCATCGCGCTCGAGCTGCACCGGATCGAGGCTCTCGTCGCCTGCGCGGCCGCGCCTGCGGCCGGCGCCCGCGGTGACGCCGCGGCTGCGGCGGCGGGCGACCGCGGTCGTGACCACGGCGACCAGTGCGATCAGGCCGCAGATCAGGGTCAGGCGGCCCGGCCACGACGCCAGCAACCGGTCGAAGAAGTCGGCGACGGGCCGCAGCCGGTCACCGAGCCACTCGAGCGCACCTTCGAAGGGCCGCGGGACATCCGTGCGCTGGTAGCGGCGCTGACCGAGGATGTCGCGGGCCTGCTCGCGTGCGGTCTCGGGATCGACCTCGCCGCCCGCGAACGCGAAGAACGTCACGCCGGCGGCGGCGCATCGCCGGGTTGCTCGGGCGCCGGTGGCGGCGGTGGCGGCGGTGACCATCCCGGCGGTGGCGGTGACCATCCCGGTGGGGGCGCCGCGCCCGGGACCGCCCGGGCCGTCGTCGCCCACGCCGGGGCCGAGCCGGGCGCGGGCGTCGGTGCACCCACCCGCTGGGCGAGGAGCTGGAGGTCGAGGCCCTCCTTGCGCACCCGCAGATCGACGTACACGACGACGAGCATCGCCACCAGGAACGGCGTCGTGAGCACCGTCGCGATCGTTCCCGTGATGGTCGACGCGGTGACGAACACGACGACGTTGGGATCGTCGCCGCCGGCCAGCAGCAGACCGATCAAGGGCAGTGACAGCGTCGCCTGCACGATGTTGATCAGGATGAACCCGAGCAGCAGCACACCGAACGTCGGCCACCACCGTTTCCGCACCAGACGGAACGAGCGCCGCAGCGCGCTCGCGCCTCGGGCGTCCTCGATCAGCAGCGCCGGGATCGACACCGCGTACGCGACCGCGAGCCAGATTCCGGGAATGACGCACCCGATCGTGCCCAACGCCACCATGAGGCCGTAGAGGAAGCCGAGCCACAGCAACGACGGCAGCCGTCGCCCGGCGTAGGCGAGCGAGCCCCGCCAGTCGGCGTCCTCGCCGAAATACGCGCCGGCGACGATCCGCGTGCACGCGGCCAGTGCGATCAGCGTGGCGAGGAGCCCGAGCAGGCTCACGACGAGGTTGCCGGCGAGCTGCGTCCACACCTCGCTGTCGACCTCTCCGCTCGTCGACGTGCTCGTTGAGAAGGCGTCGTCCGACGTCGTCGAGAGAGTCACGAAGGCGCTGATCACCTGAATCGGGATGGTGACGACGGCGACGATCTTCGCGAGCGCCGCGAACCGCTTGGTGGTGATCTTGATGCCGGCGTCGAGGATCTCGCCGACGCGCAGCGGGCGCAGCTCCGACGCGTCGACCGACATGGGCCGCGACG
Organism: Acidimicrobiia bacterium; assembly: GCA_050743385.1. Lineage (GTDB taxonomy): Bacteria > Actinomycetota > Acidimicrobiia > IMCC26256 > JACDBD01 > JACDBD01. The sequence goes on from JBOGFJ010000298.1 coordinate 1,354, forward strand.
CTACCGCCGGGTCTCGGCCTCGAGCGTCAGGCCTGCCGCGCGACCGTGCCGGCGAGATCGATGATGCTCTCGCGTAGACCTGGTGCGTCGGCGCTCAGGAACGAGAAGCCCCGGATCTCGATGATCTGGTCGTCAACGAGCACGGTGGCGGTGCCGAACTCCTCCGAGTAGCAGGCGTCGTCGCCCACGTCGTCGATCGGCTCCGCCTGGTTGGTCTGGCAGGTGATCTCGAACTCTTCCTGCTCGTCGGCCGAGCCGCCCCGGCCGTGCAGGAAGACGATCTCGATCGTGCCGTCGCCGCCGGGATCGCTGTCGTCCACCGAGACCGTGCAGAGCCCCTCGATGGGGGCGTCGAGCACCTCGACCGATCCGCCGAACGCATCCTCCACGTCGCTGCCGGTCACCACGCAGTCGGGGTCGTCACCGTCGTCATTGCCGGCGGTGCCGCCGCCGGCGCCTCCGTCGTCACCACAGGCGGCGACGAGCAGGACCGCGGCGGTGAAGGGGGCTACGAGTCGCGCTGCCCTCACAGAGCCCGTACGAGCGTTGCATCTCCTTGACCGCCGCCCCCGCAGAGCGCAGCCGCGCCGAGCCCGCCGCCACGGCGGCGCAGCTCGTTGACGATCGTGGCCACGACGCGCGTGCCCGACACGCCGATCGGGTGACCGAGGGCGATGGCGCCGCCGTTGACGTTCGTGATCTCGTCGGTGATGCCGAGATCCTTCATCGCGGCGAGCCCGACGGCAGCGAAAGCCTCGTTGAGCTCGAACAGGTCGATGTCGGCGACATCGAGGTCGATCGAGTCGAGGGCCCGCTTGATCGCGCGCGACGGCTGCGTGAGGAGCGACGGATCGGGTCCGGCGACCATCCCGAAGCCCACGAGCTCGGCGATCGGTGTCGAGCCCAACTCGTCGGCCTTCTCGCGGCTCGTGACGATCACGGCCGCGCCGCCATCGGAGATCTGCGACGCGTTGCCGGCGGTGATCGAGCCGTCCTTCGCGAACGCGGGCTTGAGACCCCCCAGCGACTCGGTGGTGGTGCCGGGGCGCACACCCTCGTCGGTGTCGATGACGATCGGGTCACCCTTGCGCTGCGGCACCTCGACGGGCGTGACCTCGTCGCTGAAGCGTCCTTCCTTGATCGCGTTGGCGGCCCGCTCGTGGCTCTTGGCCGCGAGCTCGTCTTGCGCCTCGCGGGTGATGCCGCCGAAGTTGCCGGCGTACTGCTCGGTGCCGGCTCCCATGTGGACGCAGTCGAACGCGCACCACAGGCCGTCGTTGACCATCGAGTCGACCACTTTCTGGTCGCCCATGCGATAGCCCGCTCGGGCCCCGGGAAGGAGATAGGGGGCGTTCGTCATCGATTCCATGCCGCCGGCGACGACGACTTCGGCGTCGCCGGCCTGGATCATCTGGTCGGCGAGATAGATCGCGTTCATCCCCGACAGGCACACCTTGTTGACCGTGATGGCGGGGACGGTCATCGGCACGCCTGCCTTCTCCGCCGCCTGGCGGGCAGTGATCTGGCCCTGGCCGGCTTGGAGCACCTGCCCCATCACGACGTAGTCGATCTGCTCAGGACCGACGCCGGCGCGCTCGAGCGCGGCTTTGATCGCGATGCCACCCAGGTCCATGGCACTGAACGACGCCAGCGCGCCGGAGAGCTTGCCGATCGGGGTGCGGGCCGACGAGAGGATGACGGAACCGGGCATGGTGCGCCTCCGAGATGACGAGCGGCGGGCAGACGAACAGCTGGTTACCGGAGGGTAGCGCGCTAGGCGCCCTTCGAGCCCAGCCGCGCCGTCCACTACCGTCGCGGCCCATGACGGCCATCGACGCCATCCGCGCCGCGATCCTCGACGACGTACCCGGCGACGAGGTCGCCGCGTTGGCTCTGCCGGAGTCGTTCCGGGCCGCGGTCGTGCGCGCCGACGAGCAGGAGATGTTCGCCGGTCTGCCCTCGGACGAGAAGGACCCCCGCAAGTCGACCCACGTCGACGACGTCGCGCTCCCCGAGCTCGCCCCCGACGAGGCCTATGTCGCGGTGATGGCCTCGGCCATCAACTTCAACACCGTTTGGACCTCCATCTTCGAGCCGCTTCCGACGTTCGGGTTCCTCCAGCGGCTCGGGCGCGAGAGCGTGTGGGCCAAGCGCCACGACCTCCCGTACCACGTGATGGGCAGCGATGCCTCCGGGGTGGTGCTGCGGGTGGGGTCGGCGGTGCGCAACTGGAAGCCCGGCGCCCGGGTGACGGTCCACTGCAACTACGTCGACGACCAGGACCCCTCCAGCCACGACGATTCCATGCGCGCGGTCAACCAGCGGATCTGGGGCTTCGAGTCGAACTTCGGCGGGCTCGCCGAGATCGCGGTCGTGAAAGCCAACCAGCTCATGCCCAAGGCCGCCCATCTGAGCTGGGAGGAGGCCGCCTGCAACGCCCTGTGCAACTCGACCAGTTACCGCATGATCGTCAGTCCCAACGGCTCGCAGATGACCCAGGGTCAGACCGTGCTCGTGTGGGGCGCCAGCGGCGGGATCGGCGCCTACGCCTGCCAGTACGTGCTCAACGGCGGTGGCGTACCCGTCGGGGTGGTCTCGAGCCCGGAGCGCGCGTCACTGCTCAACGACATGGGCGTCGAGCACGTGATCGACCGCAAGGCCGAGGGCTATCGATTCTGGAGTGACGAGCACACCCAAGACCAAGGCGAGTGGCGTCGCCTCGGCAAGAAGATCCGCGAGCTCGCCGGCACCGACCCCGACATCATGTTCGAACACCCCGGGCGGGCGACGATGGGCGCTTCGGTGTTCGTGTGCAAGCGCGGCGGCATGATCATCACGTGCGCGGCGACGTCGGGCTTCACCATCGAATACGACAACCGCTACCTCTGGATGCTGCTCAAGACGCTCAAGGGCTGCCACTTCGCCAACTACCGCGAAGCGTGGGAGGCCAACCGGCTCGTCTGCGAAGGCAAGATCCACCCGACGCTCTCGCGCGTGTACACGCTCGACGACACGGGCGAAGCGGCTGCGCAGGTGCACGGCAACCTCGTCGAAGGGAAGGTCGGCGTGCTCGCGCTCGCGCCCGAAGAGGGTCTCGGCATCACCGACCCCGAGCTGCGCGAGCGTCACCTCGACCAGATCACGCTGTTCCGGAGACACGCCGAATGACCCAGTCGGTGCTGACCGAGATCGACCACGTCGCGATTGCGGTGCGCGACCTCGAGGGTGCCATCGCCTACTACCGCGACACCTACGGCGTCGACGTCGACCACCGCGAGGTGGTGGAGTCGGACGGCGTCGAGGAGGCACTCTTGAAGGTGGCCGATTCGTACGTGCAGCTGCTCACTCCCGTCGACGACGCCTCGCCGGTCGCGAAGTACCTCGAGAAGCAAGGTGAGGGCCTGCATCACATCGCGTACCGCGTCGACAGCTGTGCCGACGCCCTCGCGCGCGTGAAGGCCGAGGGCCACCGGGTCATCGACGAGGCGCCGCGTCCCGGGAGCCGCGGCACCACGGTCGCCTTCGTGCATCCCAAGACCGCGTTCGGCACTCTGATCGAGCTCGTCGAGGAGTGAGCGGGGGGCCGACAGGGGGCCTGGTCCGCCTCACCGACGGCCGCCGCCTCGCGTACTGCGACGGGGGCGACGCCGGCGGTGCCCCGGTTGTGCTCCTCCATGGCGCACCGGGCTCGCGCCTCTTCCGACCCGACGTTGTGCCGACGGGCGTCCGCCTGGTGACGTTCGACCGGCCCGGGTTCGGTGCGTCCGATCGCCGGGAGGGGCGGACCCTCCTCGACACCCCCGGCGACGTCGCCACTCTGGCCGATCATCTGGGCCTCGGCCGCTTCGGCCTCGTCGGGGTCTCGGCCGGGGGCCCGCACGCCCTCGCGTGCGCCTACGCGCTCGGCGATCGCCTGACCGGTACGAGCGTGGCGAGCATGCCGGGGCCGCTCGACGAGGTTCCGGGCGCGTGGCAGGCGCTTCCCGAGCACGTCCGCCCGGCGGCCGAGCGGGCCCGCGTCGACCCGGCCCGGGCGGTCCGGGGCGTGCTGCGCTACATGGAGCCCTCGGTCGCCGAGCCCGCGGGCTTCCTCCGGGGCGGAACCGGTCCCGACCGCGCCCTCATGGCCCACCCCGGCCTCGCCACGATGCTGGCGGCCGACCTTGCCGAGGCGCTCCGGTCCGGCGCGGCCGGCTTCGCCGACGACATGGTCACCCTCTGGCTCCCCTGGGGCTTCCCCGTCGGGGCCGTGCCCCGAGGGGTGCGGATCTGGCACGGCGCCCACGACACCCGGGCCGCCCCCGACTTCGAGTACCTCGCCGGCGCGCTCCCGGGCGCGACGCCCACGATCTGGCCCGACGACGGCCACTACGGCGTCGTCCGCCATTGGGACGAGGTTCTCGGGACCTGCTTGTAATGCACTCAAGTTTCCTGTTACCATGTGGAACAACCAGTGGAAGCTGGCCGTTTCACAAGCGAGAGCAACCCGTTCTCTCGCAATGGAGGTAGGAACGATGCTGATGCGATACGACCCGTTCCGGGAGCTCGACCGGTTCACCGAGGGCCTGTTCGGGACTGCCGCCCGGGCGCCCTGGATGCCCATGGACGCCGTCCGCCACGACGACCACGTGGAGATCCACTTCGACCTCCCCGGTGTCCGGCCCGACTCGATCGATCTCACCGTCGAGCGCAACGTGCTGACCGTGAAGGCGGAGCGCGACTGGTTCCCCGCCGAGGGAGTCGAGGTGCTGACCCGGGAGCGAACCCAGGGAGCGTTCTCCCGGCAGGTGCTCCTCAGTGAGGCGCTCGACCCCGACGGTGTCGACGCCCGCTACGACCAGGGCGTGCTGACGGTGACCATCCCGGTGGCCGAGCGGGCCAAGCCCCGCAAGGTGGAGATCCACGGCGCGAAGGCCCAGCCGCTCGACGTCGGCTCCCGCTCCTGATCCACCGCTCCTGATCCACCGCTCCTGATCCACGCTTTGGCGTCGCTGCACCCCCATGCGC
>JBOGFJ010000299.1:0-6221 GCA_050743385.1 Acidimicrobiia bacterium
CCTCTGCGCCGGCTTCGCGCTGGGCGCGCGCGGTCGCCGGCCTCTGCGCTGCCGCCGTGCACGCGCGCGACGGCGCCGTCGACGACGCCCGGGCCACGTTCTTCGATCAGTCGCACGACGACCTCCACGAGCTGGCCGACGAGACGGCGGGCGACGACCGCGCTGCCGCAGCCGAGCTTCTCGAGGCGAAGGAGGCGGTCGAGGCCGATCTGGCGGCGGCGTCGGCAGCGCTCGCCGATGATCTCGACGCGCTCGTCGACGCCACCCGTGCCGCTGTCCGCGCGACCGGCGCCCCGGTGCCGGCCGGGTGCGGATCGTGAACGGCGCGCGCCGGTTCGCGCTCGCGGCGGTGGGCCTCCTCGCCACGACGGTCCTCGCGGCCGCGTGCGGCGGCGGGTCGGACGGGGGAGGTGGCGACGATCCGACCGCGGGGTTCGAGCTGGCGGCCGAGGTCGCGAGCTTCGACCTCGCCATCGATCGTGACGAGCGCTTCACCATCGGCTTCTTCGCCGCCGACAACCGGGTGCTCGCCTACGGCGACATCACGCTGCGATTCGCGTTCGCGGGCACGGCCGACGCGCCCCGGCAGGAGTCCACGCCGGGTCCACCCGTCGAGGCAACCTTCCTTCCAGTCGCGGGCCAGGGCGTCGATCCCGACCATCCCGGACCGGAGCTGGTCGCACCGTCGGAGGCGCGGGGCGTGTACGGCGCGGACGGAGTGCGCTTCGACGATGCCGGGAACTGGGTCGTGGCTGCCGAGGGCGAGTACGACGGGCGTGACTTCGAGGTCCAAGCCGCCTTCCAGGTCAAGGCCGAATCGCAGGTCGTCGCGGTCGGCGACCCCGCCCCCCGCACGCAGAACCCGCTGCCCGGCGCACTCGACGTCCCGCCCATCGCACTCGACTCGCGCGCCGACAACGGCGAGTTTCCCGACCCCGCGCTGCATTCGACGACGATCGCCGACGCGCTGGCGGGCGGCCGGCCGGTCGTCGTGGTCGTGTCGACGCCCGTCTACTGCGTGAGCCGGTTCTGTGGCCCGATCACCGACAGCGTCGATGAGCTCGCCGACGAGTACGGCGACCGGGTCGCGTTCGTGCATCTCGAGGTGTGGGGCGACTTCGAGAACCAGGTGGTGAATCCCGCCGCCCGCGAGTGGATCTTCCCCCGCGACGGGAGTGATGCCAGGGAACCGTGGGTCTTCGTGATCGGCGCCGACGGGGTGGTGCAGGCTCGCTTCGACAACGTCGCCACCGACGCCGAGCTCCGCGCCGCGGTGGAGGCGGTCGCGGGCGGATAACGGCTCGGGGCGCTTGCACCCTTCGCTCCGTTGCGTCAAGCTGGGGGGAGAATGACGTTCTCCGATACAGAGCACGGGGCTGGTCGCCCGCGCGTGGGCGGCTGGCAGGCACGGGCGCTCGCCCGCTCCCTGGCCGGCGCCCACGACCGTTCCGTCGCCCGGCTCGAGCGCCTGCTCGACGCCGCCCGCGACCTCGCCAACGAGACCGGCGGCGCCGCCTTCACCGTCGCCCAGGTTGCCGAGCGGGCCGGCATGTCGCTGAAGGGCTTCTACAGCTGCTTCGCCGGCAAGGACGACCTCCTCCTCGCCCTCGTCGAGGAGGACAGCCGGGTCGGCGCCACCCTCCTCGCCGACCTCGTCGGCGCGCACGACGACCCCGTCGACCGGCTCCACGCCTACGTCGACGGCCTCTTCTCGATGCTCACCGTCGACGGCGCGATGGGATACGCGGGCGTGCTCGTACGCGAGCACCGGCGTCTCGGGGAGCATCGGCCCGACGACCTCCGCGTCGGTCTCGCGCCGCTGGTCGACATGCTCGCGACCGAGCTCGAAGCGGCGGCCGCGGCCGGACGCGCCGACACACCCGACCCCGGGCACGACGCCGAGGTCGTGTTCCGGCTGCTGCTGACCGGGATCCACGAGGTGACGCTCGGACGCCGCGACCCTGCCGAGGAAGCTGCCGATCTGTGGCGGCTCGGCTGGTCGGGTCTGGCGTCCCGATCCAACGACTGAGAGGGACGACTGATGGAAGCCCAGACCGATGACCCGACGATGATGCTGTTCGCCCCCGAGACCGCCAACGCGCCCCACGACGCGTACCGGCGCATGCGCGAGGAGTGCCCGGTCGTGCGCTCCCAAGACGCCAGCATCTCGGGAGCGCCGGGGGCCGCGGTCTTGATCTCACGCTTCGAGGATCTGAGCTGGGCGCTCAAGCACCCCGAGTTCCTGTCGTCGGCCGACGCGGTCGCGATCGGCAACGATCGGCCGCTCATCCCGCTCCAGATCGACCCGCCCGACCACGCCAAGTACCGCCGCCTCCTCGACCCCGAGTTCTCGCCCAAGAAGATGGCCGCGCTCGAACCCGACTTCCGGGTGCTCGTGAACCAGGTGATCGACCGCTTCGCCGACGGGAGCGGCTGCGACTTCCACGAGGAGTTCGCCACGCCCCTGCCCTCGACGTTCTTCCTGCGCCTCACCGGGCTGTCGCTCGACGACCTCCCGATCTTCCTCCAGTGGCGCGACAACATCATCCGTCCCGACGTGGAGCCGGGCGACTTCGATGCCGCCGGCGAGATCCGGGCCGCCACCGGCCGCGAGATCTACGCCTACTTCGAACGGGCCCTCGACACGCGCGCCGAGCAGCGTGACGACGGCCTGCTCTCGCGACTGCTGGACGCCGAGATCGACGGCGAGCGCCTGACACGGGAGGAGCTGCTCGACATCTGCTACCTGCTCATCATCGCCGGTCTCGACACCGTCACGGCCACGCTCGACTGCGCGATTGCCCACCTCGCCCGCAACTCCGAGGCGCGCCAACAGCTGGTGGAACGGCCCGAGCTCGCACCGGCGGTCGTCGAGGAGCTCTTGCGTTTCGAATCGCCCGTCATGATGACGCCGCGCACTGTCAAGGAGGACGTGACGCTCGCCGACGTCGAGCTCAAGGCCGGCGACACGGTGACGTTGCTCATCGGCGCCGGGAATCTCGATGAGGCCGAGTTCGACCGAGCGGGCAGCGTCGACTTCGAACGTGAACGAAACCGTCACCTCGCCTTCGGCGCGGGGCCGCACCGCTGCCTCGGCTCGCATCTCGCTCGACTCGAGGTGCAGGTGGCGCTCGAGGAGTGGCACCGCCGCATCCCGCACTACGAGGTCGCACCCGACGCCGAGGTGCAGTTCTCGCCCGGCATCCGCCAGGCCGAGAGCCTCCCGCTCGTCTTCGGGGCCGCGGGGTCGTGAAGGTACGCGTCGACGAGGCCGCCTGCGAGGGGCACGGGCGTTGCTACGCGCTGGCGCCCGAGGTGTTCGAAGCCGACGACCACGGTCATTGCGTGGTGACGCGCCCCGAACCCACCGGCGCGGCCCAGGCGGCCGCCCGCCTCGGCGCCGACAACTGCCCCGAGAGCGCCATCACCGTCGACGACGGCGACTGACACGCTTCGCGCGCGCGCGGCCGCCGCTAGACCGGCGCGTGCCGGTCGAGCCAGATGTTGGCGCAGCGCTCGCACACCTCGTCGGGGATCACGTGCCAGCGCATCAGCAGCCCGAAGACCTGGCAGCCGATGCAGAACGCGAACACCGATTCGAGCGTCGCCGCCACCACGACGGCAGCGAGGAGCACCTTCGCCGCTCCGGTCAGGCCGAGCCCGAAGTAGAGCACGGCGCCGGTGACCGTGAGCGCGGCGCCGATCCCCTGGGCGAAACGCTTCGGCGGCCCGGCGACGTACTTCGGCGTCAGTGGCAACCGGGGGGTGATCACCCTCGTGACCAGCTGGGCCAGCGGGCTCAGCGTCGGGCCGGTCACGACGCGGGCGACGAACCCGTACGCGATCGGCGCCAGCAGCCACGGCTGGTCGAACACGAGCGCGGCGGCGGCCATCAGCACCACCCCGCCCGCGACCAACCGGGCGGAGAGCTCGTTCACCGGGTTCGGGAAGCTGAACAGGGTCGCCATGTCACCTCCCGTCACGCCTCCGAAGGTGTGAACGTGCCCTCGAGGTGCCAGATTCCCGTGAAGTCGTTGAACGGGCCGCCGACGATCTGGCTCGACCACTCGAGCACGAACTCCCCCGTGTCGGGTTCGTACGTACCCGTGACCGGGGTCGTCAGGCCGGGGGCGGATCCGTCCGGCTTGGGCGAGCCCTGGTTGAAGAACTCGTTGTTCCACGACACCGCGATCGCCGAGAGGTCGCCGGTCAGGTGACCGTCTTCGCGCACGATGCGAGGCTGAGGCGCGTCGTCACCGGTCTGGGGATCGGTCTCGTTGCTCGACACGCTGAAGTCGATGACGGTGAAGCTCTGGGGCTCGATGATGCCTTCGGCGAGCGAGTTCCCGGTCGCGTCGAACGGAGGGTCGGGGTGGGGTTGGTAGTCGCCGGTGATCAAACCGCCGTCGGTGCCGGGCGTGACGATCGTGTACGCCTTGGCCTGGCAGCCGCTGTCGGGGTTCTCGAAGAAGGGCCCGTTCTCGACCGTGCCACCAGGAAGCACGAGCTGGATGTACGACCCGCCGGTCGTGCCGCTCTCGTCGCACGCGCCGGCTTCGAGCTCGAACGTACCCACGAGCTCTCTGCTGGTGGCGCCCGAGTCCGATTCGCTCTCCCTGCCCCGCGCGCCGTTCGAATCACCGTCGTCGCCGTCACCGCACGCCGCGGCGGCAGCCGCGAGCGCGAGCGCAAGTGCGAGGGGGAGGCCGAAGCGACGGAACCGGTGCTTGCTCATCACGGGGGTCCTTTCGGGTTCGGACGTCCGGGGGGGAGCGGTCGCGGGCGCGGTGGTTGCCGTGGGCGGGTCTTCCGACCGGCGCCGGCCGCCCGCGAGCGCGAGCACGGCGACGAGGAGGCCGGGGCCGACGAAGAACCAGGGGAAGAGGGGGAACGGGGGAAGCGCGACGATGGCCTCGTAGTTGTCGACGTTGTCGCTCATGGCTCCGATCATCGGGGTCATGTCGTTGATGATCCCGACCCAGTCGTCACGGAGGCGGGTGACGGCGGGGAAGCGGTCCGCGAACTCGGTCGCGGTGAGGCCGCCCTCCTGTCGTGCCGCGGGGATGAGGTCGAGGCGGATGCCACCCTCGCCGACGCTCATCGACCCGAAGTACCCCTGGATGGTCCGGACCCGGTCGCGGGTCATCAGCGTCTCGAAGTCGGTCATCATCTCGCCGCCCTTGGGCGCTCGCTGGAACATCTGGAAGGCGAACGGCGCGGCGACGAGGGCGACGCCGAGGCCGACGAGCGCCCAACGGGCGAACCCGCCGCTCGCGGGCCGGAGGAGCGCGAACCCGGCGAGCCCGGCGATGAGCAGCCCCGGCGCGACGAAGAACCAAGGGAAGAGCGTGAACGGCGGGAGGGCATCGACCGCCTCGTAGTTGTCGATGCTGGCCTCGACCCGGTCGAGCAGGTCGGTCATGTCCTCGTTGATGCCCGGCCACTCGTCCGCGAACCCCGTGAACGCGGGGAAGCGGGCGTCGAACGCGGCGTTGTCGACCCCCGCCTGCCGGGCGAGGAAAGGCCGCAGCTCCGTGTCGGTCTCGGCGACGGCGGCGTCGATCTCGACCATGGAGCTCTGGAAGCCGTGGATCCGGGCCGGCGTCATGAACGGCCGGAACTCGTCGAGCATGACCGCGCCTTTCGGCGCCCGCCCGAACATCTGGAAGGCGAGCGGAGCGGCGGCCAGCCCGAGGCCGACGACCAGGACAAACAGGAGCGAAACCCGTCGCATCCCACCCAAAGATGGCAAAGCTGACCAGATGAGTCAACTTTGTCGTTCGACGGATCGGGTGGTGTGACCAAGCGCGCGCTCGGGTGCCCGCGCTAGGTTGACAGCCGATGAGCGGGCCCGCCGCCCCGGCAGTCTCGGCCCGGCGCGAGGAGATCCTGGCGATCGCAGCCGAGCTCTTCGCCGAGAAGGGTTTCGCCACCACGACCGTGCGCGAGATCGCCGACACCGCCGGCATCCTGTCCGGGAGCCTCTACCACCACTTCGACTCCAAGGAGTCGATGGTCGACGAGATCCTGCGCACCTTCCTCGACGAGATCCTCGCCCGCTACCGGGCGGCCGTCGCCGAGGGCGACGATCCCGCCAAGATCCTCCGGGAACTCGTGCGCGCTGCGTTCAGCGCCCTCGGCACGCACCGCGCCGCGGTGGCGGTCATGATCAACGAGTTCAACCTGCTCGTGCAGTACCCCCGCTTCACGTACCTGTGGGA
>JBOGFJ010000300.1:0-4801 GCA_050743385.1 Acidimicrobiia bacterium
CTCCCGCACGCAACCGGCAGCTTCAGGTCTGCGAAGGGTGTTGGCCGCGGCTGTCGTCGGCGCCGAGGCCGTCGACGAAGGCGCGGCGCTCGGCGTCGAAGGCACGCACCTCGGTCTCGATGTCGACCGCCACCCGGTCGACGGCGAGGAAGAGCGCGAGCTGGCCGTGACGGAGTGCGTCGAGGATCTGGCCGTCGTCGCGGCAGGCCCACACGGTGTCGCCGTCGGTCACCAACCGCAGGCCGGCGACGTCCTCGCCCGATTCGACGAGATAGCGGAGGGCGCGCCGGATGCGCGCCAGCGACAGCCCGGAATCGAGGAGCGACGAGACGACCCGCAGCGCCACCAGGTCACGGAACGAATAGCGGTGCTCGCGCGGCGCCACCAGCCCCATCCGGCCCCAGGATCGCAGCTGCGCCTCACTGCACCCGGTGAGACGGGCAGCCTGGGCGGCGGTGTACCCGGGGGTGTTCAGGAGCCTTCGTCGCGCCGCCAGCGCTCCCGCCAGCGACGACCGGCGTCTCCCAACCGACCCTTGAACGCGCCGCCACGCATGCTGCCGGTGATGCTCTGGAAGCCCGCTTTGCCCATCTTGCGCACGTTGCGCTCGATCACGAGCAGGCAGCCGAGCATCACCAGGAACCCGACGACGCCCAGCGCGAGCGTCCGGGTGAAGGTGAGTACCAGCAGCACGAGCCCGACGATGAAGCCGAGCACGGCCCACTTGATGGCCCGCGTGGCGTGCCGGTACAGGGTGGTCTCGGAGACCTGCTGGACGAGCGCGGGATCGGTCGCCGAGAGGTTGGCCTCGATCTCCTTGAGGATGCGCTGCTCGTCCTCGGAAAGCGGCATACCGCTCTCGTCCTTCCGCCTCACGGCCCGGCCTCATGGCCTGCCTGAACGCCGGTCGTCGTCCCGGCACGCGACGCTGCGGCCATTGTCGCGCAGGGCCGATGACCAGGCTACGCGACCGTGAGCGGGACGCCGCCCGCGCGGGCGGATCGGTATGCGAGGTCGACGAGGCGGTGCGCGACCAGCGCATCCCCCGCCGACGCCGCGCCCGAGCCGGTGGTGCCCGTCGCGAGCGCTTCGAGGAAGTCCTTGGTCGGCGCCGCGTACTGGCCGAGCGGCTTGGCGAGCGCCTCGGGCACGTCGAGGCGCTCCAGCCAGGGCGGCGGCGCGAGCTCGACGACGTCCGCCCCGGCCGAGGTCTCGACGTGGAGCGGGCCGAGGTAGTCGTCGTCGGTCCAGAGCATCCCCTCCTCGCAGAAGACCTCGAGTCGCCGGCTCGAGCCGCGGGTCAGGATCTGGTGCCAGACGCTCACGATGGTGGCGGTGCTCGCGTCGGGATAGGCGAATGTGAGCGTGGCGATGTCGTCGATTCCGGGGCAGCCGAAGCGCGATCCGGTCCGGGCCGCGACCTCGGCCGGATCGCCGAGAATCCAGCGCAGCACGTCGACGTCGTGGATGGAATGCTCGATGAGCGTCCCGCCACCCGCGCGGCCGACGTCGGCGCGCCACTCCGACGCGTAGATGCCCTGCACGGGGAAGTACTGGTCGTCGCGGAGGATCGTTGCCATCGGCGCGCCGTAGCGGCCCGACGCCAGCGCGTCGGCGATGGCCCGGAACACCGGCGCGTGTCGTAGCACCAGCCCGACCCGGTGCGGGACCCGCTCGAGGGCCGCGGCAACCGTCTCGCACTCCGGCAACGTCGGCGCCAGAGGCTTCTCGCAGAAGACCGCCAGGCCCCGCGCCGCCGCGGCCTCGACCACGTCGCCGTGCGCGGCAGTCCAGGCGCACACCCATGCGACGTCGACCGCGTCGAGGAGCGCCTCGAGGTCCGGGTAGGCGCACGCCCCGTGGTGGCGGGCGAGGGCGGCCGCCCGATCGGGCTCGGGGTCGAAGGTGCCGACCACGCGCGCGTCGACGAGCCCCGCGCCAGAGAGCTGGCGCAGAACGAAGGAGTGGACGGTCCCGATGAAACCGCAGCCGACGAGCCCGATGCGCATCACTCGGCGTCCTCGGGGTTGTCCGGGAGCACCTGCTCGTGCGTCGGGAATCGGGGGCGGTCGGCGTGACCGAGCAGACGAGCGAGCCCCACGGCATCGTCCCCGAAGCGGCCCCGCAACGCGTCGACCGACCGCTCCAGCGCTGCGACACGGTCGGGTTGCGCGTCTCCCGCGGCCTCCTTCAGCGGCAGCTGCTCCTGCACGGGGTGCGCCACGTCGAGCTGCGACACCGACACGCCCAACAGTCGGATGCCGTCACCGACGTCGACCGCGTCGAGCAGCGCGCGCGCCACCGCGCCGATGTGCGCGCCGACGTCGGTGGGATCGGTGGAGGTGCGCGAGCGCGTGATCGTGCGGAAGTCGCCGTACCGGAGCTTGAGCGAGACGGTACGACCGGCCATGCCCGCGCCCCTCAGGCGCGACCCGACCTGCTCCGACATTCGCAGCAGGTCGCGCTCGAGCTCGGCCCGGTCGGCGACATCGCGCGGGAACGTCTCTTCGTGCCCGATCGACTTCGCCGTCCGGTGCGGTTCGACGGCGCGGTCGTCGTGGTTCCACGCCAGTGCGCGGAGATGGCGGCCCTGGGCGACGCCGACCGCATGCACGAGCGACTCTTCCGGCAGGGCGGCGAGGTCACCGACCGTGTGGACGCCGATGTGCTCCAACCGCTGCCGGGTCGCAGGACCGACCCCCCAGAGACGGCCGACATCGAGCGGGTGGAGGAACGCCAGCTCCTCGCCGGGTTCGATGACGAGGAGCCCGTCGGGCTTCGCCTCTTCGCTGGCGAGCTTGGCGACGTGCTTCGTGGTACCCACGCCGACCGACGCCACCAGCCCGGTCTCGTCGCGTACGCGCGCGCGGATCGCGCCGCCGATCTCGGGTGCCATGCCGTGGAGACGACGTGCACCGGCGACGTCGAGGAACGCCTCGTCGAGCGCGAGCGGCTCTACGAGCGGCGTGAACGAGCGCAGCACGGCCATCACCGCCCGACTCGCTTCGTTGTAGGCGTCGAAGCGCGGCGCGAGGAACACCGCGTCGGGACACGCCCGCCGCGCTCGCCCCATCGGCATCGCCGAATGGATTCCGAAGCGCCGCGCCTCGTAGCTCGCCGCCGCCACCACCCCGCGCGAGCCGAGGCCGCCCACGACCACCGGGCGACCCCGCAACGCGGGATCGGCGAGTTGCTCGACCGATGCGTAGAACGCGTCGAGGTCGACGTGCAGGATCGACGGCTCCCCGTGCGCACCCAAGAGCGTCAGAACGCCGTTGCGCGGTGCACGGTGAGGTCGGCGCGGGCGGTGCCGCGGACCTCGTAGTCGTAGCCGCGGGCGTCGCCCGGCCCCCAGCGCTCCGCCAACCACTCGCCCAGTGGCTCGGCCACCCAGCGAGCGCATTCGTCGAGCAGCGTCTCGCACTCGCTCGGCGCGACGAACGCCGCTTCCACGACGATGCCGTCGGGATCGTCGACGCGGATGTCACCCTCGAACTCGACGGCGCGGTGCACCTCGCAGCGCATCACCCAGCCGAGGTCGGGCGCGACCGCCCGCACTTCGTAGAGCGGTCCCTCCCAGCGGCGCACGTTGATGCCGGTCTCCTCTTCGACCTCGCGCGTGAGACCCGCGAGCAGTGACGCGTCCTCGGCGTCGATGACGCCACCGGGCGTGCTCCAGTCGGTGAACCCGCCCCGGCGCTCGTTGCGCACGAGCAGCAGCCGCCCGTCGACCTCCACCACCGCGCCCGCGACCAGCCATTCCCGAGGTGTCACTCCTCTGATCCTACGATTCCCGGCGAGATGGACGACGAGCAGGCACACCCCGGAATTCCCTCCCGCACGGCCTATCTGCTCGCGTTCGCAGCCGTCGTCGTCGCGGGCCTGCTCGGCGGCACGATCGGCTACGGGCTCGTCGACGTCAGCTGTGAGGGGAACTGCGGCCTGGCGGTGGTGGCGGGTGCCCTGGTCGGCGCGGCGGTCGCGGCCGGGGGTGTGGGCGTGATCGCGGTGCTGGTGCTGCGGGCAATGTCGGAGTGGAAACGCAACCAGCCCGGCTGAGCGCGCCCAACCACCATGGACCACCCGGTCCTGCACCCCGCGCCCACCATCCCGGGCGAGCCCTACCGCCTCCGGTGGGGGGCGAACGTGGTGCTGTCGCTCGGGATCTTCATCAGCGCGGTGGACGCCACCATCGTCAACGTCGCCCTGCCGTCGATCGTCAGCCATCGAGCAGTTGCGCCTTCAGGTCGCGCTTGAGGATCTTGCCGGCAGGGTTCCGCGGGAGCGCGTCGTCGTAGAACCAGATGCGCGTCGGCACCTTGAACGCGGCGAGCCGGTCGGCAACGTGCCGGCGCAGCTCGTCTTCGGTGACGGACGTTCCGGGCGCGGTGTGCACCACCGCCCCGACCTCCTCTCCCAGGACCGGGTGCGGGATGCCGATGACAGCGGCATCGGTGACGACCTCGTGCTCGAAGAGCGCGGCCTCGACCTCCACGGAGGAGATGTTCTCGCCCCCGCGGATGAGGAGGTCCTTGGCTCGGTCGACGAGGTACACGAAGCCGTCGGCGTCGACGCGGCCGAGGTCGCCCGAGTGGAGCCACCCGTCGGAGAACGACTCCGCGGTTGCGTCGGGCTTGCCGAAGTAGCCCGTCACCACGTTGGGGCCCTTGATCCAGAGCTCGCCGATGTCACCGGTCGGCAGCGCCTCGCCCTCCGGCCCGACGCCCTTGACGTCGCAGATGGGCACGGGCACGCCGACGCTGTCGGGGTGTTGCTGGTAGTCGATGCCGCTGTTGAGCGT
>JBOGFJ010000301.1:0-8636 GCA_050743385.1 Acidimicrobiia bacterium
GACGTCGGCGATCTCGACGCCGCGCTGGCGATGGCCGAGCGGTTGGCGCCGTGGTTCGGGATCGTCAAGGTGGGCCACGAGCTGTACGCCGAGGCGGGTCCGGGAGCCTTCGATCGCCTGCAGGAGCGGGGTTTCCGGGTGTTCGCCGATCTGAAGCTCTACGACATCCCGAACACTGTCGAGCGGGCGGCCCGGGCCATCGGTCGTCGAGGGGTTCAGTTCCTGAACTTCCCGGCTGTGGGCGGCGAGGCCATGTTGCGGGCCGGGATCGAGGGTGTACGGGAGGGGGCCCGCGAGGCCGGCCACGCCGCGCCGGTCGCGCTCGCGGTCACCGTGCTCACCAGCGAGGCGCGCGCGGACGCGTTCGACGAGCGCCTCGCGCTCGCCGTCGACGCGGGTTGCGACGGCGTCGTGTGCTCGGCGCACGAGATCGCGGCGGTGCGCGCACGCGACGCGCGACTCACCACGATGGTTCCGGGCATCCGGCTCGCCGGAGGCGACCATCACGACCAGGCCCGCGTGGCCACACCCGAGGACGCGGTGCGCGCGGGCGCGGACTGGGTGATCGTGGGTCGACCGGTGACCGCGGCAAGCTCTCCTGAAGCGGCCGCGTCCGCGGTCGCGCAGTCAATGGCGGCCGGTCTCGCGGCGTCGGCGTGATGCACGTGTCGTCCGCGTCCGCGCCGGTCGACCCGATCGACGACCGGTTGCCCGCGCGGGGGCGCTGCGTATACTGACGCCTCGTCGTCGGACCGGTCCGCGTCCGGGGCTGATCGTCACGATCGTCGCGGCGGTCGCAGCACATGGAGGTCGCCCGGTATGCCGCTCCCGCCCACCCTCACCCCGGAGCAGCGTCAAGCTGCGCTGGAGAAGGCGGCCGCCGCCCGCCGGCAGCGTGCCGAGGTGAAGGAGAAGCTCAAGATGGGCTCTCTCACGTTGCGCGAGCTGTTCGAGCAGGGCGACCGCGACGAAACCCTGGCGAAGCTCAAGGTCGTGAGCGTGCTCGAGTCGCTTCCGGGCGTGGGCAAGGTGCGCGCCCGGAGGCTCATGCAGGAGCTCGACATCAGCGAGAGTCGTCGCCTCCGCGGGCTGGGCCGCAACCAGCGTGAGGCACTGCTCGGCCGCTTCGGCTGATGGCAGTGGCACGATCCACGGCGCAGCCCTCGATTTGGCGTCTGAGCGAGCGACCGCGGCGCAGGTATCCTGCGCCGCAGCGAGCGAAGTCATAGAGAAGGCGGTCCTCCTCGTCGTCGCCGGGCCCTCCGGGGTGGGCAAGGGCACGATCGTGCGCCGCCTCCTCGAGCTCGAGCCGAGTCTCTGGCTCTCGGTCTCCGCGACCACACGCGCCCCCCGGGAGGACGAGGCCGACGGGCGCCACTACGTCTTCCTGACCCGTCCGGAGTTCGAGCAGCTGGATGCCGCGGGCGGCTTCCTCGAGTCGTTCGACGTGTACGGCGATCTCAAGGGCACCCCCCGCAAGCCGGTCGAGGAGCACCTCGCCGCCGGGCAGGACGTCCTGCTCGAGATCGACGTGCAGGGCGCGCTGGCGGTCCGGGAGGCCTTCCCGGACGCGGCGCTCGTGTTCGTGCGCGCCCCGTCGCGCGCGGTGCAGCGGGAACGGCTCTTGGGACGGGGACAGGACGACCCCGAGGCCGTCGAGCGCCGGCTGGCTGCCGCGGAGGCCGAGGAAGCCAACGCCGCACATTTCGATCACGTGGTGGTCAATGACGACGCCGGTCGGGCCGCGGCGGAGGTCGCGGCTATCCTTGCCGCACACCGGCGGGTGCAGCGCTAGTCGGCCGCGCCCCGCCGCTCGACCCGGAGGAACCGATGCCCGAACGCCGTGCTTCGCTCATGGAGCCCCGCATGGAGAGCCTGCTCGCCCGCACCAACTCCAAGTTCACGTTGGTCACGCTGGCAGCCCTGCGGGCCCGCGAGATCAACGACTACTACAACCAGCTCGGCGAGGGGCTGGGCAAGATCGTCCCGCCCCAGGTGACCTCGGTCTCGCGCAAGCCGCTGTCGATCTCCCTCGAGGAGATCGAGGCGGGCAAGATCGAGGCCCTCCCGCTCCCGCCGGAATCGGACGGGGAGGAGCCGGAGGCGACCGCGGGCGAGACCGAGGTCAGCCCCGAGGCGGGCATCGCGTCGGCCGGCGAGGAGCCGGCCGAGTAGGGCTCGGGTCGAACCGGGGCGGGCGCGCCCCCGACGATGAGCATCCCCGCCTCCACCCCCTCGCCGGCGGCCCTCCGAGGCCGGCACATCGTGCTCGGCGTCACCGGCGGCATCGCCGCGTACAAGGCGGTGGAGGTGTGCCGCCGCCTCGTCGACGCCGGTGCCCACGTCGTCCCCGTCCTCACCGGTGACGCTCTCCGATTCGTCGGCGCGCTCACGTTCTCGGCCCTCGCGTCGGAGCCGGCGCGGACGTCGCTCTTCGACGGCCCCGATCCGATCCCACACACGCGCCTCGGCCAGACGGCCGACCTGGTGATCGTGGCGCCCGCCACTGCCAAGCTGCTCGGCAAGTACCGCGCCGGCATCTCCGACGACCTCCTCACCGCGACGCTTCTCGCCACCCGTGCGCCGGTGCTCGTCGCGCCGGCGATGCACACCGAGATGTGGGAGCACCCGGCAGTGCGGGAGAACCTCGCAACGCTGTTGGGCCGCGGGGTGCGCGTGGTCGACCCCGAGCCCGGCCGTCTCGCCGGCGGCGACGAGGGTGAGGGGCGACTCGCCGAGCCCGCTCGCATCATCGCGGCGGCGGCGACGGTGTTGGCCGATGCGGGCGACCTCGCCGGCCTGCGCATCTTGGTCACGGCGGGCGGCACGCGCGAGCCGCTCGACCCCGTTCGCTTCGTGGGCAACCGGTCGTCGGGGAAGATGGGTCACGCCGTGGCCGATGCCGCCGCCCGCCGAGGCGCCGCCGTCACGCTGGTCACGACCACCGACCGGCCCGCCACCGACACGGTCGAGGTCGTTCGGGTCGACACCGCCGACCAGATGGCGGAAGCGGTCCTCACGCGCTTCGCCGAGACCGACGTCGTGGTCATGGCGGCGGCGGTCGCCGACTTCCGGCCCAAGGCCCGGGCCGACGTCAAGCTCAAGAAAGCCGACGGCGTCCCCGAATTGGTGCTCGAGCCGACCCCCGACATCCTGGTCGCGTTGGCGGAGCGCAAGCAGCCGCACCAGCTCCTGGTCGGGTTCGCCGCCGAGACCGACCGCGTGCAGGAGCAGGCGGCGGCCAAGCTCACGGCCAAGCGGGTCGACCTCATGGTTGCCAACGATGTGTCGGCGCCCGACGCCGGCTTCGAGGTCGACACGAACCGGGCAATCCTGCTGTACTCGTCCGGTTCTGTCGAGGAGACGCCCCTCATGGCGAAGAGCGACCTCGCCGGGCTGCTCCTCGATCGCGTCGGGGCCCGGCTGGCGAGGGACGTCGACCGGAACGACCGAAGCAGGCAGGAAGGAGCTCGGTGAGCCAGAACTTCACGTTCACGTCGGAGTCGGTAACGGAGGGTCACCCCGACAAGATGTGCGACCAGATCAGCGACTCCGTGCTCGACGCCATCCTCGAGGACGACCCCGAGAGCCGAGTGGCGTGTGAGTCGCTGTGCACCACCGGCATGGTGGTCGTCGCGGGTGAGATCAGCACCACCGCCTACGTCGACATCCCCCGGGTCGTACGTGACACCGTGCGCAGTATCGGCTACACGGACGCCGCCTACGGGTTCGACGGCACCACCTGCGGTGTGGTCACGTCGATCGACGAGCAGTCGCCCGACATCGCCCAGGGTGTCGACAAGGCCTACGAGCTGCGCGCCGGCGCCGGCGACTACTACGACGAGGTGGGCGCCGGTGACCAGGGGATGATGTTCGGCTACGCCTGCGACGAGACCGACGACCTCATGCCGATGCCGATCTGGCTCGCCCATCGGATGGCCCACCGGCTGTCGGAGGTGCGCAAGGCGGGCGTGCTGCCGTACCTGCGTCCCGACGGCAAGACCCAGGTGACGATCGAGTACGAGGACGGAGTCCCGACGCGGCTGCGCACGGTGCTCATCTCGACGCAGCACCAGCCCGGCATCGACATGGAGACGCTGCTCAAGCCCGACCTCGAGGAGCACGTGATCCGGCCGCTGTTGCCACCGCAGTTCGCCGACGATCCCTTCGAGGTGCTCAGCAATCCGACGGGGAGCTTCGAGCTCGGCGGTCCGCATGCCGACTGCGGACTGACCGGCCGCAAGATCATCGTCGACACCTACGGCGGCATGGCCCGGCACGGCGGCGGCGCGTTCAGCGGCAAGGACCCCACCAAGGTCGACCGCTCCGCCGCCTATGCGGTGCGCAACGTCGCCAAGAACATCGTCGCGGCCGGCATCGCCAGGCGCTGCGAGGTGCAGGTGGCGTACGCGATCGGCGTCGCCCACCCGGTCTCGGTGATGGTCGAGACCTTCGGCACGTCGGAGGTCGACCCGCTGAAGCTCGGCGACCTGATCCAGGATCATTTCGATCTCCGCCCGGCCGCGATCATCGAGCGGCTCAACCTGCGCCGGCCGATCTTCCGGCGCACGGCGGCATACGGGCATTTCGGCCGACCCGACAAGGACTTCACCTGGGAGCAGACGAACGAGGTCGACGCGCTGCGCGAGGCGGCGCAGTCGCTGGCGTAGTCGCCGAGCCCACCAGCCGCGACCGCGTCTGTCGGGTCCGGCCCGATCTTCCCGCGGTCGACCGAGCCTTCGACTACCGCGTCCCGGGCCCGCTCGCCGCCGTTGTTCGCGTCGGCACGATCGTGCGGGTGCCGTTGCACGGCCGGCGCGTGCGGGGCTGGGTGGTTGCCGACGGCGTCGAGCCCGAGGCCGGCGTCGACCGGATCCTGCCGCTGGCGAAGGTCGTCTCGGCCGGGCCGCCGGCCGATGTGGTCGCCCTGTGCGAGTGGGCCGCATGGCGGTACGGGGGCCCGGTCTCGGCCCTGCTCGGGGCGGCGTCGCCGCCCAACGTGGTGACGGCCGGATCGGAACCGGAGGCCGCGGCGGCGGTGTTCCCGCCGATTGCCCTGCCCGATGTCGTCGCCCAGGCGCGTGAACGCCAACGCGCGTGCCTCGCGTGGCCGCCGGCCGTCGACCGGCGCGAGCTGGTGCTCGGGCTCTTGGCGACGGAAGGTTCGACGATCGTGGTGGTGCCGGCGGCGGGGCGGGTGCCGCTGCTCGTCCGTCAGCTCGAGCGCGATGGTCGCACCGCGGTGGTGCTCGGCAGCGATCTGCCGGCCGCGCAGCGCAGCGTGATGTGGGACCGGACGCGCGCCGGGGCCTGCGTCGTCGTAGGTGGGCGGCTCGCCGTCCTCGCACCGGTACCCGACCTGGAAGCGGTCGTCGTGCTCGACGAGGGCGACGAGGCGCTGAAGGAGGAACGTACGCCGGCGTGGAACGCGCGTGAGCTCGCGGTCGAGCGCGCTGCTCGGACGGGTGCACGCGTCACGCTCGTCTCACCGGCGCCGACCGTCGAGGCCCAGGCACTGGCCGGTGGGGACGCGTTGCGTCCCGCGCGTCTTCTGGAGCGGTCGGGCTGGCCGGTGGTCGAGGTCGTGGATCCCCGCCACGAGCCGCCGGGACGGGCCTTGTTGACGACGCGGTTGACGACCGCGCTCCAAGACGTGCTCGCGACCCCCACGGGCCGCGCGGTGTGCGTGCTCAACCGCAAGGGACGAGCCCGGTTCCTCGTGTGTGGCAACTGCGGCGAGCTGGCGCGCTGCGAGCGCTGCGGTGCAGCCGTGACCGAGGCGGAAGTCGGCC
The DNA here is from genome assembly GCA_050743385.1 of Acidimicrobiia bacterium. GTDB lineage: Bacteria > Actinomycetota > Acidimicrobiia > IMCC26256 > JACDBD01 > JACDBD01. The sequence goes on from JBOGFJ010000301.1 coordinate 5,793, forward strand.
TCGTGTGCGCCCGCTGCGGCGCGACGCGACCGCGGGTGTGCCTCGTATGCCACGACACACGACTGCGCGGCCGGCGGCTCGGTGTGACGCGCCTGGTCGAGGAGCTCGCCGCCCTGCTGCCGCGTGCACGCGTCGTCCAGGTCGGCGCCGGCGACGAGCCCCCACCCCCCACCGCGCAAGTGCTCGTAGGGACGGAGGCCGTACTGCACCGAACGCCGCCGCACCGGCCCGTGCTGCTGTGCGTGTTCCTCGAGTTCGACCAGGAGCTCCTTGCGACCCGGTATCGCACGGCCGAGCAGGCGCTGTGGCTCCTCGCCCGGGCGGCGCGCCTCGTCGGTCCCCGATCGGGCCCGGGGCGTGTGCTCGTGCAGACCCGCGTCCCCGACCATGAGGTCCTCGTCGCCGCCCGCCGAGCCGATCCCACGGTGGTCGGCGTCGCGGAGCGGACGCGCCGGCAGGCGCTGGGCTTCCCGCCCTTCGGGGGTCTCGCCGAGATCAGCGGCGAGCCCGCGGCGGTGGCGGCGGCGTGCGCCGAGCTCGCCGGGCGACCGGACCTCACCGTCCTCGGACCGAGCGGCACTCCGCCCCGCGCGCTCGTCCAGGCCACGACCGTGGATCGCCTCTGTGACGCGCTCGCGGCCGTCGACTTCTCGGCCGCGCGCGCCCACGGCCGCCTGCGCGTGGAGGTCGATCCGTTGCGCGTCTGAACGGTTCTCGTGTGCTGAGCTGACCGCATCGGTCGTCTCAGCGCACAAGAACGCGCTGGTAGCCTCGCGATGTGATGACGTACCCGGTCCGTCTCTTCGGCGATCCCGTGCTCAAGCAGCGCTCGCGCGAAGTGGAGGAGCTCGACGGCAGCCTCACCGGCCTCGTCGAGGCCATGTACGAGTCGATGTACGCGGCGGTCGGGCTCGGGCTGGCGGCGCCCCAGGTCGGGGTGCAGAAGCGCCTCTTCACGTACGACGTGGGCGAGGGCCCGTCGGTGCTGGTCAATCCGGTGATCGTCGAGACGAAGGGTGAGCTCGCCTTCGAGGAAGGCTGCCTCTCGGTGCCCGGCTTCCGCTTCGAGATCGTGCGTCCCGAAGTCGTCACGGTGCAGGGCGTCGACCTGCACGGGCGCGAGATCGTGATCGAGGGCGACGACGTGCTCGGCCGGCTGCTCCTGCACGAGGTCGACCACCTCGACGGTGTGCTCCTCCTCGACCGGCTCGAGCCCGACGTCCGCAAGAAGGCGTTGCGGGCACTGCGCGATCAAGACCTGGTCGCGGCAGCCCGGCATCCGGGCGGCGCGCCGGCGCTGTAGGCGACGCGGCCGGCACGGGGGAGCGGCGCGTGCGCATCGCGTTCCTCGGCACACCGGAAGACGCGGTACCTACGCTGCGGGCGATTGTCGAGGCCGGCCACGATGTCGCCCTGGTCGTCACCCAGCCCGACCGGCGGCGGGGACGGGGAGCGGCGGAGGCGCCGAGCCCGGTGAAGACCGCGGCCCTCGAGCTCGGGCTGCCCGTGCGCACACCGGTGCGCGGTCGCGAGATCGTCGAGGAGATGCGCGCCACGGGCGCGACGCTGGGCGCGGTGGTCGCGTTCGGTCAGCTCCTTCCCGAGGAGCTACTCGGGTCACTCCCGCACGGGTTCGTGAACCTGCACTTCTCTCTGTTGCCGCGCTGGCGGGGTGCGGCTCCGGTCGAGCGGGCGATCCTCGCCGGCGACACCGAGACCGGCGTGAGCGTCATGCGCATCGATGCCGGTCTCGACACCGGGCCCGTCTACGCGGTCGAGCGCACCCCGATCGGTCCCGACGAGACCGCCGGAGAGCTGCGGACCCGGTTGGTCGACCTCGGGACGAGGCTCATGGTCACGGCGCTGCCGCGGGTCCCGGATCTCGAGCCGACACCGCAGACGGGTGAGCCGACCTACGCCGACAAGCTCGACGTCGCCGAGTTCGAGCTCGACTGGTCGCGGTCTGCCGACGAGCTCCTGCGTGTCGTGCGCGCCGGCAACCCCCGACCGGGTGCGTGGACGACGGTCGATCACACCCGGTTGAAGATCTGGAGGGCACGAACCGCGACCGACGGGACCGTCGAGCCCGTCGAGGTCCAGCCCGAGGGCAGACCGCGGATGTCGTGGGAGGCCTGGAAGCGTGGTCACCCGGGCAGCATCCGGCTCGGTCGGTGACGCGCTCCGCGCGCGGCGTCGCCGTCGACGTGCTCGTGCGCGTCGACGACGGTGCATACTCCAACCTCGTGCTCGCCCCGGCCCTGCGCGCCAGCGGTCTCGACGCCCGCGATCGCGCGTTCGCGACCGAGCTCGTGTACGGCACGCTCCGTCGTCGCCGCACTCTCGACGCCGCGCTCGAGACGGCACTCGACCATCCGATCGATGCGCTCGACGCGCCGGTGCGCGCCGCGCTCCGGGTCGGTGTCTACCAACTCGCCGCGGGTGTGCCGCCCCATGCCGCTGTCGGCGAAACAGTCGCGGCCGCGCCGCGACGGGGCCGCACACTCGTGAATGCGGTGCTGCGGAAGCTCGCCGCCGCCGGACCGCCCTGGGCCGAACCCGGTGGCGACGACGCGAGCGCGATCGGGGTGCGGCTGTCGTACCCCGACTGGATCGTGGAGCGACTGGTAGCCGATCTGGGCCGGGATGACGCGCTCGCCGCGCTCGAGGCGGCCAACGCGCCCCCGCCCGTCACGCTGCGACCGCACCCGGGTCGAACGACCGCGACCGCGCTTGCCGAGGAGCTCGCGCTGCTGCCGGGCGCGAGGGTGGAGCACGGTCGGCTCGGCGTCGGCGCGGTCGTGGTGCGCGGCGCCGGTGATCTCGGGCGGGTGCCGGCCGTGGCCG
>JBOGFJ010000302.1:0-7721 GCA_050743385.1 Acidimicrobiia bacterium
CCGGCGCACAGCCGGTCGAGTCCCTCGCACGGGAGCGTGTCGCCGGCGAGCACCACCGCGCGACCGTCGTGTTCGACCCGGTACGCGAGGCTCGGCGACGCCGGGCGGTGCTCGGTGGTTGCGACGACGACGCGTGCTGCGCCGAGCTCGATCGACTCGTGACCCTCGAGCTCGGTGACGGGCACGTCGGGCTCGGCGGTGAGGTCGTCGTGATGGGCGAGCCGGTACTCGATGTCGGGGCCGAGCGACGCGAGCACGCCGTCGACGACTGCGCGCGTGCGCGCCGGGCCGTAGACCGGCAGCGGCGTCGGCTCGAAGCTGGTGATCCAGCTCGTGGTGACGACGTCACCGAGATCGGTGAAGTGGTCGCTGTGCAGGTGGGTGAGGAAGACGGCCGCGAGCTGCGCCGCGGACGCGCCGGCCGCGGCGGCCCGGAGCAGTACGCCCCGGCCGCAGTCGACCAGGAGGCTCGTCGCTCCGGCGCGCACGAGGGTGGCGGGCCCGGCGCGATTCGGGTCGGGAATCGGGCTGCCGGTGCCGAGGGTGACGATCTCGATCGCTGCGGTCACGACCTCGGTCCGCTCATCAGAGGGACAACGGCTTGATCGGCGCCATGATCGCCTCGGGGTGCGCCTTCCAGTCGACACCGGGGACGTCGACGTAGAGCTCGAGCTCGTTGCCGTCGGGGTCGAGGATGTAGACGCTGTGGGTGACCGTGTGGTCGCTCAGGCCCACGACGTGCACGTTCGCCTCGCGCAGGCGGACCAACGCCCGGCGGAGCTCGTCGTCGGAGTCACCGACCTTGATGCCGATGTGATACAGGCCGGCGCGGCGACCGCGTGCCGGCAGGGCCGCGTCGGCCCCTACCTCGATGAGCAGCAGCTCGTGATGCGTCCGACCACTGGAGAACGCCGCGGCCGGGAAGCCGATCTCGCCGGCGTCGATTCGATGCCACCCCAGCACCTCCTCGTAGAACGCCGACGAACGCGCGAGGTCGCGGACGTAGAGCACCACGTGCCCGAGCTCCTTGACTTCCATGGCGATCCTCCTCTCTGCGTCGCCGTCATCCGTGCGTACAGCACTCGATCGCCTGCACGCCCGTCGCGACCTCGGCACCCTCGAAGTCGGCGAGCGTGCTGATTCGGAAGCGGCCGTCACGCGCCGAGGCGCTCGTCATCTCGGCCTGCCTCGCGGCGTAGTACCGGTCGCGCCCGTACCCCTCGCTGGTCGGCGCGTAGCTGGCGACGAGCACACGTCGGGGCCGGCTGCTGCGGTTGGTCTCGCTGTAGTGCGGGGCCAACCCGTCGATGCACACGGCGTCACCGGGAGCGAGCTCGGCGGGTGACCAGTGCAGCTCGTCACACACGTCCGTGCGCACGACGCCCCGCTCGTCGGTCGCCAACGGTTCGTCGACGCGGTCGGCGAGCCACAGGCACCCCGACTCCGCCGAGCACTCGTCGATCGCGACGAGCACCGAGAGCACGCGGTCGACCCCCGGGTAGGCGAGACGATCCTGATGTGGGCTGAAGCCGGCACCGCCCGGTTGCTTGTAGTTCAGCTTGTCCTTGAACGCGGCTGCCGGTTCGCCGAGCGCCTCGACCGCGAGCTCGCGCAGTTCGCCCTCGACGAGAGCGGCCACGCCGGAGTGGCAGGCCGAGACGTTCTCGGTGCGGCAGATCACCGTGCCCGTCGCGGTCTGCTCCGCGTAATGGCCCCAGACGTGGCTGCCCGCGGGCCACGCCTCGACGTCGATCACCCATTGATCCAGCGCCGCCATCCCGGTCCGGTAGAGGACGCGCCGACGCACGGCGGTGGACGAAGTCGTCACGCCGGCACCGTAACCCCGATTCGGATGGGCGGGTCGCGTCCCGCGGGTGCACGAAATACAGTCCGTCGGGTGTGCCGCCGCACTGGGACGCTCGCCGGAAGCCTGATCGTGGCGACGGTCCTCGCGCTCGGCGTCGGGGCTCTGCCCGCGAGTGGCGACGACCCGACCCGGATCAACTTCAGGGTCACCCTCACGTCGCAGCAGCAGATCCTCGAGCAGGTGGGTGCCGGTGGCGAGCAGACGTATGGGTGGAACGAGCTCACCGGCACGGCCACGACGAGCTCGGGCGATGTTCAGGTGCAGATGCTCGGCAACGTCGAGTACGTCGACGGCTCGGGGCCGTTCTTCGGCTTCCTCACCCTGCGCTTCGCCTCGTTGTCGACGCTCGGGCTGCGCATGAAGGGCACCGCCACGGTGCGCGACGACGGCTCGACGGACCTCAAGGCGATGCTGCGCGTCGTCGGCGGCAATGCCGCGATGACCGGCGCCAAGGGGAGGGGGAAGATCACCGGCGAGCGCCGCCAGGAGCTGGGGGGCGCGATCGAGATCACCGTCACGCTGCGCCTCCGGGGTATCGGCTCCTAGCTCGAACGACTACTCGTCGGGCTCGCGTTCCGAGACAGGCGAGCGCGTGTCGGCATCGCCCCCGGGCGCGGCGACGGTCGGGTCGGGTGCGAGCTCGCCGCGACGGCGCAACAGCGCGAACGCCAACGAGGGATAGATCACGACCGACAGCACGGCCGCGCCCACCAGGGCGGCGGCGGTCTCCGAGCTGAGCCGACCGGTATCGGTGCCGATCTGGGTGATGACGACGACGAGCGGGAGGGCGGTCGCCGAGAACAGGGCCATCGGCCACCGCGTCCCGGGCTCGAGCTCGTCGCGGTACAACACCATCGCAAGGCCCCGCACGACCAGGAACAACCCGAGGAACAGCGGCACGCGCAGCAGCGAGCCCGGGTCGTCGGTGATGGCGTCGAGGTCGAACTGCATGCCCGAGACCACGAAGAAGATCGGGATCAGGAAGCCGAAGCCGATCGCCTCGAGCTTCGTGCGGACCACCCGCTCGTTCTCGCCGGTGTTGCCGAGTCGTACGACGATGCCGGCGGTGAACGCACCGAGCAGCACGTCGAGGCCGAAGCTGTTGGCGATCCACAGCAACGCCACGATCAGCAGCACGGCGACTCGCACCGGGAGCTGAGCGCTCGAGTGGAGGTGCTCGCGCAGGAGCCGCAGGGCCCGCGGCGTTCGCGGCCGCAGGGCGAGGGCGGCGAAGCCGATCGCGATCGCGACGAAGACGACGAGGAGCACCGACTCGCGGCCGGGCTTGTGCCCGCTGAGCAGGAGCGCGATGGCGACGATGGGCCCGAACTCCCCCACGGTCCCGATCGCGAGCGCATGACTCCCGAAGCGCGTCCGGAGCAGCCCGGAGTCGCGCCACATCGGCAGCATCGTCCCGAGGGCGGTGGTCGTCAGCACCAGCCCGATGATCAATCCCGAGATCGCCCGGCCGTCGAGCTCGAGCACGAACCCGAGCCCGAGCCCCAAGGCCAGCGACATGGCCCAGCCCCCGGTCGCGAGCCGGAGCGGTCGGCCCCGAATGCGGGCGAACTCGATCTCGTAGCCGGCGAGGAACATGAGGAACGCCAGGCCGAGGGAGGAGAAGGAGTCGATGGTCGGGTTCAGCTCGGCCAGCCCGAGCAGCTGTGGCCCGATGAGGATGCCGGCAAGGATCTCGATGACGACACCGGCGACACGGAACCGGCGGAGGGCGTCGGCGAGGATCGGTGAGCTCACCGCCACGATCGAGATCGCGGTCAGCGTGCCCAGGGTCTCGGAATCCACTGCGCCTCGTGCCCTCGCGTCGTTTCCGGCCGAGCGGGACCCTACCGGGGTCCCGGCGGCGGCGTCGTTCCGCCGGTTCGCGACCGAATTGTTACGATTCGCCGCTCAAGTGTGCATGTGCGCAGACCGATAGCGCCCGAAAGACCGCAATCCCGGAGGGCCTCGAAAACATCATGCGTCGCCGGGCCCTCCTTGCCGTCGCCGCCGTCGGTCTCCTGGCGGCGACCGCGTGCGTGGGCACCGACCCGCCGCCGCCCCGACGCGATGCCCCGGCGCCGGGACCGGCTACCCCGCCGACCCCACCGCTTCCACCGACCCCACCTCCTCCACCGACCCCGCCGGGGCCGGTGACCTCGCTGACGCTGACCGCAGACCCCTCGATCAACCGCGCCACGATCTCGTGGCAGCGACCGGTGGGCTCGGCTCCGGAGCGGTACACGCTGGGCGTGCACGAGAACGGCCGCCAGGTCGGCGCCTTCGTGTGTTACGCGCCGTGCACCGAGCGCACGATCGATCTCACCCCGGCCGCGTCGGCAGCGGTGAGCGTGCGGGCCGTGAACTCGGCCGGCGGCTCTGCCGTCCGCACGAGCAACACCGTCGTCGTCTCGCAGCCCTGCCCGCTTGCGTGCGTGACCGTCGACGCCACGCAGAGCGCCGGGCCCGCGCTCGGTCGCGCCCGCGGGTTCCTCCACGCGATTGGCCCGGGCACGAAGCCGGCCCGCATCGACGCGCTCCAACCGGAGCACTGGCGAGTCTCCGGTACGTGGAACGACGGCTGGGGCCCCGAGTACGCCGCCGCGCACGGCGCCGAGCTGACGTACGTGCTCTCGGGAGACTGGCACGACGAGACGACGACCGGTGAGGGGGCGGCGGAGCCCTGGGCTGACTGGAACCGCTACACCACATTCATCACCCGTACGGTCAGCGCAGTGCGGGCGCAGGGCATCGCGGTCGAGTACTGGGACATCCAGAACGAGCCCGGCGGCGCGGACTACTACCCACCGGGAGTCACGCCGACCATCGACCAGCTCCTCCTCCAGTTCAAGGTCGCCTACCAAGCACTCAAGGCCGCTGATCCCGGCGCCAGGGTGGTCGCTCCCTCCCTCATCGGCTACAGCGATCAACCCGGCGAAGCGAGCACGGAGCTCGATCTCCGGACGTTCCTCGACTACGCGGTGGCCAACGGGCTCGCGTTCGACGCGATCTCGTTCCACGACAACAGGTATCTTCACCGGCCCGACGGCTACGCCCCCGACGGATGGGGCATGGCGCCCGACGAGGTGGTCCGCAGCGTCGAGCGGCTCCGCGCCCTCCTTGCCCAACGACCATCGCTCGGCTCACCGGCGATCCTCGTCAACGAGTACAGCGACCCGACGACGCAAGGGTTGCCCGGGTGGAGCGCGGGCCGGATTGCCGCCCTCGAGACTGCGAACGTCGACGAGGCCAACCGCACGTGCTGGGGGACATGCGGCGACGGCTCGCTCGACGGCCTGCTCACGGGGGACGGGGAGACGACGTATCCGGCCTACTGGGTGTACGCCTACTACGCCCAGATGAGCGGCAACCGCGTGCCCGTGACGACGTCGAACACCTCCGTGACTGCGTTCGCGACCAGCGCGCCGGACGGCACCGTGCGCGTCCTGCTCGGCCGCCACCAGGGCTGCAGGCCCGACCTCCAGCCGCCGAATGCCTGCGCCAACCCGCCGGTCGCCGAAGGTGAGGTGACGCTCGAGGTGCGCGTGCCGGCGCCGGCGGCCGCCGTGGTCACGGTGGAGGCCATCCCGGCGGCCGCCGCCCCGCTGGCCGCACCGGTGGCGAAGCTCGCCTTCCCGGCGGCCGTCGCGCTCGACGGGGTCGTGACGGTGCCGCTGCCCGACGTCGCCGACGGCGACGCCCTGCAGATCACGATCGACCCCGCCTGAGAGGGCGAAACCCGGCCGGACCGGAAGTCTCGTCCGGAACTGGTCGATATCGCCCAAATCCGGCTAGGCTTGGGGCCGTCCTCGTTTCGGGGGGAGATGGACCCCGGCGACTGCTCACCTGAGACTGCGGGAGGCCCGACTTCCAATGGAAGCCCGCCGGTATCTCTCCATCGTTCGACGCCGCCTGCTCCTCATCGTCGCCATCGTGGTCGCGGCGGTGGCGGCGGGCTGGCTGATCACCCCGAACGAGGATTCCTACACCGCGACCTCCACGCTCTACGTCGGGTCGCGCTCGATCGACATCAGCCCCGACTCACGTGAGCTCTCGGGCGACCGGGTCCACGGCTTCGACCGGCTGATCACCACGTTCACCACGATGTTGGGCAGCCGTTCGGTCGCGCAGGGCGCCATCGACGCCACCGAGGTCGAACGGTCGACCGCCGGCGTCGTGGGGAGCACCGAAGCCGTGCAGGTGGAGAACGCCAACCTCATCGAGGTCTCGGTCACCGACTCCGATCCCGCGACCGCCCGCGCGCTCGCCGACGGCGTGGCCAATGCATTCGTCGACCAGCTCGCCCAGTTCGAACCGACTGAGCCCGACGCCGAGCCGCTGGTCTCGGTGTACGAGCCGGCGCCGCTGCCAACTACGGCGAACGGGCCGCCCCTTGTGCGCAACCTCCTGCTGGCACTGATCGTCGGGCTGGTCGCGGCGGGCGCGGTGGTGGCTCTGCTGGAGCACCTCGACATCTCGCTGCGCTCACGCGACGACGTCGAGCGCCACCTCGGGCTGCCGGTGCTCGGTGTGATCCCCGCGCTCGGAAATCGTCTCCCTGCCATGGGCGCGGCCAAGGTGCGGTCACGACCGGCGCGCCCAACCGGTATGGGGAGGAGTGAGCCCGTTGTCTAGCTGGCTGCGACGAACGATGAATTCGCGCTCGACGAGGCGCGCCCACCAGTTGACGGCGCGTGAGGCCTTCCGCGTGGTGCGCTCGAACGTGCTCGTCGCGATCTCCGAGCTGGCGAACCCTGTCGTGGTCGTCACGAGCGCGTCCGCGGGCGAGGGGAAGACCTCCGTCTGCGTGAACCTGGCCGAGTCGCTCGCGGCCGCCGGCTCCCGTGTCGTGGTCGTCGACCTCGACCTGCGCAATCCCGAGGCCCACCGCCGCTTTGCGGCCTACAACGAGATCGGTGTGTCCGACGTGCTTCTCGGCCGCGCGACGCTCGACGACAGCCTCCAGTACATCGAGTTGCCGGCGCCCGACTCCGACCGGTCGGCCGGTCTCTCCTTCCTCGCCGCCGGAGCCCCGGTTCATGACCCCACCGAGCTGCTGGCGACGCCGAGAACGGCCCAGCTCCTCGAGAGCCTGTCGTCGCAGGCCGACATCGTCCTGCTCGACACACCCCCGGTGCTCCCCGTTGCCGACACCCTCGTGATCGGCCGGCTGGCGGCGGGCGCCGTGCTCGTCGTGGAGTCACGCAGTACGCCTGGCCCTGCCGCGAAACGGGCCAAGGACAGCCTCACCCGCAACCAGACGCGGCTGCTCGGGGTGGTGCTGAACAAGTTCGACCCCGACGAGGCGAGCTACGGGATCGGCGAGCCCAACGGGTACCGCGTAGGGAACGGCCTCGGCTCCGGCTTCGACCGCGAGGTGGCGCCGACGAACGGCCGCGGCGCCAGGAGCGGCAATGGCAGCGGCGCCTGAGCGGATCGTCATCACCGGCGCCGGCGGCTATCTCGGCGGCCGAGTCGTCGAGCACCTCACCGGCGCCGGCCACCGGGTGGCGGCGTTGAGCCGCCGCCCCGCACCGTGGCTCCAAGTGCCGGTTGCGCCGATCGATCTCGTCGATGACCCCGACGAGATCGAGGGCACGTTCGAAGGCGCAGCTGCGGTGATCCATCTCGCCGGTGCCAACGAGGCTCGGGTGGTCGACGATCCCGAGCGCGCGCTGACGAGCACGATCGTGGCGGCTCGGCACGTCGCGCACAGCTGCGTCGCGATGGGCGTCAAGCGGGTGGTCTACGTGTCGACGATGCACGTGTACGGTGCCGCGCTCGCTCCGGGCGCGAGCGTCACCGAGGCCACCATGCCGGAGCCGTGCAGCGACTACGCGATCGCCCGGCTCACGGC
>JBOGFJ010000303.1:0-22772 GCA_050743385.1 Acidimicrobiia bacterium
GCGCCGTGCGACGCATACGCATCGACTCGACCTTGCACTTCGCTCCCAGGCGGATGCCCGGCCACGAACCGCACGAACGGGTCGGGGTCGTTCACCGCGCCCGGTGGCTCCGCCTTGGTGCGCCGGCGCCGCCGCCGCTTGGGCGTGTCGGGCTCGAGGGCGTCGGCGGACGCCTCTTTGATCGCGTCGGCGACGACACGCGGCGTCTTCGGCGGGCGCTCGGCCTCCCGCACCGCCTGGCGGCTCCGTTCGCCTCGCACCGGGGTGCGGAGGGAGAAGATCCACCCGACTCCCGGGACCGGCTTCGCCCCGATCAGCCGGCCCGTGTCGAAGAGCCAGCTGTACGTGCCGTGGAACTCCTGGAACGAGTCGTTGGAGAGAACGGCACCGCCGGTGCGGTCGGCGATCTGGAGGAGGAACCCGTCGCCCCGCCCGACGGCACCTGCGGGCGGCGAGACCACATTGCCGCTCGTCTCCAACGACTCGAAGACCTCGCGCTCCGACGGGTCGACGCGGTGCGGGAACGACGCGTCGACGACGACCGTGACCGTCACGCCCGAGTGCTCGGTCACGAACGCGTCGACGGCCTCGGTGAGCTGGGCGAGGCTCGGAAGGGTGCGCCCCTCCGTCGCGAGGTTGGAGCCGTCGACGACGACATGCTGGCGCGCCATGCGCTGCGCACGTTACCGGCTCGCCGAGGCATACGGCCGGTTGGGGTGGGTAGGAGAAGAGTCGGATGTCTGGTCTCGCGATCATCACCGAAGCGTGCATCGACGTGAAGGACCGTGCGTGCGTCGACGTGTGCCCGGTGCAGTGCATCTACGAGTTCGACCCGGCGAAGAATGCGCTGTTCTCCGAGCTCGAGGCCGGGAGCGGCGTCACCGAGAACACGCACCAGCCGAACCCGGCCGCGATCGACATCTTCGGAGACAGCATCCTCTACGTGAACACCGACGAGTGCACGTCGTGTACCGCGTGCTACGAGCCCGACGTGTGCCCGGTCGGAGCCATCTACTCCGAAGAGCACGTCCCGGACGGGGCCGCGAAGACGCAATACAACTCCAACGACCCGAACAAGGGCCACGACCACACCTTCTTCACCCAGCTCACCCGGGACGTCTTCGCCGACTGACGGTCGCGCTCACGCGGCTCGGATGCGGTCGAGCAGACCGGGGTCGAGCAGCTCGTCGGGAAGTGTCTCGGGACCGGCGAGGACGCCGACGAGCAGCGAGAGGATCTCGGGGTCCATTGCCGCCATCCTCTCGGCGACGAATGCGCGGCGCGCCGCGGTGTTGTCGGCATCCTCGGCCTGCGTGACCGCGAGCACGTCGGCGACGAAACGGAGCCGCTTCATGCGGGCGAATCGCTCCTCCCCATAGGGCGTGAACGCCGCCGGTTCACGCGCGCCGTCGAGGACGAGGTCTCGCACCATGCGGGCATCGCGTAGCGCGATCGAGAGGCCTTGCCCGATGATCGGGTCGTTGTGGCCGGCAGCGTCGCCGATCAGCACGACAGCCTCCGCGTAGGGCGCATCGGTCCACGTGTCGTCGCCCGGGTAGGTCGCGCACGGACCGGCCGGCGTCCCCGCCGCCACCTGCTCGCTCCACGGGTATGACGCCTGCGCGCACGCGGCGAGGAAGCGCTCCGTGCCCTGAGGGCCCGAGAAGCGATGCCTTCCCGAGAGCCCCGGGCAGATGTAGACCCGGGCGCGGCCACCGCCCTGGTGGAACAGCAGGAAGAAGAGCTCGCCGGCGTCGGAGAGGGCGTCGTGGTCGTCGGGAACGCCGTCGAGCCCGTCGACGAGGAGGCCGGCGATGTGGGTGATCGCAGGCTGGCGCTCGAGCGTGATCGCAGCCTGCTTGCGGACGGTCGAGTTCCGTCCGTCGGCGCCCACGACGAGAGACGTGCTCACCTCGTGGGTATTGCCGTTCGTGGCATACGACACCGTCGTCGAACCGTCGCCGGCCAGGCTCACGTTCCGCACGCCTCGCACCACGGTCGCACCGGCCTCTGCCGCCGCGTCGACGAGCGCCTGGCATGCGACCGGGTGGCGAAGGTTGAGGGTCCCGCGAATACCGGACACCATCATGGCGAGCGGTATCTCGGCCGCATCGCCGCCCTCGGCGTACTGCTTCCACAATGAGGTGACGTGCGCCCCGGCGTCGAGCAGAACCTCTTCCACACCGAGGTCGCGGGCCTCCTTCACCCCCCAGGGCGTCATCGTCTCGCCGCGGACCCGGTCTTCGTATTCGGTGGTCGCCTCGAGCACCGTGACACCCACGCCCGCGCGCGCGAGCGCACACGCCAGCGACGCGCCACCGATTCCCCCTCCGACCACCACCACGTCAGCGACGCCCGTCATGCCTCGCCCTTCGTCGTCTGCGGACCACTGATGATGGCAGGTGCCCCTACGCTGAGGAAGTGCCGACCTTCGCCGCGAACGGAATCGACATCTACTACGAACGGCGTGGGCAGGGACCGCGCCTCCTCTTCCTGAACGGGTCGGGTGCGACGCTCGCGACCAGCGCGCTCCTCATCGAGCCGTTCTTCGACCGCTTCGATGCCATCGCCCACGACCAGCGCGGCCTCGGGCGCACGTCGATCCCGGCGGGGCCGTACACCATGGCCGACTACGCCGCCGACGCCGCCGCGCTCCTCGACCACGAGGGCTGGGACAGATGCCGCGTCGTCGGCGTGAGCTTCGGCGGCATGGTGGCCCAGGAGCTCGCCGTGACCTGGCCCGAACGCGTGGAACGTCTCGCGCTCGCGTGCACGTCGCCCGGCGGCGACGGCGGGGCGTCGTACCCGCTCCACGAGCTGGCCGCGCTCCCCGAGGACGAGCGTGCCGCGGTCGGCCCGCGCCTCCTCGACATCCGGTTCACGCCGGAGTGGCTGGCCGCGCACGCGGGCGACCGGATGCTGGCGGACGTGATGGCCGCGCGCGCGGGCGGGGAGAAGACCGACGAGCAGCTCCGGGGCGCGGCGGAGCAGCTCGGCGCCCGCCGCGACCACGACGTGTGGGACCGTCTACCGGCGATCGCGTGCCCGACCCTCGTCGCCTGCGGACGGTACGACGGCATCGCACCCGTCACGAACAGCGAGGCGATCGTCGGGCGCGTCCCCGGAGCCGAGCTGCGCGTCTACGAGGGTGGGCACGCGTTCTTCGCCCAGGACCGCACAGCCCTGCCGGAGATCCTCGACTTCCTCGCGGCCTGAGTCGTCGGTCAGCTTCGATCGCGACTGCCGAGCTGCCCGATGAAGGGCCCCTCCTTCGAACCGGCCTTGGCGATGCCTCGGCTCAGGATGTAGGCGGCGATCACTCCGGCGAAGAGCATCCACGCCAGACGCTGGGGAAAGGTGTCGGAGATGTAACCGGCGACCACGAGGGTGACCGCGGTGAGGATCGTGAGCATGAACTCGCTCGTCAGGAGACCGGGGCGGGCCTCGGTCTCCCCCGCGACGAATCCGCGCGGGCCGGCTGCCCTCGCACGCGTTCGCTCTCCCGCGGTCGGGCTGTCAGCGGTTGTCATCGTGGTACTCCTTGGCGTAGGTCGGCTGCGTGCGTGGTGCCTCTACCCCGAGATTCGCTCGCCAACCCTCGTACGCGGGCGGTTCGCGCTGCTCGCGCCGTTTCGCCCGTGAGGAATCACAGATACGCCCGCGTGTGGAACGCCCACTCCGACTCCGACGCGTGCAGCCGGCGACCCGAGATGGCAAACGGCTCGATCCGCAGCCAGGCGTCGCGCTCGGCGACGAGCCACGGCTCAGGATCGAAACGCTCACGAAACCCGGCCGCATCGGGATCGATGTGGTGCAACGTGCCCCGCACCAGCACCGACCACGCTTGCTGGTGGGCCGGGTCGATGCCGTCGATCTCGAACGCCACGTTCATCGGGGCGCGCTCGATCACGCTGCCCGGCCGGGCGCGGAGGGCCACCCACGTCAGCCCGCCGACCTCGACGAGCCGGTAGTTCACCGGCAGCACCACGGGGAACTCGTCGATCACCACCGCAATTCGGCCGACCGCCTCGCGGCGGAGCAACTCCACGCACTCCTCGAGCGCGAGCTCCTCGAGCCACGCTTCTTCCATCGATCACCCAGCCGATCTCGGGAACGACACCAGTGTGCCCGGCGCGGCCGTAGGCGTGCCGCCCCTCGACCGGTCTAGCGTGCGGCCATGACCGTGACGCCGGTCATCGATCCCGCGTCGCTCGGCATCGACGTCGAGCGGCTCGACGCCCTTCGCACCCGGGTCGGACGCGAGGTCGACTCCGGCCTGCTGCCCTCCTGCCAGTTCGCGCTGGCGCGTGACGGTGGGCTCGCCGCCTTCGACACCCTCGGAGCCGCCGGCCCCGACAGCCGCTACGTGATCTTCTCGGCGACGAAGGCGTTCGTCGCCAGCGCCGCCTGGCTCCTCATCGGCGAAAGGGCCCTCGACGTCACCCGACGCGTCGCCGACTATATCCCCGAGTTCGCGACCAACGGCAAGCACGTGATCACCGTCGAGCAGGTGATGTTGCACACCTCCGGCTTCCCGCGCGCCCCGCTGGGACCGCCCGGTTGGGCCGAGCGCGACCGGCGGCTCGAAGCCTTCGCCCGCTGGCGGCTCAACTGGGAGCCCGGCACCGCCCACGAGTACCACCCGACCAGCGCGCACTGGGTGCTCGCCGAGTTGATCGAGCGGGTGTCGGGTCGCGATTACCGCGACTTCGTCCACGAGCGCGTGACCGGCGCGCTCGGCCTTCCCCGCGTGCTCGGCATCGCGCCCGACGACCGGGCCGACATCGCCGAGCTCGCACTGTGCGGCGAGCCGGCGACGCCCGAGGAGCTCGAGGCGATCTTCGGTGTGCGCGAGCTCCCGATCACCGAGGTCACCGACGAGGCGTTGCTGTCGTTCAACCGTCCCGACGTGCGCGCCGTCGGCGTGCCCGGCGGTGGCGGCATCGCCACCGCAGCCACCGTCGCCCTCTTCTACCAGGCGCTGCTCCACGACCCGGGCGGGTTGTGGGACCGCGACCTGCTCGCCGACGCGACCGGTCGGGTGCGCAACTCCTTCCCCGCCCCGCTGCTCGGGGTGACGGCGAACCGCGGCCTCGGCGTGGTGATCGCGGGCGACGACGGGAACGCGAACCGGCGCGGCTTCGGCCACACGCAGTCGGCCCGGACGTTCGGCCACAACGGGGCCGGCGGTCAGGTCGCGTGGGCCGACCCGGAGAGCGGGCTCTCGTTCTGCTACCTCACCAACGGCCGCGATCTGAACCCGATCCGCGAAGGCCGCCGGTCGATCGGCATCTCGAGCCGCGCGGCCGTCTGCGCCAGCTGACAAGGAAGAAAGGAAGGGAGGCCGCATCATGTCCGACAAGCCCAGCTACCTCGGGCTCCTCAACGCCATCGCCGTCGCCGAGGCGCGAGCCCACGAGTACCTGAACGCCTGGATCGCGGTCACGCCCAGTCCCGAGGTGGCCGCGGTGTTGCGCACGGTCGCGGCTCGCGAGGGCGAGCACGGCATGAGCTTCGCCAAGCGCCTCGACGAGCTGGGCTTCGAGGTGCGCTGGAAGGACGACCCCGAGCACGCCCGGCGGCTCGAGATCGCGGGCTCGTCGGAATGCAGCGACCTGGAGAAGATGAAGGCGCTCGGCCTGCACCGCATCGACACCGGCACCAAGCCCGACATCTTCGACAAGTTCTTCGAGGACCACTCGATCGACATCCGCACCGGCGAGCTCCTCGGCCGCTACATCGCCGAGGAACGCGACAGCGGCCGGACACTGCGTGCCTGCTACCAGCAGCTCAAGAAACAGGCCAAGGCGAACGGTTCGCCTGCGACCGACCGCGGCGACGACCGTCTGGAGGCGATCGAGGGCAAGCTCGACGCGGTGTGCCGGGCCGTCGAGGAGCTGCGACAGATCGTGTGTGCGCAGGCGATGCCCACGACCACTGGCTGACTCGTCCTGCGTTACTGCCCGTCGAGGCGATCGCGGGCCCGGTCGGCAGCGCTGCGCTCGGCGCGCTTCTGGCGCTTGGCCATCCGCTTCTCGATCAGCGACTTGCCTCGCTTCTTGTCCTTCGAGCGATGCGGCGACTTGTCGGCCATCGGTCCTCCCCGGATCTGCCGCTCACCTGACGACGGCGGTCACATCTTTGCGCGCATCGAAGAGGTGCGGGGGGACACCGAGGAACGTCGTGACGCGCTGGAGGAGTCGGATCGCCCGCTTCACGCCCTGGTCGGTCGGATCATCCCGAGACAGGGACCGGCACAGGGTCAGGGCATGCTGGAGCATCGCGGGGTCGTGGTCGCCCGCTCGCATGAGCTCGAGCGCAACTTCGCCGATCTCGTCGCTGCCGGATCGGGTCGCGAGCTCGATGCTGCGCCGAGCGACACGTTGGGCGTGCTCCTCGCCCCCGCCGCGGGGGGAGAACCACGAAGGGACAGCCGAATCGACGGCCCCTGGCGGGGTCACGTCTGACGGGAACATGGTGGGCACGCTCTCTCCTCTCATCGTGCTCGGGAGAGGCGTCGGGCCTGCGCACGAACGACGGAGGTGCGGTCGTTCGCCAAACGAGGCGTCCCTACCAAGTGATCGTGACCGCACCGTACACCCGGTTGAGCCGCCTCGCGCCCGATGATTCGGACGGGAGCAAACGGGTGTACGGTGGCCGCTGGACGGTTGCTGACCAAGCCGCGTGAGCAGGGACTTCGCCACCATCGGCCTCCGCCTACGAAGGAGGCCACATGCGTGCAGACCCGAACCGCTGGATCAGCCGTCGACCCGCCGACCGTGACAGCGCGGCCGTCTTCTCGCGCCAGGTTCAGGCGTTGCGAGAGCTCTACGAGCGCTCCCGGCTCGACCGCGATGCCCGCGTTGCTCCGAAGTCCGTCGCCAGGAGCAAGTAAGGCCCAGTAAGGCAAGGAGCGCGGCCACGCGCCGGCTCCGCGCACCCGGGGAGGCGCGTCCGCCCCCCGGGGCTTCGTCCGACGAGCGACCCTTCACCAGGAGGCCATGTGGAAGTACGCGTCCAGAACGAATCCCCCATCTGCCAGTCGTGCGGTCAAGACCTGGCGTCAGACTCCGCGCGCACGAACCACCATGCACCCACGCCGATCGAGACCGGGTTCATGGACTTCCGCGGCCTCCCGCAGCCGCCCCGCGACCATCGCGCCCCGTGGCGTCGGTGAACCCCGCCCGCTCCGACTTGCGCCCGCCTCACGGCTCGGGCCCCACGTCGAAGTAGTCGGTGTAGCGGGCCGCCTTCTCCCCCACCTCACCGGCGTCGAGACCGGTATCGGCGAACGAGTACCGGTGCGTTCCGTGGGCGTCGGCCCGGTTCGCGGCGAGGAAGGCGCGCATCCGCGTCTCCGTCTCGGAGTCGAGCTCGGCGTCGAGATGCGTGTAGATCGATCGGATCGTCGCGAACGGGTCGGCCATGAACTCGTCGTAGCGCACGTCGAGAACCCGGTCGGCGGGAACGGTGCCGTCTTCGCGGGCGGTGACCGAACGGTCGAGGGCGTCGACGACGGGCTCGGCCCAGTCGGTCGCCACCCCCGGCATCGAGGCGTCGTCACTGCTGACCGCCTGTACCGCGGCGAACAGCGACGACAGCGACGCGATCACGCGCCGCGGGTCGCGGTGAGTCTGGACGAACAGCGCGTCGGGGTATTCGGCCGCCAGCGCCGGCAACGCCCAGAGGTGGGCGCCCGACTTCAGGACCCAGCGCTCCCCGGGATCGCGCCACTGGAGGAGTTGGAGGAAGCACCGGTGCCAGCGGTACGCCGGCGCCATGTCGGCCTCGTGGATCAGCCACCGGAAGTAGGACGGCAGGCGGTACTGGCTCAGGAAAATGCCGCTCGCGAACTCACTGCCGGTCATGAGGATGCACTCCTGGCCCCTCCGGGCGCCCATCGGGTGCATCGCCCGCATCTGGGGCCGCGCCTCGTAGGCGAGGTCGATGCGGGCCTGCGACGTGGCGATGCGGGGATCGGTGTCGGCGCCGGCGGCCTCGGGGGGCGGGCACGGCTCGTCGACCTCCCAGGTGCGTGGGATGCGATGGCGCGGGTCCCGGCCGAGCAAGTCGTGGAGGATCGTCGTACCGGTGCGACCCATGCCGATGAGGAACAGCGGCGCGGCGATCTCACCCTCACCCATCTCGGGGTGGCGACGGTGCCAATCGACGATCTGGAGCCGGTTGGCGAGGTGGCCGAGCAAGCCCTCGGGTGCGACGGCCCGGCCGAGCTCGTTGAGCCTGGCCTCGGTCGAGAGGCCGTCGACGAGCCGGTCGAGGCCGGGGAGGAACGTCTCGTGACCGAAGTCGTCCAACCCGGTTCGGGCGCACGCGGTCTCGAGCAGATCGGCGGTTGCCACGCCCAAGGTTGCCGCCGCTCCTCCGGCCGGGCAACCTGACGCCCGCGGTGACGCACGCGTTCGATCCCTTCGATCCCGGTCAGGCCCAGCGCGCCTGGCCGCTACTGGCGGAGCTGCGCCGCGCCGGACCGGTCGCCGCGCTCACCGGCGGCATGCACTACGTCTGCCACCACGCCGAGTGCACGGCGACGCTGCGCGACACGGATGCGTTCTCGAACGCGTCAGGAATGAAGGCGCCGGGCGTCGAGATCCCGTTCGAGGACCGCATTCTCGGTGAGCTCGACCCGCCCCGGCACAGCGTGGTGCGGCGCGTCATGGTGACCGCGCTCACCCCCAAGGTCGTGCACGGCGCGGAGCCGTTCATCCGCGACACCGCAGCCGCGCTGCTCGACGCCATGCCCGAGACCGGGACCGCCGATCTCGTGACCGCGTTCACCGTCCCGCTTCCCAACCGGGTCACCGTCCACCTGCTCGGGTTCCCGCCCGCGGACGCCGACATGATCGCGTCGTGGGCCAAGGAGCTGATGGAGAGCGCGTTCCCGCGCACGAACCGCACCGACCGCGGCGAGGGTTTCGTGGGCGCCTTCCCCGACTTCGCCGGCTACATCGACGACAAGGTCGACCGCCGGGTCGACGAGCTGGCCCGGGACGACGAAGTACCCGACGACGTCCTCACCCGCCTCGTCCGCCTCGAGGTCGACGGCGCGCACCTGACCCGCCGGCAGCTCCGCGCCCTGACCCGCAACCTGATCACCGGCGGTCTCACGACCACGAGCCAGCTGCTCGGCAACCTCGTCTACGAACTGCTGACGGTGCCGGGTCTCGAGGACGCCGTGCGCGGCGAACGTGCCGCGCTCGACCGGGCCATCGAGGAGAGCCTCCGGATCGCGCCGCCGGTGCTCTTCGTCGCCCGTGGCTGCGTGCGCGACACCGCGATCGGCGACACCCCGGTGCGGACGGGCGAGCGCGTGATCGTGGGCACGGGATCGGCCAATCGCGACGAGCGCATCTTCGACGACGCCGACGCCTTCCGCGTCGACCGCGCCAACGCCGACCAGCACCTCACCTTCGGGTACGGGCCCCACGTCTGCCCCGGCGCGGCGCTGGCGAGGGTCGTCGCCCGCATCGGCATCGCCGCGCTCCTCGATCGCTTCCCGCCCGGCTCGGTGCGCCTCGCCCCCGGCTACGAGTTCGAGAACGTGCCGACGTTCTTCGAGATCGGCCCCCGCCGCCTTCCCGTCGAGGTGACGGTCGCGACGCCTTGAACCCGCCCCTCGGCGGTGAAGGGCTCGCCGCCGTCGCGACCGTGGCTACGTCGCGGTGACGCCGAGCACGAGCGTCGGTACGTCGTACCCGTCGCCCGACCGGAACGGAGCCAGCATCGGTGCGAGCGACGCGCGGATGGCGTCGACCTCGTCGGCGGAGAACGACGCCAGGAGCGCGGTGACCGGACCCGCGAGCGCGCCCACCAGGGCAAAGTAGTCGTCGGCGTCGGCGAAGTGCATCGCGCCGGCGATCTCGTCGACCTCGACGTCGCTGTAGTCGGCCCCGGCCGCCAGCTCCCGGTTGCGCTCGGGTGCCGACAGGGAGAACGGTCCGCCGGGCGCGAACGGATCACCGGGCGGCGGGTGCCCGCTCTGGACGATCGCTCCCATCATCAACCCCATCCAGGGGTTGCGATCGGGCGGCCCGATGACCGCGTACGCCAGCTTGCCGCCGGGCCGGAGGACGCGCCGGGTCTCGCCGAGCGCCCGCGCCGGGTCGGGCACGAGCATGAACCCGAGCCGGGAGATCACGCCGTCGACGCTGGCGTCGGGCAGGTCCATCTGCTGGGCGTCGATCACGCGGCACTCGACGTTGCCGAGGCCACGCTCCTCGGCGCCCCGACGGGCGGCTTCGACCATGGTGGGCGCCAGGTCGGAGGAGATGAGGCGGCCCGACGGGCCGACGCGCTCGGCGGCGAGGAAGCCGGTCTCGCCGGGGCCGGCGGCCAGCTCGAGGACGGTCTGACCGGGCTGGGGGTCGACCCGGTCGACGAGCCACTCCGACACCGGCCGGAACCCCTCGAAGACCCACTGGCGATTCCGCTCCCACGCGGGGGCGACGCCGTCCCAGGTTTCGAGCACCGCTCGGGTCGGGTCGGGGTCGGACACGCCGGCGACCCTACCGGGCCTGGGCGCCGAGCAGAAATGCGACGTTGGAGTGGAACAGCGAAGGGTCGGACCCGAGCGTGGCGTCCACCTTCTCGTAGTCGGTGATCGGCGTGGCCGTGCCTTCCGAATGCGGGTAGTCGGAGCAGCACATGTAGAGCGCGTCCGACTTCGCTCGCAGGCGCTCGGGTTGCTCGTAGGAGAACGACGAGACCCGCACCTGGCGGCGGAAGTACTCGCTCGGCTTCAGCTCGAGCTCGCACAGCGGTGCGCCGTTCAGGGTGGCGACGAAGTCGAGACCGCCGTCGAGCATCATCAGGTACATCGGCACCCAGATCGACGACAGCTCCACGATGCCGATGCGCAGATCGGGGTGCTTGGCCAGGGTGCCGTTGGCGATGAGGTCGGTGACGGCCAGGGCCGGCGGCGTCCACAGGAACACCGACTCGACCGCGGGCACGAACGCGTCGTCGGGATCGGTGTACCACCCGTCGCCGAACACGCGGGGTTGGTCGGCGACGTGGAAGCAGGGCGTGATCCCGTGGTCGACGAACGCCGACCAGATGCGATCGTGGTCGGGGTGCGACAGCGGCCGGCCGTCGACCAGCGTGGGAGCGATCATCGCCAGGCGCACACCCGCCGCCGCCAGCGACTCGAGCTCGGCGACGAGCCAGTCGGGGTCGCGCAGCGTCAGGTGCGCCACCGGATGCAGGCGCCGGTCGCCCTCGGCGACGACCGTCGTAGCCCAGCGATTCCACGCCGCCATGTTGGCCGTCAGCGCGGGCAACGACTCGGAGAGGCGCCGCTCCCACAGCAGCCCGTAGTTCGGGAACAGCACCGCCTCGTCGACGCCGAAGTCGTCGAGACGCCGGGCCCGCGCCCGCGGCTCCCAGTAGTCGTCGGGGAGCAGCTCGTCGTAGGAGTACTCGGCGCGCTCCCCCGCCCGCTGGCGTTGCCGGTGACGGCCGATGCGGGCGGTGTCACCGGGCAGCTGCACGTCGGCGATGCCGAGGCGCCGGTCGCGCCAGAGGACCCAGGCGTAGCCGAGGTCGTCGTCCTCGATGCGCAGCGCCTCGTCGCGCAACCCCGGGTCGATGTGGTCGAGCCACGTGGTACGCGACTCGTAGAGGTGCTGGTCGGAGTCGATGATCGTGGTCACCGCCCCAGTGTGCCCCTTCGCTGACGCCGGTGTCACCCGCGGCGCGGCGCTGACCGTCGTCTGACACCTCAGCCCTTGCGTACGACGAACGTGCCGGCGAGGAAGTCGCCCACGCGCCGATGCCCGGGCGTGAGCAGTGCCAGCCACAGTCCGATCGGCAGGAGCAGTGCGATCAGGTCGACGACCAGCGCGGCGGTGCGCACGGCGCCGCGCCAGATGCCGGCGGGATGCCCGCGGGCGTCGACCACTCGGATCCCGAGCAGGGCCTTGCCGAGGGACGCGCCCATCCGCCAGCGCGTCACACCGAGCACGAGGACCAGCAGCACGACCAGCGTGAGCGCGAACCGCCAGACTGCGGCCCCGTCGATCACGTACGCCTGGTCGTTCCACTCGACACAGGCATCGCCGGCGGGCACGCGAGCCGGGCAGTCGCCCGACGCGTCGACGAAGTCGCCTGACGCCTGGGCGGAGACCCACAGCACGAGCACGACCACCAGGCCGTCGATCACGAAGGCGACGCAACGCCGCGCGACTACCCGAGTGGGATCGGTCACGCGACGTGACCCGTCACACGAGCGTGGCGTCGAGGGTGATCTCGGTGCCGGCCAGGGCCTTGGACACGGGACAGGTGGCCTTGGCGGTCTCGGCCTGATCCCGGAACGCCTGCTCGTCGAGGCCGGGGACCTCCGCCCGCGTGGCGAGCTCGATGCGGGTGATGCTGAAGCCGTCGTCGCCGCGCTCGATGTGCACCCGAGCGCTCGTCTGGATGCGAGTCGGCGGGTGGTCGGCCCGTGACAACGCGCCCGACAGCGCCATCGAGAAACAACCGGCGTGGGCAGCGCCGATGAGCTCTTCGGGATTCGTGCCGGGCCCGTCCTCGAAGCGGGAAGCGAACGAGTAGCGGCCCTCGAACGCGCCGCTCCCCAAACGCATCGTGCCGGTCCCGTCCTGGAGCGATCCCTCCCATTGCGCGTCGGCGCTGCGCACAGCCATGGTTGTCCTCCTGCTCGCGGTCGTCGCGCGCGAACCTACCCACGGGAACGGATCCCGGCGTCGAAACGGCGCTACCCGGGTAGTGACAAGGCCGGAGGTGTGCTGAATGCTGCTATTTCGTGTTCTCTGGTGGGCGCTCCGCTCGCGACTGACCTGGTTCGCGGCCGGTGCTGCCCTCATGTGGTTCTTCGACCCGGAGCAAGGCGACGCCCGCCGCGAGCGGCTGACGGGGCAGATGCAGGACCTGTCCCCCGCCACCGACACCGGCGGCGCCTAGCGAACCCGGCGTCACGACCGGCAGGGCTGGGCGTCGCAGGGATCGGTGAGCACGCCGTCGGTCTGGAGGAAGTCCGAAGCCATGAGCACGGCCGGGATCGTCGTCGTGATGAGCCCGTGCGGATCGGAACCCTCCGACGGCGCCACGTTCTCGACCGGCGGGGCGGGCGTGCCGTAGTCCCACACGACGAGCGCGCTGCCGTCGAAGGGCAGCTCGGGTACGGGATCGATGCCGAAGAAGGGCTCCACCGCGGTGGATCGTCCGGGCGCGAGCGCGGGCTCGCGGATGCGGGCGCCAATGGTGCGGGCGAGCACCTCGGTCGACACGTTGGCGACCTGGAAGTCGCCGAACGCCTCGAACAGCAGGACCTTCTTGGCGCGCGTGCCGTCGTAGGGATCGCGGGTGAGGTGCTGGGCGTAGGCGTTGTTCTCGCCCCGGTCCCACAGCATCTGGATGACCCCGAGCAGCACCGTGCGGTCGACGGCATCGGGGTAGCCGTCGGCCAGGACGGGCGCGAACGGAGCGAACTGGTCACTGCGGTCGAGCAGGAGCGAGTAGTTGATGCCGGGTACGGCGAGGAACGCGCGCTCCCAATCGGTGGCGACCGCGCTGGTCGCGCCGCCGAGGATGCCACCCTGGCTGCCACCGACGAAGAAGATCTGCGACTCGTCGACGACCCCCTGACCGGTGGCGTCCTGGAACGCGGGGTCGCTCACGAGACCGTCGTCGGCGCGGAGGAGCCGGCCGAGCACGAGGAAGTTGAGGTGGGACTGCTGGAGCCGGTCGGGCACCGCCCGCCACAACGTGAGCTCCTGGATCGCTCCGGCCAGGAACTCGAGGTCGCCCTCGCTCATCCCGATCCAGTCGGTGCCGCAGAAGCCCGCGTTCACGTTGGCGGCGAGCAGCCCGATGTCGACGGTCTGCTCGGCGCTGCCGAGGAGGCCGTGCCCGAACAGGCCCCAGCGGGCGGGCTCGTCGCCGGTGGCGGCCGTCGGCACCGTGCACACGAAGTTGGCTGTGACGGTGCCGTTGCGCTCGGGCAGGGGGTCGTCGTCGCCCTCGCCGTTGTTCAGGTGGGCGCCGGGGCCGCCGTCGCCGGTGAGGTAGCTCGGCACCTCGTAGGAGCCGCGCACGACACGCGCCGGGCCCGCCTCTTCGACCGCATCGACGGTGAACTCGGGCGCGCCGTCGGCGAGCGCTTCGAAGGCGTCGTCGCGCATGTGCAGGAGGCGTTCCGACAGTGACTCCCGGCTGGCGACGGTGAAGTCCCACGCCAGCCACAGGTCGTCGCGCTCGATCCCGGCGTCTTCGAGGTCGGCGAACACCCTCTCCATCGCGGGCCGGCGCGCTTCGAGCTCGTCGTTCCCGGTGTCGAGGCGCTCGCGGTAGGCGCGGAACGCGTCGCCGGGCGGGATGGCCTCGCCGCCGCCGTCGACGAAGCCGCGCAGCGCGACAACGTGACGGTGTCCCTCCACCAGGCTGGTGGCGGGCCGCACGATCAGGATCTGGGCGTCGTCGGCGGGCACGCTCGCGTCGAGCTCGGCCCACAACGGCACGCGCTCGCCGGTCTCGGTGTCGACGAGGACGACGGCCGAGTCGGGCTCGAGCGACGCCCCGATGTCGGTGACGGGAGGCACGCCCGACGCCGCCGGATCGAGGCCCGGCACGGCGGTCATGATCTTCGGGCCGGGGCTGAAACCGTCGTTACGGTTCCACTCGGTCGGGTCGATGCGCACACCGTCGGCGTTGGCCGGCATCGCCGCCGCGCGGAAGCGCACCCGCCGGCCGGTCGGGGTGTCTGCATCGGCGACGGTGAAGAAGTCGCTCGGGAACGGCAGGAGACAGTGGGTCGGATCGAGGGCGTCGCAGGTGCCGGGACGATCGGCCTCGACCGCGAGGTCGCCCGCCAGCTCGACCTGCTCGGCGGCGGCGCCCGGGTCGCCGTCGCCGCCATCGCTGCAGCCGGCGAGGCCGGCGAGGCCGATGGCGGCACCCAGCAGCGCCGCCGCCCACGTGCGCACCCTGACGCCCCCCGATTGATGCCTCACCGCCGAACATTTTGCCCGCGCCGTGCAACCAGTGCCCGGGGCTGGGGAAAACGCGCGTTTCCCCTGGCCAGCAGGGTCGGTAGCATCGCGGCGTGGCAGGTAGCAGACTCGCCGGCGTCGTCGGCGCCGCCGCGTGCGTCAGCGTGGCGTCGCTGGTGCTGGCCCAGCTGATCTCCCATCACGGCGTGGTGTCGGTGCTGTTCGTCGTCTTCCTCCTCGGCACGTTCACGCTCCTGGCCGGCGCGGTCTTCACCTCCGAGCAGTGGGTGCAGGGTGTATGGGCCACGCGCGAGTCGTGGTCGCAGGGCCCGCGCAAGCGACTGGGCCGGCGGGTGCTCCTCGCCGTGCGCGCCGGCCTGGCCCGCATCGGGCGAACGACGCGGGCGGGGGTTGCGCGAATTCGGCTCGCGCTCACGGGCGAGGGTCGCCGGCGTGCCTTCGAGGCGCTCAGGCGCGTGAGTCGTGACGCACTCGACTCGCTCGGACTCCCTCTCGAACAACCACCAGTCGTGTCCGAACACGCGCACGCGCCCTCGAGTCGGCGCGCGGTGTTGCGTCATCGGAGAGGTGAGGAACGGCGGCGCACGTTCATGCCCGCTGAGTACCGCACCACGCGTGACGCGCTCGAGAAGGCGACTGCGGCGGCGAAGGCACGCAACGCCGCGTTGCGAGGGCACTGCGCGCCCTTCGAGGAGGCCGACGCCGCGCCGGCAGCCGAGCACACGCCGTCGGGGCAGCGCGCCGCGTCGCACCATCCGAATGTCGACACCAACACGCTGCGGCGGGCGTTCACCACGAGGCGGAGCCGGGCGGCACGCGAAGCGCTCAAGAAGGCCGGTCACACGGCGCTCGTGAGCGCGATGGGCATCCTTCCCGACCGGAGCGGCTCGGTCTCCACCAGGTAGGCCGGTTCCTCGACCGGGGTCCGACCCGCGCCTACGCTCGGGCAGATCTCGTTGCTCCGAAGCCCCTCTCGGCGCGCGCTCCTGCTCGTCGCCATGACCGCAGTCGCCGCCGGCTGCGTCCTACCCGCGCCGCCGACCGGCGCGGACGACATCCCCTGCCCGGTGACAGGCACCGTCGGGTTCCGGAACGACTTCGGCGAGGCGCGAGCGGGCGGCCGTACGCACGAGGGAGTCGACGTCTTCGCTCCCCGCGGTCGCACCAACGTCGCCGTCGTCGACGGCACGATCGTCCACCGGTTCGACCCGGCTGGCGGGAACACCATCTGGCTCACCGGCAAAGACGCGACGCGCTACGTGTACGCACACCTCGACGGGTACGCCGGCCCGCCGCGCATGGTCACCGCCGGTGACGTGATCGGCTACACGGGCGACAGCGGCAACGCCCAGGGCACGCACACGCACTTCGAGATCCGTCCGAACGGTGGATCGGCCGAAAATCCCTACACCACGCTGGTCGAGGCCTGCCCGAGCCGCACCTGATTCGAGGTTTGCCGACGGCGCTTCGTCGGTACGGTGAGGCCATGGCACGGTATCTCATCGGTGGTGTGGTCTGCGCGGCGGCAGGTGTCGGCGTCGGCGCATTGCTGATCGCCAACCGGATCTCGAGTGGGGGCGATCGACCAGCGGTGCTGGTCGCGCTCTACATCGTGTTCCTCGTGGCCACACTCACGGTCCTGGCCGGTGGCCTCGCGTACTCGCAGACGTCGGTCGACCAGCTGGCCGCTGCTCGGGCGGCGCCGCCGCGCCGCTCACTGCGGGCCGCGACCATGCGAATGGGGAAGCGAGTAGGACGGCAGGCCGGGGTAGCGGCGCGCCATGGCGCCACCTTCGCCGCCCGGACGTCACGCGTCGCAGCGCTCATGTCACGCGCCGGCGCCCGGCAGCTCGGCGCGGGCACCGGCCGGCTCCGAGCGCAGCTGGAGGCTGCGCTCACTCCCGAGCGACGCCACGCCCTGCTCACCGCGCTGGGGCTCGAGGAACCCGCGGGAGCGGACGGCGCCACCGCACCGGCGCGCCCGGCAGCGCGGCGCTACGCGGCGGCCCACGCCCGCAGGAAGGTCCCGGCCACGTCTGCGGTCACCCGCCGGTACAACGCCTTCGAGGCGGGACGGGGCGCGCGTTCACGGGTCGCGCGCGCGGCGTCTCGATAACCCCCAGCGTGTTCTTCTAGCCGCGGACGGTCTTGGTCTCCGTCGCTTCGGCGTCGATCTGACCGTCGGTCCAGGCGACGGTGCGCCACTGCTTCGCCGAGAAGCGCTCGGTGGCTTCGAGGTACTGCGGGTCGGCGCGGGCTTCGGTATTGGAGTAGGTCAGGAAGACGCGGGCCTCGGGACCATCGTCGGTGAACGCCAGCGCCAACAGGAACGAGGTGCCGCCGGCGATCAGGTAGCCGGTGTGCTCGTCCACCCTCACCAGCGACGACGTGGGCGTGACGAGCTCGCGCTCCACCGCCTCCAGCGCCGGGTCGAGGATCGAGGCTCCGCTGAAGCCGACGACGTTCGTCGTGCCGTCGAAGCCGTTGCCGCCGTGGATCGGCACCCTCGTGCCGTTGCGCAGCGCGAACTGCACGTCGCCGAGGGGGGCGTCCACGGGCACGCCCGCGACCTCGAGCGTCTGCACCGCGCGCGCCAGCAGCTCGAGTATCGGGTCGGCACCGCCCGCGGGGGGGACGGTCAGGCCGCCGGGTGTCTCGATCGGCCGCTCCGGATCGAAGGGCTCGGCCCACAACGGCCCCGCTTCGCGCAGGTCTCTCGGCTCCAGCTGGACCAGCATCTCCCGCCAGACGGGCGGGCCCGCCCGGTCGACGTCGTACACCCCGTCCCAGGCCGCGAGCACGTCACACGCGGCCGCGACGTCGACAGCGGCCGCGGGCAGGCCGGGCACGTCGTCGTCACCGGCGAGCTCGGGCACGTCGACGCTGGTCGCGGGCTCGCAGCGCGCCACCACCTCGTCGAGCAGCGCCCTCGACGTGTATCCCCGGTTCTGCAGTGCGGCGTCGGCGAGCTCGTCGAGCGTGAAGTCGCCGTCTTTGCCCGCGGGGCCGTCGGCCGACGTGTCGTCCAACACGACCGCGTTCTCGCGCGTGCGAGGCGTACGGGCCGTCCGTTGGCGCCCATGGAGCAGCGAGTAGTCGCCCTCGAGCACCTCGGTCGCGTGCGGCACCCAGAACGAGTCGTTGGCGTTGAAGACGTAGTCGTCGCGCTCCACGACCGGCATGTCACGGTAAGGAACCAAACCGGGATCGCGCGCGCCGCTCTCGTCGACCCACTCGAACCGCGGATCGGATCCATCGAGCAGGACCGCGCCCTGGTCCGCGGCCAGCGCGACCAAGCCGTCCGACTCGCGCGAGTCCTCGTAGGCGGCGATCGCCTCGTCGGAGAGGTTCGGTGTGGCCGATGTGTCGGCATACCACGCCCGTCCGTCCTTCGACACCGCGATCGTGTTGAACAGCGGAACGCCCTGCACCTCGCGGTGCACGTCGACGAACTCGTCGAAGTCGTCGGCGCCGAGCATGCCGAGGTACTGGTCGGCGAACTCGTCGTTGTCGAGATTGGCGTCGCGGAACGTGAGCGCGATCTCCTCGGTCCATCCCACGCCGGGGAAGTCGATCATCCAGCCGTAGTGGCTCGCCCACAGCGTGCGGGTCACCGGTTCCATCGTGCCGTCGTCGCGCAGCACCTCGACGGTGATCTCGGTGGGCGTCATCTCGCGCTGCTCGTCGCCGTAGCGGTAGGTCGTCGGCGCTCCGGGCACGAGCTCGAGGCGGTAGGCCGTGAACCGATTGCCGGCCGACACGGTGTGGGTCCAGCCGAACTCCTCGGTGAAACCGATCCCGATGCCCGGCAGGCCGGAGAGCTGGGCGCCGTAGATGTCGAGCTCGCCGGGCACCGTCAGGTGGGACTCCCAGAACCGCCGCTCGCCCTCCCACGGGAAGTGCGGGTTGGCCAGGAGCAACCCGCCCCCTTCGGCCGACCGGTCGGCGCCGATCGCCCACCCGTTCGACGCGATCTGACCGGCGGGCCGCCCACCGCCGGCCGAGGTGGCAGCAGCCTCGTTGCCCGGCGGCGCCGCCGATGGTGCGGGCGGCTGTGCGGTGGCGATGAAGTCGGCGAGCACCCCGCTGCTCGCGCTCAACGCGACCGAGCGGGCGTAGGCGTACACCTCGACCGGCTCGATCGGGCGTACCCACGGCGCGCCCGCGCACCAGCCGGCCAGGTCGTCGGTGCCGGTGTCCTCGAGGTGTGCGTTCCAGCCGTCGGTGAACGCGGTGAGGAGCTCGACCACCTCGGGCGACGCGTCCGGCCAGTCGGCCGACGCCCGGTCGAAGATGCCGATGGCCCGCCACGCGATGTCGGAGTCGACGTTGGCGTCGCCCTCGCCCGGTCCGAACGAGCGGGCGCGCTCCCCCCGGATCTTCACGACCTGGTCGGCGAGGTCGCAGGCGCGGTCCTCGCCGCTCGCCCAGCCCTGGCCGAACGCGACGTCGGCCATCGAGTCACCCGTGATGTGGGGCACACCGCCTTCGGTGCGGCGGATGACCGCCTCGTAGGTGTCGCCGCGCCCGACGGCCTCGCCGTCCGGCTCGACGTCGCCCGCCGAGTCTCCGCTCCCGCTCGTGCAGGCGGCGGCGATCGCGAGGCCGGCCGCGCACGCCACGATCCGGTGGACGCGAGATGCCCTCCCGCCCCTGCCGCGCTCCGCCATCGTCACCACCGTATCGAGGAGATCGCGGTCGGGCTGGCGCGCCGGTCACGCTCCTGGCAGCGTGGCGGCGTGACCGGATGGACGGCCGCCGACATCCCCGACCAGTCGGGACGCACCGTGCTCGTGACGGGTGCGAGCAGCGGACTTGGCCTGCGGTCGGCCGAGGCGCTCGCGCGCGCCGGTGCCACCGTGCTGCTCGGGTGCCGTAATCCCGACAAGGGCGCCGCGGCCCGCGAGCAGGTGCGCGCGGCCGCGACCGGCCCCGAACCGGCGGTGGTGGCGCTCGATCTCGCCGACCTCGACTCCGTGCGGTCGTGTGCGCGCGGCCTGGCCGACACGGTCGACCGTCTCGACGTGCTCATGAACAACGCCGGCGTGATGGCGATCCCCCTCAACCGCAGCGCGCAGGGGTTCGAGGCGCAGTTCGCGACCAACCACCTGGGCCACTTCGCGCTCACCGCCCAGCTGCTCCCGTTGATGGATACGGATGGTCCGCGCGTCGTCACGACGTCGTCGATGGCCCACCGAATGGGCCGCATGCGTTGGGACGATCTCAACTGGGAACGCGGTTACGGCAAATGGCGTGCCTACGGCCAGTCGAAGCTGGCGAATCTGCTGTTCACGTTCGAGCTCGATCGACGGGCGCGCGCCGCCGGGCTCGGGCTGCTGGGGACCGCCGCCCACCCCGGCTACGCGGCGACGCACCTGCAAGCGGCGGGGCCGGAGCAGAGTGGGAGCCGCTTCATGCTGCGCGCCAGCGAGGCGAGCAACCGGATCGTCGCCCAGAGCGACGTCATGGGCGCGCTCCCCCAGCTGTACGCGGCGACCATGGCCGACGTTCGCGGCGGCGAGTACTTCGGCCCTGACCGCCTCTTCGAGCAGCGCGGCCATCCCAAGCGGGTCGGGACCAGCAGAGCGGCGCGCGACGAGGCCGACGCCCGCCGGCTCTGGGAGGTGTCGGAGCGCCTCACGGGCGTCGCGTTCGACCTCACCGCCGGGCGCGAGCCGACCGCCGGGTAGGGACGCCGGCGGGCGGGGCGCCGTTACTATGCGGACGGATCGGTCACGACAAGGGGAACGATGAGCTACGACAGCGCGATCTTCCAGACCTACCTCGCCCAGGTGCCGATGTTCCAGGCGTGCTCCCAGGAAGAAGTCGGGGCGGTCGCCTTTCTCGCCTCGCCGCGGGCGCTCGACCCGGGAACCGCGCTCGTACGCGAGGGCGAGCCCGGCGACGAGTTCTTCGTGCTCATGATGGGCATCGCGACCGTTACCCGCCGGGGCAAGGAGGTCGCCAAGCTCGAGCCCGGCGACTACTTCGGCGAGCTCGCCCTCTTCGATCCCGCGCCCCGAAACGCGACCATCACCGCCGACGTCCCCGTCACGGTGGCGGTACTGGAGCGCGACCGGTTCCAGGCCGCGCTCGACGCCGTCCCGGCAATGCGGGACGCGCTGCTCCGAGGCATGGCGCGACGCCTCCACGAGCTCGACTCCGAGGCCTGAGCGCGTCCTCCGAGATCGAGGGTGACCCGATGGACTTCGAGGTCGACCGCACGAACCTGCACGAGTGCCGAGTGGTCGACGTCGAGCCGACCGCGGTCGAACCCGGCGAGGCATTGCTACGCGTCGAGGCGTTCGCGTTCACGTCCAACAACATCACGTACGCCGCGCTCGGTGATGCTCTCAGCTACTGGGCATTCTTTCCGGCTCGCGACAGCACCCGCTGGGGACGCGTTCCCGTATGGGGCTACGCCTCGGTGGTCGCGACCGGGCACGGCGCCATCGCCGAAGGCACCCGTGTCTACGGCTACCTCCCGATGTCGACCCACGTCGCGGTGACGCCCGGACGAGTCGACGAGCGAGGGTTCACCGACGTCGCGCCGCATCGGGCCCCGATGGCCGGGGTGTACAACCGATACCTGCGGGTCGACGCCGATCCGATCCACGATCCCGCGCACGAGGGCCACCGGATGCTCCTCTGGCCGCTCTTCGCCACGTCGTTCCTCATCGACGACCTCCTCGACGACAACGGCCTCTTCGGCGCGGCCGCCGTCGTGGTCTCGAGCGCCTCGAGCAAGACTGCGATCGGAACCGCGTTCCAGCTCAGCGGGCGGAACACGGCGGAGGTCATCGGGCTGACGTCGGCCGGCAACGCCGGCTTCGTCGACGGTCTCGGGGTCTACGACCGCGTGGTGACCTACGACGACGTCGCCTCGCTCCCCGAGACCCAAGCGGTCTACGTCGACATCGCCGGTGACGGCAAGGTCCGCAGTGCCATCCACCAGGCGTACGGCGACCGCTTGGCGTACAGCATGCTGGTGGGGGCCACCCACTGGGACCAGCCCGCGCCCGCGCCCGCCGCCCTCCCGGGCCCGACACCGACGTTCTTCTTCGCGCCCGACCAGGTCACGAAGCGCGCCAAGGACTGGGGTCAGGCCGGTCTCGACGACCGGATCGCGGCAGCCTGGCGGCGGTACGTCGACTTCTGCGCCGGATGGGTCGATCTCCGGCACGGCTACGGTCCCGACGCCGTCGAGCGCGTCTACGTCGAGCTCCTCGAGGGTCGCAGCGACCCCCGGACGGGCCACATCCTCTCGATGGGGCCCGAGCACGACGCCCGAGAGTGAGCGGCACCGGTCACGCCGGCGGCCCCGTCAGGCGGCGAGCAGGTCGGCGTACTCGGGGTGCTCGCGGATGAACTGCGCCACGAACCAGCACCGGGGCACGACGGTGCCGCCCTGGTGGCGGACATCGTCGAGGGCGCCGCGCACGAGCTCGGCGCCGAGGCCGCGGTTGCGCATCGACCGGTGGATCTCGGTGTGCGGGAACACGAACGTATCGCCGTCGAGCCGGTAGTCGGCGACGCCCGCGAGCTCACCATCGACGGTGATCTCGTAGCGCTCGCGTCCGGGGTTGTGGCGGACCTCGGTGGCCATGGCTCACCTCTCCGGTGGGCTACCCGCTGGTCACGCCGGCGGAAACGGTGCCCCGCCGACTTTGATTCCCGCGACGACGCGGCGGATCAGATGTCGGCGACGAGGTGCACGGACCCGCTGCGGTCGGGAGCGCCCGGGGCCGGGCTCGCGACCACCGCCACGAGCGCGCCCGCCGCGAC
>JBOGFJ010000304.1:0-3840 GCA_050743385.1 Acidimicrobiia bacterium
GTGCGGGAGCGGCGAGCGAAGCGAGCGCGACCAGAGGAGTAGGAGCTGCCAGCCGCGGACGAGGGGGCGGGCTTTGCCCGCCCCCGGGCTGCCGGCTGCGTGCGGGAGCGGCGAGCGAAGCGAGCGCGACCAGAGGATTAGGAGCTGCCGGCCGCCTCGCGCGCCGGTTCGGCCGGCGCTTCCGGGTGCCGGGCCTGGTAGGCGCTGTACAG
The DNA here is from genome assembly GCA_050743385.1 of Acidimicrobiia bacterium. Taxonomy (GTDB): domain Bacteria; phylum Actinomycetota; class Acidimicrobiia; order IMCC26256; family JACDBD01; genus JACDBD01. Next base: position 213 of record JBOGFJ010000304.1, read on the forward strand.
CCAGGCGAGGAAGCGCTCGACACCGAACACGGCGTTGGCGGTGCGCACCGAGTTGAAGATCTCGAACGCGTGGGAGGCGCCGGGCACCTCCGCGTACAGCACCGGCTCGTGCGAGACGGCGCGGAGCGCGGCGACGAACTGCCGCGCCTGCGCGACCGGGACGAGGTTGTCGTTCGCGCCGTGGATCACGAAGAAGGGCGGATCGTCGTCGGAGACGTGGTGGATCGGCGATGCCTGCTCGAAGGCAGCCCGGTCGTCTTCGACGGTTGTGCCCATCAGCATCCGCTCGAACCGGTGCGAGGCTCGGGCGGGGCCGCGCCGGCCCTGGAACACGTCGGCGAGGTCGTACACCCCGTAGAACGGCACGCACGCGCTCACCGAGGTGTCGACGCCCTCGAAGCCGGGCTGGAACGCGCGGTCGTTGCGGGTCAGCGCGACGAGCGAGGCGAGGTGGCCACCGGCGGAGCCACCGGTCACGACGACGAAGTCGGGGTTGCCGCCGTACTCGGCGATGTGCTGGCGCACCCAGGCCAGCGCGAGCTTGCAGTCGACCAGATGCTCGGGGAACTTCGCCCGCGGGCTGAGCCGGTAGTTGTTGGCAACGCACACCCAACCGCGGGCCGCCAAGTGCAGCATGAGCGGGAGCCCCTGTTGCCCCTTGTCGCCGATCACCCACGCGCCCCCGTGGATCTGGAGCAGCACCGGCGCATGCTCGACCCCCGCACGCGGCCGGTACACGTCGAGGCGGTGTCGTCGCCCTGCACCCGTCGCGTACTGGATGTTCTTGACGCGCTCGACCCTCCGATCGCGAAGGTAGAAGGGGAAGAGGAGCCGGAGCGTCGACGCCCGGCGGGCGAGGCGTTCCGCCAGGCCGGGAGCGATGTGCGAGCGATAGTCGTCGCCGAGCCCGGCGCGCAGCGCCCGCTCGATCACGCGGGCCGAACGCAGCGCCACCACCTGGATCCACAGGAGCCCGATCCACGAGGCGATGCTGATTGTCAGCCCCACGACGCCCGGTACCTCGTCGAGCGCGCCGAGCGACACGAACACGACCGTCGCGACCAGCTGCCACGCGAGATGGAACAGCGCAAGCTCGCCCGTGAGCCAGCCGGCGAAGAAGCTGACGCCGAGAAGCTGCCACCGGCTCGACGGGCGGTCTGCGTTGATCGTGAAGCCAGCACCGATGATCGACACCGCGAGGAAGATCCAGGGGATCACGACACCGCGACCGCCTCGAAGAGGTCGGCCTCCCGGGTGCCGAGTGGCGCCCCTCTCCGGATGAACCACTCGTAGCCGAACGCCTCCCGGAAGACGTCGGTCGGCATGGCGAGGAAGAAATGCGACTCGGCGATCTGGCTCGCGTGCGCGGCCATGGCGGCGCGCTTGCGGTCGGTGAAGGCGCGCACGTCGACGGTGGTCGTGATGAGCGCCTCGGGCGTGCCGAACTCATCGAACTCCCCGGGATCGGGTCGCTCGACGCCCTCGGGCAGGTCGCCGGGAGCGTCGCGAAGCATCCGCTGGATGTGATCGCGGTTCATGGTCGCCTCGTAGACCACCGGGGTGCCCGCGAGCTCGGCGGCGCGCACACCCACCCGGTGCACCTGAATGTGGTCGGGGTGGCCGTACCCGCCATGGTCGTCGTACACGGTGAGCACGTCGGCCTCCTCCTCGCGCAGGATGGTCGCGAGACGTTCGGCGGCCTCCTCGACGTCGGCCGCCCAGAAGGAGTCGGGGCGGTCGTTGGTCGGCTCGCCCATCATCCCGGAGTCGTGGTAGCCGAGGAACTCGAGCCGCTCGACCCCCAGGATCTCGGCGGCGTGGGCCGTCTCGGCCATTCGCCGGTCGCCCAATACCTCGTCGTCCTCGAGCACGCCGTCGTCGACCTCACCGAGCTCACCCCGGGTGGCGACCACCAGCACGACGCGGTGACCATCGTCGGCCGCCCGGGCCATGGCACCGCCGGCCGCGATCGCCTCGTCGTCGGGGTGGGCGTGGAAGGTCACGAGCGTGTGGTTCATCGGGAGATCTTCGCGCCTGCCGACGACGGGAGGAGCGGCGGGGTGGGCGCCACCCCACGGGGGCCGTCGACAGCGTAACCTGACGCCGGCGTCGGGGAAGCCGGCGTGGAATGGGGGGTTGGACATGCGAGCTCGGGCCGTCGCGGTGCTCATGATCGTCGGACTCGTCGCGGTTGCCTGTGGCAACGAGGAGAGCAGCGGCGGCGGCAGTGGCGGGGGTCGCCCGGGTGTCACCGACACCGAGATCCGCGTCGGCGGCGTCGTGGGCAAGACCAACCCCGTCGGGCGGCCCTACGAGGACGGCTTCGTCGGCGTCAAGGCGTACTTCGACATGATCAACGCGGAGGGCGGCGTCTTCGGCCGCGACCTCGAGCTGGTCGCGGAGCGCGACGACCAGTCGCAGGCATCGCGCAACGTGCAGCAGGTACGGGCCCTCGTCGAGGAAGACAACGTGTTCGCGGTGTTGCCGGTCGTCACCCAGATCTTCGCCGGGGCCGGCTACCTCGTCGACCAGGGCGTCCCGACGTTCGGCTGGAACATCAACGTCGAATGGTCGCAGGGCGAGAACCTCTTCGGCGAGAAGGGCTCGTTCCTCTGCTTCGACTGCCCCTCGCTGCACCCCGTGTACGTCGCCCAGCAGGTCGGCGCAACCAGGGCGGCGGTGTTCGCCTACGGCCAGTCGCCACAGTCGACCGACTGCGCCGAAGGAGTGAAGAACGGATTCGACGCCTTCGGTCCCGAGCTGGCGTTCGAAGACACGAGCCTGGCGTTCGGATTCACCGATCTCAGCGCCGCCGTCGCCGAGATCCGTGACCAAGGCGTCGACTTCATTGCGACGTGCATGGACATCAACGGAAACGCCAACATCGCCCAGGCGGTGCGGGACGCCGGCATCGAGCTGAAAGGCGTCTACTCCCCCGAGGGGTACGCCCAGGACGTGCTCGACGACCTCGGCGACAAGATCGACGGCTTCTACTTCGGCGCCGCGTTCGTTCCCTTCGAGGAGCCGCAGCCGCCCGAGGGCATGCAGCAGTACCTGGCCGCCATGGAGGAGCTCGGCCAGACGCCCAGCGAGCAGGGACTCGCCGGCTGGATCAACGCCGCTCTCCTCGTCGCGGGGATCGAAGCCGCCGGTGAGGACTTCACCCAGGAGTCGGTGATCGATTCCATCAACGAGCTCACCGACTTCACCGCCGACGGCATCGTCCCCGCGCAAGACTGGACGAAGCTGCACGAAGCCGACCCCCGCTCCGACGGCTGCACTGCGATCGTCCAGGTGCAGGGGGGCGAGTTCGTGCCGGTCTTCGGTGAGCCGGGGAAGCCCTTCGTGTGCTTCGAGAACAACCAGGTCGAGAAGACCGGTCCGCCCGACCTCAGCAACCCGACCATCCAGTAGCCGATCGGCGGCGGGAGCATTAGTGTGCGCGAGAACCTGACACGCGTGTTAGGGAACGCGCGGGTCGACTGAACGCCTGAGCGCCACCGGGGGACGCGCCCGTGCAGGAGATCATCCAGTTCGGGATCGAGGGATTCCCGGTCGGATGTGTCTACGCGCTCGTAGCCACCGGCCTCGTGCTCACCTACAAGACCTCGGGCGTCTTCAACCTCGC
>JBOGFJ010000305.1:0-4074 GCA_050743385.1 Acidimicrobiia bacterium
GCGTCGGACGGCTCGCGACCGTCCGACCCGACGGAACACCGCATCTCGTCCCGATCTGCTTCGCGATCGTCGGCGACACGGTCGTCTCCAACGTCGACGACAAGCCCAATACCACCCTCCGCCTCCAACGGCTGGCCAACATCCGCGCCAACCCCTCGGTGACCCTCCTCGTCGACCACTACGCGGAGGAGTGGTCGCAGGTGTGGTGGGTGCGCGTCGACGGCAACGCGCGCGTCGTCGAGAACGGGCCCGAGCACGATGCGGCGGTCGTCGCTCTCCGCGCCAAGTACCAGCAGTACGAGCGCATCGGCATCTCGGGTGCCACCGTCGTGATCGAGATCGAGCGGTGGCGAGGTTGGGCCTACTCCGATTGACCTGCGCCGGCGCGCGGCGTGCCGTGCAGTTCGTACGCCACGACCTCCCAGCGCTGGTCGCGGCGGGCGAGACGAAGCTCGTTGCGAACGACGTTCCCGTCCTGCAGGTCGACGCGAGTGCGCACCACCGCCACCTCCTTGCCCGTCAGCACTTCCTCGAGCGACACCTCGCGCGCGAGCCCGGCGAGGCCGGGGTTGCGGTCGTATGCGGCCCGCTTGGCGGTGACGAAGTCGTGCTTGGCACGGTCGTCCCGGAGCTCGGGGCCCGACAGCGACCAGAGTGTCTCGAAGTCGAGCCGGTCCCACGCAAGCTCATAGGCGAGCGCGACCTCACCCGGCGGCGGGCCCTGGTCGCGCGTCACGGCCACCACCAGCGCGATGCACAAGGCGAGAATCGCGGTGACGACGACGGCGGTGACCAAAAGATCTAGCCGCCGGCGACGGCGTCGATCTCGCCTGCCAGGTCGAGATCCTTGGCCGTGATGCCGCCGGCGTCGTGCGTCGAGAGCGAGACCTTGACCTTGCGCCAGCGCACGTCGAGGTCGGGATGGTGGTTGGCGGCTTCGGCGAGGAAGCCCACGCGGGTGACGAAGGCGACGGCATCGGGGAACGACCGGAGCTCGAAGGTCTTCTCGATGGCGTCACCCTCCCGCGCCCAGCCCGCGAGCGAACCCAATCCGGCGGAGATCTCGTCGGCGGAGAGCACGGCCACAGCCCCATTGTGGCCCGGTTGCCGGGCCGAACGTACGTTCGCTAGGCTCGGTCCATGAGCGCTCGGGAGCGCCTGCGCTGGAAGATCGCCGACGCGACCCCGGTCCAACCCGCGCTCTTCGACGAGCCGGCCGAGCGCGAGATCGGCATCGGCGAGTTCCGCGGCCTCGAGTTCCTGCACGTGCGGGCGCGCACGATCATCAACGATGTCGGCGCCAACGCGGCGGTGCCCTTCCGCTACACGATCAACGCGTACCGAGGATGCAGTCATGCCTGCAGTTATTGCCAAGCTGGCGAGACGCCGATCCTCATGGCGGACGGACGAACGAAGCCGCTTGCCGACGTCCGGCCGGGCGAGCAGGTCTACGGCACCGTCCGACGCGGTTCGTACCGCCGCTGCGTGACGACCGAGGTTCGCGACCATTGGTCGACGGCCAAGCCGGCGTACCGGATCACCCTCGAGGACGGAACCGAGCTGATCGCCAGCGGTGATCACCGATTCCTGACCGGCCGCCGCTGGAAGCGCGTGACCGGAACGGAACAGGGCGCTCTGCGTCGGCCGCACCTGACGGTCAACGACAAGCTCATGGGCAGCGGCAAGTTCTCGTCGGCGCCGGTAGCCGACACCGAGTACCGCCAGGGGTACCTGTGCGGCATGATCCGCGGCGACGGCTCCATCGGCCACGATTCGTACGCTCGAGCCGGCAGGAGTCGCGAGAATCCGCGCCCCTACTGTCCCGCATCGACCGACTTCGAGGCCCTGCGACGAAGCCGCGAATACCTGGCCTCGAGCGGCGCGGTTGAGCCGCTCTGCCGCTACCCGTCGACGCCCGTCGACCAGTGGCGCAAAGGATTCCTTGCAGGAATCTTCGACGCCGAGGGGTCGTACAGCGGCGGGATCCTGCGAATCTCGAACACCGATCAGAGGATCATCGACGAGATCACCTCGTCCCTCACGAACTTCGGGTTTCAGTTCGCTCTCGAGATGCAACCTCGGGCGAAACCGATGCTCTGCGTGAAGATCGTCGGTGGCCTTTCCGAGCATCTCCGTTTCTTCCACAGCGTCGATCCGGCGATCACCCGCAAGCGAACGATCGAAGGCGTCGCGCTCAAGAGCAACGTGTCGCTCCGCGTGGTCTCGATCGAGCCGCTCGGCATCGAGCTCCCGATGTTCGACGTCACCACGGGGACGGGCGACTTCATCGCCAACGGCGTTGTAAGCCACAACTGCTTTGCTCGCCCAACGCACGAGTACCTCAACCTCAACTCGGGCGAGGACTTCGAGCGGGTGATCGTGGTGAAGGTCAACGCGGTCGAGAAGCTGCGCGCCGAGCTCGCGCCCAGGCGCTGGCGGGGCGACCACATCGCGATGGGCACCAACACCGATCCGTATCAGCGGGCCGAGGGGAAGTACCGGCTCACCCGCGGCGTCGTCGAGGCGCTCACCGACGCGGAGAACCCGTTCTCGATCCTCACCAAGGGCACGCTCGTGCTGCGCGACCTCGAGCTGCTCGTGGCCGCGGCCGAGCGGGGGCTCGTGCGGGTGAACTTCTCGATCGGGACGCTCGACCCCGAGGTGTGGCGTCTGACGGAGCCGGGCACGCCCCATCCCCGGAAGCGGGTGGAGGCGCTCGCCCGTCTCAACGCCGCCGGGGTGCCGTGCGGCGTGCTCGTGGCGCCCGTGCTCCCCGGCCTCTCCGATCACCGCGAGCAGCTCGAGGAGGTGGTCGGCGCGTGCGTCGAAGCCGGCGCGGTGTCGATCACGCCCGTGCTCCTGCACCTGCGGCCCGGCGTACGCGAGCACTATCTGAGCTCGCTGGCCGAACACCGTCCCGATCTCCTCGAACGGCACCACCGGCTCTATCGCCGCTCCTATGCACCGGCCGCAGATCGCGATCGCCTGGCGCAGATGGTCAGCAACCTCGTGCGCGAGCATCGAGACATGCGACCCAGTCCCCCGTGCCCTCGGTGACCGCCGACCGTACGCCCAGTGGCATCGACGTCGACCGGGAGAACGGCGTCACCCTCACCTGGCCCGACGGCAGCACCGCCGTGTACGGCCTCGAGGAGCTGCGGGTGAACTGCCCGTGCGCCGAGTGCCGCGGTCTGCGGGAACGCGAGCTCCCCGTCTGGCCGAAACCGTCGTCGCCGCTCCCGCTCCGGGTCGAGGACGCCGAGCTCATCGGCGCGTGGGGCGTCACCCTGATCTGGAACGACGGGCACAGCACCGGGATCTTCTCGTGGGAGATGCTGCGCGCGTGGCGCGGCATCGCATCCGACGTCGACGACGCGGAGGAGGGCTGAACTGACGGGGACTGCCCTCTTGCCCTCTATCCTGTGCCCGTGACCTGCCCATCCTGCGGGAGCCAGGCGCCCGACGGCGCTCGGTTCTGCCCGTCGTGCGGTCACACGCTCGTGAGTCGGCCCGACGAGCGCCGGGTCGCCACCGTCGTCTTCGCCGACCTGGTCGGATTCACCACCTTCTCGGAGAGCGCCGACCCCGAGCACGTCAAGAACCTCGTCGACCGCTGCTTCGAGCGCTTGGCCGCCGATGTGAGTGCGTACGGCGGCCAGGTCGACAAGATCGTGGGCGACGCCATCGTCGCCCTCTTCGGCGCGCCGGTCGCGCACGAGGACGACGCCGAGCGGGCGGTCCGGGCGGCGCTCCAGATGCAACGCACGTTGGCGGAGCTCCGCTCCCTCCACCAGGTCGGAGCCGAGATGCGCGTGGGCGTCAACTCGGGCGAGGTTCTCGTCGGAGCGCTGCGCGCCGGCGGCGACTACACGGCCATGGGCGACGTCGTGAACACCGCCAGCCGGCTCCAGACCGCGGCCCGGCCGGGCCAGGTGGTCGTCGGGCCCGCCACCCACGGCGCCACCCAGGGCCAGGTCCGCTACGAGCCCATGGGCTCGATCGTCGTCAAGGGACGGGAGGAACCGGTCGAGGCGTGGATCGCGCTGGAACCGGTCGCGCCGCCCGGCCAACGCC
>JBOGFJ010000306.1:0-3090 GCA_050743385.1 Acidimicrobiia bacterium
GCCGGGGGCTCGCGTCGCTGCGCCCGGCGCGAGAGCCCGATTCCGAGCACGACGAGGAACACCGCGAGGGCGACGATCCCGACGAGGATCAGGGCGGCGGTCGCTCCCGACATCGCGGCCTCAGCCGCCGGAGGCGGTGTCGTCGCCGGCGTCCGCGACCGGCGGCGGCTCCGTGCGGTAGGTGATGGTCTGCTGGGGTAGCGGGAGGTCGATGCCGGCCACGTCGAACGCGCGCTTGATCCGGGCCCGGAGCTCGCGCGCCACCGCCCATTGCTCCAGCGGACGGGTCTGCACCACGAGCCGAATGATGACCCGGTCGGCGCCGAGCTCTTCGACGCCCCACACCTCGGGCTCGCCGAGGATCAGGCGTGACCACTGGTCGTCGCGCCACATCTCGTCGGCCGTCTCCTTGATGACCTCGATGGCGGTCGGAACGTCGGTGTCGTACGCGATACCGATGTCGAGCAGCGCCCGTGACCACTGCTGCGACATGTTCCCCACCCGCTTGATCTCGCCGTTGGGAACGTGCCAGACAACGCCTTCGACGTCGCGCAGCCGCGTCGTGCGGAGGCTCACTCCCTCCACCGTTCCCCGTGCTTCCCCGACGTCGACCACGTCACCGACGCCGTACTGGTCCTCGAACAGCATGAAGAGACCCGAGAGGAAGTCGCGGACGAGCGTCTGCGCGCCGAAGCCGATCGCGATCCCTGCAATTCCCGCGCCCGCGAGCAGCGGCGCGAGGTTGACCCCGAGCTCCCCCAGCGACATGAGAAATGCGACCGTCCACACCACGATCGTGACGATGCTGCGGAGGACCACACCGATCGTGCGGGCACGCTGCACGCGGCGCGCCGTCGGCATCTGGTCGGAGGTGTCGAGGAGCGAGAGCCCGGTACGTCGGCGGAAGGTCTCGAGCTTCGACTCGCTGTCGCCGGTCTCGAGGCGTCGGACTGCCCGCTTGATGACCCGACGGGAGACGCGCACGACGACGTAGGCGACCAGCAGGATCAGCAGCACCCGCAGCGGGGCCGAGAAGCGATCGGCGAACTCCGCCCAGTCGGGGTTGTCGGTCGCCCGGAACACCGTCGAGCACAGCAGCGACTGCTCGCCCGTAGGACCGCACGCCTCCACCTGGGGATCGGTGGCCTGAGCCGGCACGGGCGCGGCCGCGAGGAGGGAGCCCGCGAGAAGGGGGAAAACCATCGGCTTGCGACGCTACCGCGCCCGCCGCGTGCGTGAGGGTCGTACCCCGCGGCGGCTCCGCCGAGTATCGCTACCGGCGGACGAGGTCGTCGGAGATGCGCTGGCTGAGGACCCGGCTCGACCCGCCGGGGGGCATCGACACGCCGTAGAGCACGTCGCCGGCCTCCATGGTGCGCTTCTGGTGTGTGACCACGAGCAGCTGAGCCTCGTCGCGGAACTCGTGGATGAGGTCGAGGAAGCGGTGCAGGTTCACGTCGTCGAGCGCGGCCTCGACCTCGTCGAGCAGATAGAAGGGTGACGGCCGAGCACGGAACACCGAGAAGAGGTAGGCGAGCGCAGTGAGCGACCGCTCACCGCCCGACAGCAGCGAGAGCCGTCGTACGTGCTTCCCCGAGGGCCGGGCCTCGATCTCGATCCCCGTGTTGAGCAGGTCGTCGGGATTCGTGAGCGAGATGCGACCGCTGCCCCCGGGGAAGAGGGTCGAGAACAGCGCGGTGAAGTTCTCGCTGACGTCGGTGAACGCCGAATCGAAGACGGTGACGATCTCCCGGTCGACCGCCCGAATGACGCGGGTGAGCTCGCGGCGGCTCGCCTTCACGTCGTCGAGCTGGTGCTGGAGGAAGTTGTGGCGCTCCTCGAGCGCGTCGTACTCCTGGAGCGCGAGCGGGTTGATCGGGCCCATGAGGCGGAGCTCGCGCTCCAGCTCGCGGGCCCGACCGGCCAGGGTCGTCCCCTCGGGCACGTCGGGCTTCGGCGCGTCGAGCGCCGCCGCCGGCTCGCAGTCGAAGTCGGTGCGGAGCTTCTCGATCGCAGCCTCGAGCCGGAGCCGGGTCTCGGCCTCCTGGAGCTCGGCTCGCCCCGCCTTCTCGCGCACGCCGGTGAGCTCGTCCTCGAGCTCTCCCCGCCCCGCCCGAAGGGCGTCGAGCCGCTCGCCTGACGCGCGGGCGGCTTCCGACTGGCGGTGACGCTCCTCGCGGAGCCGAGCATGGAGCGCATCGGTCGCGTGCACGTGCGCCCGGACGCGTTCCTCGAGGCTCCCGTACGCCGCCGCCCGGGCGAGCAGCGCCCCACGGTGCCGCTCGGCCGCCGCTTGGGCGGCAGGGTCGCGGTCGGCGAGACGCTGCTCCACCGCCGCCAGCCGCCGAGCGAGGAACCCCCGTCGCTCCTCCAGCGCCGCCGCCCGCACTTCGAGGTCGCGGCGCATGGTGGCGGCGGCCTCGACCCGGGCTTCGAAGTCGCGCCGCTCGACGAGAGCCGTCTCGTCGGCATCGAGCTGGCGGGCACGCACCGACCCGAGCGCGGCGGCGGCCTCGGCCACTTCACCCTCGGCTCGCGCCCGCACCACCTCTGCTTGTGCGGCCAGCGCCTCGGCCTCCTCGAGCGCGGCCCGGGTGGCCGCGCCGCCCGGGACGCTCCCGCCAACCCGCCACGGAGCCACCCCACCGAGCCGGTCGCCGGCAGTGGTCACCGCGACCAGGCCCGGGTGCTCGAGCGCGATGTCGAGCGCGGTCTCCCAACCCGCCTCCACCAGCACCGTGTGTGCCAGCAGTCGGTCGAGCGCGGTCTGGAGCCCGGGGACCCGTGCTCGGACGTATTCCGCCAGCGGGCGGGCCCCCGGCGGCGCCAGCGCGGCGCCGGCGGGGTCGTCGGCCGAGTCGATCACGAAGAGGAGCGCACCGGCGTCACCGCCGGCGAGGAGCTCGACCGCGTGGCGCGCCGCCGGCCCGCCCTCGACCACGACCGCGCTCATGGCGTCGCCGAGCGCGGCCGTCACCGCCACCTCGGCGCCGGTCTCGATCTCGAGGTGGTCGGCCAAGAGCCCGACGACGCCGTCGAGGCGTTCGAGGTGCTCGGCGCCCGACTCGGCCCGCGCCGACCCGAGCGCCA
>JBOGFJ010000307.1:0-9904 GCA_050743385.1 Acidimicrobiia bacterium
TGGGCGAGCTCCCTTCGCTCGCTTCGCTCGCTTCGGCAGCCGCGCGGCGCGCCATTTCGCTCTGGCCAGCTTCCGGGTCGCGGATGCCGTAGCCGAGCTCGCCCGACCACTGCACCTGGCCCTCGTAGGCGGCGACCCCCGACGGCGACGTGACCCGCATCCATGCGCTGGTCTGGTCGTCTTCGTCGCCGATCCAGTGCTCCCACGGCTGGCGGCGGGCCCGGCCGTCGTCGTCGACCAACAGCTCGTTCTTCGTGTAGATGGCGTCGTCGCGGTTCGCGAACGAGAACTCGAACAGCTTCGTCTCGGTGATCGCCTCCGTCGGGCACGCCTCGACGCAGAGATCGCAGTGGATGCAGCGCAGGTAGTTGATCTCGTAGACGAACCCGTACCGTTCCCCCGGCGAGACAGGCGCGTCGGGCGGGTTGTCGGCACCCCGCACGTAGATGCAGCGTGCAGGGCACACGCCCGCACACAGCTCGCAGCCGATGCACTTCTCCATGCCGTCCTCGTACCGGTTGAGCACGTGGCGGCCGTGGAAGCGCTCCGGCTTGGGACGCTTCTCCTTGGGATAGTCGCCCGTCAACCGCGGCCGGAACATCTGCCGCAGGGTGACCGCGAAGCCGCTGAACCGCCCCATCAGACCTCCCCCACCGGATCTGGCCCCACCGGATCTGGCCCCACCGGATCTGGCCTCACCGGATCTGCTCCTCGAGGAGCTCCTCGCGCTTGGGCATGGACAGGTAGAGCAGGCCGTACACTAGAAGCGCCCCCACCACGCCGGCCGGCACCACGATCCAGAGGTTCCACTCCTCCTCCCGGCCGATGACGATCAGGCCCGACACCATGATCCAGAGGAAGGCGACCTCGATCAGGACCTTCCACCCGAGGTCCATGAGCTTGTCGTAACGCAAGCGGGGCAGCGTGGCGCGCAGCCACACCGTGCAGAACAGCAACAGCAGCAGCTTGGCCATGAACCAGAGCACGGGCATGAGCCAGACGTTCACGGTGCTGTCGTCGGGCAGGAACCCGAGCGCGGGGCCGGCCGGGCCGCCCAGGAAGAGAGTGACGGCGATCGCTGACATCGTGATCACGTTCATGAACTCGGCCAGGTAGAAGAGCGCGAAGCGGATGCCCGTGTACTCGGTATTGAACCCGCCCACGAGCTCCTGCTCCGCCTCCACGAGGTCGAACGGCGGGTGGTTGGTCTCGGCAACCGCGCTCACGAGAAAGATGGCGAAGGCGACGAATGCCGGGACGACGAACCAGTCGGCCAGCGAACCGAGCCCGTCCCATGCCTGTTGCGAGACGATGCCCCGGGTCGACAGCGTGTTCGCCTGCACCAGCACGCCCACGATCGCGAGGCCGAACGCGGCCTCGTAGCTGAGGAGCTGGGCCGACGCCCGCACCGAGCCGAGTAGCGGGTACTTCGAGCCCGACGCCCAACCCGCCAGCAGCACGCCGTAGAGGCCCAGGCCCGACATCGCCAGGAGCCAGAGCACGCCGATGGGGAGCTCGGCGAGCTGGAGGTAGGTGCGGTGTCCGGCCACGCTGACGGTGCCGCCGACCGGCACGATGCTGAACGCCAGGAACGCCGGCAGGATCGCGAGATACGGCGCGAGGTCGAAGATCCTCCGGTCGGCGGTCGATGGCGCCGAGTGCTCCTTGAAGAAGAGCTTGATTCCGTCGGCGAGGCTCTGGAGCACGCCGAACGGGCCGGCGCGATCCGGCCCCACCCGGTTCTGGAGGTCCGCGATGACCTTGCGCATGAACCAGACGTAGAACAGCACCGCCACCATCAGCAGCGCGAACGTGAGGATCGTCTTGCCGATCACGATGAGCACGACGGTGAGGTCGATGCCGTCGGCGAACAGCGGATCGTTCATCTCGTCTGGTCTCGCTCGCTGCGGGCCGGGCCATCTCGAAGAGGGAAGGCCGGCCCGCGGTCGCTCGCTCGACGCCAAATCGGCGTCATGGGCATTGGTTGTGCCCTCCTCATCTTGTGCTCACCCGCAATTCGGTGACCGGCGTGGTGATGTCGATGATGTCGGCGGCGCCGTCGCCACGCTGTGCGAACGCGATCGCGGCGACGCCCTCGGGGATACCGTCCTCGGGCCGCACGGGCAGCGAGACCGTCCCCCGGTTCGTGGTCACCTCGACCGGCTCGCCGCGCGCGACCCCGATGCGGTCGAAGTCCTTCCGGTGCACGAGCAGGGCCGCGCCCGGTGCCAGGTGCGTCAGCGAAGGCGACTCGGTGACGAGACGCCCGGCGTCGTACAGCGTGCGCGCCGAGACCAGCCGCAGCGCGTACGCATCGCGCGGCCTCGTCGGCACCGCTTCTGCCTTGCGGTCCCACTCGTAGAGGTTCGGCTCGCCCTCCATCGCGGCAGCTGCGGCCGCGGTCACCTCCGCGACCTCCACGCCCGCGGCGACGGGCGCCTCCGTCTCCGTGAGACCGGGCTTCACGGTCGTGGTGGAGCCGGTGCCGGTGGCCTCCACCACACCTGTGCCGACGTTGGAGGCATGGCCCTCCTCGGATGCGATCGTCCCCGGCCGGATCGGCTCCCACGACACGTCGGTGATCGCGAGCGCGCCCGCGTCGAGTACGAGCTGGTCGCTGTGCTCGTGGAGCGGGAGCACGACACCGTCGCGCGCCCGGCGCAGGAGGCCGGCGTCGACGCCGGCGTGCGCGGGCGCGACCCGGGCGATCTCGTCCTGGACCTCGTCGACAGTGGCAAGGTCGAAGTCAGCGCCGAGGCGGAGCGCGAGCTCGACCGCGACCCGCCAGTCGGTCATCGGCGTGCCCGACGGCGTCATCTGCTGGGCGACCCGCAGCACGCGACCCTCCAGATTCGTGGTGGTGCCCTCCTTCTCGCCCCAAATCGACACGGGCAGCACCACGTCGGCCTGGTCCGAGGTCGCGGTCAGGAACGCGCCCACCGCCACCATGAAGCGGGTGTTGGCGAGCGCGCTCCGGGCAAGCGATCGATCGGGGAAGTCGGCCATCGGGTCGGAGCCGAGGATGACGAGCGCCTCCAACTGGCCTTCCGTGGCCGACTGGAGGATGCCGGTGGCGTCGAGGCCGCGGGCATCGGGCACCGCGTCCCAGGCGGCGGCGAAATGCTCGCGGGCGCCATCGAGCGTCACCCTCCCGGGGAGGAACCCGGGCGCGAGGCCGAGGTCGAGGGCCCCGTGCACGTTGCCTCGGCGCAGGGCGGAGAGGAAGCGCACCCCGGGAAGCTCGGCGAGGGCGGCGGCGGCCTGCACGACCGCACCGGGCGGCTCGGCCAGGGACGGCCGCCCCAGCACGACGACCACGTCGCCATCGCGTCCCGCGGCGAGATCGCGGACCTTGTCGACGACTTCGCCGGCGACCGCGCCGACCTCGCCCGGGAGGTGCCGGATCACGGTGCTCGCGTACTCCGTGAGCCCGTGGTCGCGCGCGGCGACGTCGACGAGCGGCACACCCAGCTCGTGCGCCGCCCGACGTACCCGCAGGTAGAGCACCGGAAGCTCTTCCTTGAGGTCGGGCGCGAGGAGCACGACGGCGGAGGCGGTGTCGCAGTCGGGGATGGTGGCTCGGGGCATCCCGAGCACGACCTCCGCCGGCAGCCCGTCGCCGAGCTGGGCGTCGACGTGGTCGGTGCCGAGGACGCCTTTGGCGAGCCGGGCCCACGCGTAGGCGTCCTCGTTGGTGCCGCGCGCGCCGCCCAGCACCGCGATGGATCCGGGACCGTGTTCGTCGCGGGCGCGGCGGAGCCCTTCGGCGGCAGCGTCGAGCGCCTCCGGCCACGATGCCTCGACGAGCTGCCCGTCCCGGCGCACCAACGGCTCGCGTGCCCGCCGCGGCGACTGTTGCCACTCGTAGGAGAAGCGGCCCTTGTCGCACAGCCAGCCGTGGTTCACCGGCTCCGAGTCGACGCCGAGCAGGCGCACCAGTTGGTTCGACGACGATTGCAGGGCGCCACGACAGCCGACCGAGCACGTCGTGCACGAGGTCTCGCTGGTGGTGAGGTCCCACGGGCGCGCCTTGAACCGGTAGGGCGTGGCCGTGAGCGCGCCGACGGGACAGATCTGGACGGTGTTCCCGGAGAAGTAGGACGTGAACGGGTCGTCGGGGTAGGTGATGACCTCGGTGAAGTTGCCCCGTCCTCCGAAGTCGATGAGCGGGTCGCCGGCGATCTCGGCGGCGAAGCGCGTGCACCGACCGCACTGGATGCACCGCTCGCGGTCGAGCAGCACGAGATCACTGATCGAGATGGGCTTCTCGAAGTGGCGCTTCTCCTCGATGTAGCGCGACTCCCCGGGGCCGAACGCGAGCGTCTGGTCTTGCAGCGGGCACTCGCCGCCGCGGTCGCACACGGGGCAGTCGAGCGGGTGGTTGATCAACAGGAACTCGAGCACGCCGTCCTGCACCCTCTTCACAGCCTCGTTCGCGGTGTGCACGACCATCCCGTCGGCGACCGGGGTCGCGCACGAGATCTGAAAGCCGCGCATGCCCTCGATCTCGACCAGGCACATGCGGCACATGCCGACCGGTTTCATGCGCTCGTGCCAGCAGAACCGCGGGATGAAGACGCCATGGTCTTGCACGGCCTTGATCAGGAGCTCGCCGTTGGGAACCTCGAGCTCGCGCCCGTCGACCGTGATGCGGACACGCTCCTCGCCGTCGCGCACGGGGAGGACGTACTCCCACGTCGAGGGCCACTGGCTCATCGGCTGCCCGGTCGCCATCTATCCTCGCTCGCTCATTGCGCTCGCTCCGCTCGCTTCGGTCGCCGCCATTCGCTCGACGATCTCGTCGCGGAACCAGCGGTCGAGACTGACCACCGGCGACATCGTGCTCGGGCCGAGCGCGCAGATCGTCGTCTGCGCGAACGGTGCGTTGAGGCCGGGCACGATGTTGTCACCGAAGTCGAGGAGAAGATCGAGGTCTTCGGGGCGGCCGGCGCCATGTGACATGCGGTAGAGCACCTGCTCGATCCAGGTCGAGCCCTCGCGACACGGTGTGCACTTCCCGCACGACTCGTGAGCGAAGAACTTGGCCAGCCGCCACGCCACCAGCACGGGATCGGTGGTGTCGTCGAAGACCATGATCGCCCCCGAGCCCAGCATCGACTCGAGCTCACCCTGCACGTAATCCATGTCGGTGGGGGCGTCGAGGTGCTGCGGCATCAGCCACGGCGACGACGCCCCGCCCGGGATGAAGAACTTGAGCTGCCGGCCGCCGCGCACGCCGCCCGCCAGGCCCTCGATGAGCTCGCGGAACGTCGTACCGAGCTCGACCTCGTAGTTTCCCGGCCGCTCGACGTGCCCCGAGACGGAGAAGATGCGCGTTCCGGTCGACTTGCCGACGCCCAATCCCGCGTACCAGTCGCCGCCGCGGCTGACGATGTGCGGCAGGGTCGAGACGGTCTCCACGTTGTTCACGACCGTCGGCTTCGCGTACAGGCCTTCGGCGGCCGGGAACGGCGGCTTGATCCGGGGCATCGCCCGTTCGCCCTCGAGGCTCGAGAGCAAGCCGGTCTCGTCGCCGGCGATGTAGGCGCCCGCGCCCCGGTGGAGGACGATCTCGAGGTCGAACCCGGAGTCGAGGATGTTCTTGCCGAGGAAGCCGTGCTCGTAGGCGTCGGCGACGGCCTGGGCGAGCCGCTCGTAGCCGAGCGCGAACTCACCCCTCACGTAGATGAAGGCGACGTGGCACTCGATCGCGTAGGCCGCGATCACCGTGCCTTCGATCAGCTGGTGCGGATCGCGCTCGATGAGCATGTGGTCTTTGAACGTCGACGGCTCACCCTCGTCGGCGTTCACGGTCAGGTACCGCGGGAACACGTCCTTGGGCAGGAAGGCCCACTTCTGCCCGGTGCCGAACCCGGCCCCGCCGCGACCGCGCAGGCCCGACGCCTTCACCTGCTCCTGGGTGATCTGGTCCGGCGTCATGGTGAGCGCCTTGCGCAGGCCCTCGTACGCGCCCGTGCCGAGCGCGGCCTCCGTCGTCCAGGAGTCGTCGGGATGATCGTGGAGGCGGGAGGTCACCACTCGGGTCTCAGGCACTCGCACCGCCCTTCGCTCCGGTGTCCACCGGCGCCCCACCCGAAACGCCTCGCAGCGCGCGCGCACCACCCGCGTACTCGCCGAGGATCGTCTCGGCCGCGTCGGTGCTGACGGGACCGTGGAAGTCGTAGTTCACCTGCATCACCGGGGCGAGGTCGCACGCCGCCAGGCACTCGACCTCCTCGACGAACACGTCATCGTCGTCGAGATGGCGCGCTTCGAGTGCCGCCAGGAGCTCGGGCCCGCCGTTCACGAGGCAGCTCACGTTGGTGCACACCGACACGACCATGCGACCCACGGGCTCGCGCTTGAGCATCGTGTAGAAGGAGCACACGCCCAGCACCTGGGCGGGTGTGAGGCCGAGCAGGTCGGCCACCTCCTCCATCGCCTCCGGGCTGACCCAGCCGTCCTGGTCCTGGGCGAGGTGCAGCAGCGGCAGGATCGCCGACTTCGCCACCGGGTACTTGGCAATGGTCTCCTTCGCCTGCGCCAGGTTCGTGGGGCTGAAGGTCACCGATCGACCTCGCCCATGATCGGGTCGACGCTGGAGACGATCGCGACCGCGTCGGCAACCAGGCTGCCCTCGGCCATCGGGCCGGCCGACTGGAGGTTGTAGAAGGACGGTCCTCGGATGTGGAGGCGCACCGGCTTTCCGGTGCCGTCGGAGACGAGGTAGCAGCCGATCTCGCCCCGGGGCGACTCGATCGCCACGTAGGTCTCGCCCGCCGGCACCTTGAAGCCCTCGGTGAAGAGCTTGAAGTGGTGGATGAGCGCCTCCATCGACTCGTCGATGCGGGCGCGTGGCGGGGGGGTGACCTTGCGGTCCTGCACCCGGTAGTCGCCGAGTGGCATCTTCTCCACACACTGCTTGACGATCTTGATCGACTCGAGGATCTCGTAGAGGCGGATGCGATAGCGGTCGTAGCAGTCGCCGTTCTCTGTGTAGATGACGTCGAAGTCGACCTCGTCGTAGTGGAGGTGCGGCTGGGCTTTGCGCAGGTCCCACGGGAAGCCGGTCGAGCGCAGGATCGGTCCGCTCACGCCGAGTGCGATCGCCTGCTCCGTGGTGATCGTGCCGACACCTTCCATCCGCTCGAGCCAGATGGGATTCTCCGTCAGCAGGTCGTCGTACTCGCGCACGCCCCGCTCGACGACCTCGCAGCACGCGAGCGTCTCGTCCTCCCACCCGTCGGGGAGATCGGCAGCCACGCCACCGGGGCGGATGTAGTTGTGGTTCATCCGCAGCCCCGTGATCGTCTCGAGGAGTCGCAGCGTCTCCTCCCGCTCGCGCCAGCCGTAGATCATCATCGAGATCGCACCGAGGTCCATGCCATTGGTGGCCTGGAAGAGCAGATGCGACGCCATCCGGTTGAGCTCCACCAGCAGCATGCGGATCCAGGTCGCGCGCGCGGGCAGCTCGACGTCGAGGAGCCGCTCGACCGCCATCGAGTACACGAGCTCGTTGCTCAGCGGAGAGGCGTAGTCCATGCGGGTGACGTTGGTCGCGCCCTGGACGTAAGTGAGCTCCTCACCGGTCTTCTCCATGCCGGTGTGGAGGTAGCCGATGACCGGCTTCACGCGCAGCACCGTCTCGCCGTCGAGCTCCATCATGAGGCGCAGCACGCCGTGCGTGGAGGGGTGCTGCGGCCCCATGTTGATGATCATGGTGTCGCCGTCGCGCTCGCGCTCCGGCCACGGCATGCCCGTCACGACGAGATCGCGCTCCGTCGGACGCAGCTCCTGCGCGCCCTCGTCGGTCTGGCGCTCGAGCCGGTCGGCTTCGTCGACGTTCATCACATCATTGTCGGAGAGGTTGGGCGGTTCGGTCACGGCGACGGGTCTTCCTTGAAGGTGACGGGAACCCGCGCCGGCGCGTCGTCCTTGCGCAGCGGGAAGCCCTCCCAGTCGTCGGGCATGAGGATGCGGCTGAGGTCGGGGTGGCCGTCGAAGGCGATCCCGAAGAGGTCGTACACCTCGCGCTCGCCGAAGTTCACGCCCGGGTAGACCTCGCACAGGCTCGCCACGGCGGGGTCGGTCACCGGAACCTCGCATACCGCGCGCAGGCGGCGGTTGCGGGGATGGGACAGGAAGTTGGCGACCACCTCGAAGCGCTCGGGCGTGACGCCGTCGGGCACCGCGCGGGCCGCGTCGACGAGGTGGTCGACCGCGGTGACGTCGAGGCACTGGGTGAACTGCTGCTCGTCACGCAGGAACCGGGCGAGGTCGAGCCACGACTCCCGGGCGACGTACACGACGGGCTGGCCGTGCGACTCGTGGAAGATCGTGCCTGGGAACCGCTCGACGACCGCGGCGGCGATGTCGTCCCCGATCTCCGGCGCCGGCGGTGCCACCGGCTCCTTGTGATCTTCTTCACGAGCGGTGTCGTCGGACATGGCGGTCGTGGCCTCGGTCGGCTCGTTTAGCGCGTGGCGAGGGCGTCGGCGGCGACGCCGTCGCGCTGGTCGACGTGGATACCGGCGCCCGTCTGGCCCGGCCGGCGACGCTTCATGATCTCGCCGCTGTGGATCTGGTCGTGCAGCATGAGGATCCCGTGCATGAGCGTCTCGGGGCCGGGCGGGCAACCAGGCACGTACACGTCGACGGGGACGACCTGGTCGACGCCCTGCACCAGCGCGTAGTTGTTGAACATCCCGCCGGTGCTGGCGCACACCCCCATGGAGATGACCCACTTGGGCTCCACCATCTGGTCGTAGACCTGGCGCAGCACCGGCGCCATCTTCTGGCTGACGCGGCCGGCGACGATCATGAGGTCGGCCTGGCGGGGACTGGCCCGGAAGACCTCCATCCCGTAGCGGGCGAGGTCGTAGTGCGCGCCCCCGGCGGCCATCATCTCGAGCGCGCAGCACGCGAGCCCAAAGGTCGCGGGCCACACCGAGTTGCGCCGAGCCCACTTCACCAGGTCTTCGAGGCGGCCGGTGAGGAACCCGTACGGGACCTGATCGAGGCCCATCAGGCAGCCTCTTCCTTCTTCTCCGGTTGCGCGCGCGTCGGGTCGAGGCCGGTTGCCCCGGGTGCGCCCGCCGCCCGCAGCACACGCTGACCGGCCCGCCCGGTGATCGCCTTGATCGGGCCCCAGTCGAGCGCGCCGGTAGAGAGGAGGTAGGCGAAGGGCACGAGGAGCACGAGAAGGAAGACGCCCATGGAGATGAGCGCGTACGAACCCGGCACGAAGTCGCGCAGGATCGTCATGAAGGGATAGAGAAAGATGATCTCGACGTCGAGGACGATGAACGTCATCGCCACCAGGTAGAACTTCACCGGGAAGCGCTCGGGCGGCTCGAACTCGGGGACGATCCCGGATTCGTACGGCGCTTCCTTGGCCGTGTTCGGCCGCCGCGGGACGAGCAGCATCGAGACGGTGAACGACAGCGACGCGAACAGCGCCGCGAGCACGATCATCGTGAGGATCGGCAGGTAGTCGTCCACGTCGCGGGCCCTCCTCGGCGAGCGCGCGCAGGCTACCCGGGATCACCCGCCGGTAGGCAAAAGCCTCGCGTGTCGCGACACGCCGAGCGCAGGCAGACTGAACCACGTGAGCGAGGGCAGCGGCACAGCGAAGCGGGGATCGGCCTCGCCGTTCGTCGGCCGGCGACCCGACCTCGCCGCGTTGGAGGGCGTGGTCGGAGAGACCGCGGCCGGCCGGGGTCAGGTCGTCGTCGTCGGCGGCGAACCCGGTATCGGAAAGACGCGCCTCGTCCAGGAGCTCGGCGCCCGGGCTGAGGAACGCGGCGCCACTGTGCTGTGGTCGTCGTGCTGGGAGGGCGCCCCCGCCCTGTGGCCGTGGGCGGCGGCGCTTCGCCGCCTCGTCGGCAACGACCCGTCGCTGCCC
>JBOGFJ010000308.1:0-4212 GCA_050743385.1 Acidimicrobiia bacterium
GCGGCGCAACGTGCGCCTCGTTCAACGGCCGGTTGCCGAGCAGGTCGAACACCGCACCCAGGTCGACGAAGAACGGATCGTCACGAGGGCCGGCGAACGCCTGCGCGCCCTCACCCGCCTCGACCACCGCCGCTGCCGCGAGCTGGTCGTAGTTCGGCGTGGACCGCGGTCCGATGTTCGCAGGCGCCACGGGTGCGTTCCTCACGAGCTTCGTGCGCTCGCCGTCGCGCACCTCGGTGAGGGTGTAGGTCTGCTTGACGTTGAGATCCTCGTCGTCGAGCGACTCGACCGGGCCGGTGTTGTACAGGAACGTGTCGGGGTTCGCGACCGTGGTCTTGAACCGCCACTCGTACACAACGTCCGCGGTCGCATCACCGTCGTTGTCGACGTTGATCTTGTAGAGCACGTCGTCGCCGAACTTGTTGAAGTTCGGGCCACCGGGGGGCAGCTCGAACGGGATCCAGTTGGCGACGAGCGTCACGGTGTCGGGCTTGTCCGGACTCACGAACGCGTACGTGTCCGTGTTGTCCGCTACCGGGTCTTCGCTGATGAGCGGCGCCTCGCGATGGCTCGACGCACCTCCGATCACGAGCCCGGAGACCGCCATTGCGGCTCCGGCCGTGACTGCGGCCAAGACCAGGCGCAGCTTTCGGGGTCGGGTTCTCACCCTTGACCTCCTCTGGTTGGATCGCCGGGTCTGGGTTGCGCCGGGGAAGTCACGCGGCCGCCGGCGCACGGCCGCGCGCTTCCTCCACGCCCCGGGCGGCTCACGAGGAGCCATCCGGAGACGATTCGAGTGTCCCGATGACGAGCCAGGTGTCGGCGACGGGGGCCAACACGACGGCCATCGGGACGGGACTGGTGGTCGGTACGACCCGGGCCCACGAGAGCACCTCGGGCCCGAACGCGGCGAGGAACGGCTCGACACCTGCGTCGGGCTCGAGCGGGGCGACGGCACCGACTCGCACCGGACCGCGCGCGTCGCACAGGCGTTCGACCGGCGCGGCAACGCCGACGAGGCCGTCCTCGTATTGCATGGAACGGTCACAAGACTTCCGCGCACCCACCCACGCGGCGGCGGCGCTCACCGCACCCTGCTCGTCGGGGTACTGCGGCGTGACGCGGCTCCGGGAACGCGCGACCCGCCAACCGCCGTCTTCCGCGACCGCCACCCACGTGGCGCGAGCCCGTGCGGGCACGAGGCCGCGCGTCTCGTCGAGGGTGGATTCGAAGGTCACCCCCGCCTCCACCTCCGCAGATGCGGCATCGAGGGCGCGGACCGGACCGAGCACGAAGCTCGTGACGGTCTCCAGCTCACCGTGCGCGGCCGCCCATTCCTTGCGGGAGCCGATCTCGTCGCGATCGGCCGCGCTCAGCAGGCCGTACGACGTGGCGTAGTCGCGGCGCGCCTCGGCGGTCAGGAACGCGTCGACGGCGACGTCCGGCGTGGCGGACGCCGGCGCCGGCGGCTCGGCCTCACCCGGGCCGAGGGCCAGCGGGGTCGCGGGGTCGCGTGCGTCGGCCAGGTCGGACAGCGCGACGCGCGGACTGCCGGCACTGAAGCTGTCGTCGTCGGAGTCGAGGAGGCGCGGTACTGCCACCGCGGCGAAGCCGACCATGCCACAACACGTGACGACGGCTGTATCGCGGAGGAAGCGGCGCGGTCTTCCGTTGAGCACGTGTCGTGTTCGGACCCGTCGGCGCTGACGGATCGGACGAACGCAAGATCTTCACAAACGCGTGTAGCCGGTCGCGCTCAGGCCAGCGCGCCCTCGGCCGCGAGCGGTTCGTGCGGCGCGAGCGCGCCGGGCACGTCTTCGGTGCTGATCGCGAAGCCGCGGACGGGCCCGTCGTAGCGGAACGCTGCGACCTCGACGTCGCGTCCCAACACGCCGGCCGAAACCACTGCCGGGCCCCGCCCGTCGTCGACCACCGCCCACAACTGGTACGTCTTGCCGTCGGGGAGCTCGTCGAGGGCCTTGTTCGTCACGTACCCGGTGCCGTCGGGCAGGTAGACGACCGTGGCGCGCGCGACTCCGTCGCCGTCGGCGAGGGCGGCCTGGCGGGCGTCGGGATCGGTGCGGGCGTCCTCCGCCGCCCGGGCCAGCTGCGCGACCCGATCCGGGGCGCCGTCGTCGCGCAGCGCCACGACACCGATGATCGCGATCACGACGACCGCCGCCGCGGCGGCGACCGCGAGCACGCGCGATGAAATCCGGCGGGGGCGGGATCGCGTGGGCCGAGCGAGCGGCCGGACGTTCGTCTCGTCCTGATCCTGTGAGATCTCGGCCTGGATGCGGGTCCACAGTGAGGGTGGGCCCTCCTCGAGGTCGACGAGCAGGCTCATGATCTCCCGCGTCTCGTCGACCTCGGCGCGCGCCGTCGGGTTCTCGGCGAGGTACTGCTCGACCTGCTCACGCTCGGCGGGCTCGTCCGCGTCGAGCGCGTGGGCGCCGAGCAGTGCGTCCAGCTCCTCGCGACTCAGTCTGCCTGCCATGGCTCCTCGATTCCCTCGGCGCGGAGTGCCGATCGCAGCCGGCCGAGACCGGCACGGATGCGGCCCTTGACGGTTCCTTCCGGTTGGTCGAGATGGTCGGCCACCTGGCGGTACGTCAGCCCGCCGAAGTACGCGAGCTCGATGGCGGACCGCTCGTGCTCACTCAGGGAATCGAGCGCGGCACGCGTCCGAGCGCCGGCGAAGAGCAGCCACGCCTCGCGCTCGACCTCTCCGGTCGCCTGCGGCGAAAGGCGCGCCGAGCGCTCTTCCCGCGACCGGCGGGATTCCTCCGCACGGACGAGATCGACGCTGCGCCCGTGCGTCTGCGTCAGGAGGTAGGCGCGCAGCGAGCCCCGATCAGGATCGAACGCGGTCGGGTTCCGCCAGAGACCGACGAAGACCTCCTGGGCGACGTCCTCGGCCAGCGCCGGGTTGTTGAGCACCCGTTGCGCCAACGCCACGACCGCACCTCCATAACGGCGATGGGCCTCGGCGAGCGCGTCCTGCTGCTGGCGGGCGATGCCCACCACGAGGCGCGTATCACTGAGCCCTCGTGCTCCCACGTCGGCTGGCTGCTCGGATCTCGGCATTTGTCCGGTATTCGAATCCGGCCGCCGGTCTGGATCGCGGATTTCTCGGCTACCTACCGAGACTCTCGGCGAGGAAGGCGGTCGTCCGGTCCCAGGCCCGGGCGGCGGCGTCTCCGTCGTACCAGGGAGCCGCCGGGTTCTCGAACGCGTGGCCGGCGCCGTCGTAGGTCTCGAACTCGACATTCGCCTTGGCGCCGAGGGCGTCGCGCAGCTGGTTCACGGTGCCGACGGGGACGAACGCGTCGTCGGTGCCGAAGTGGAAGAGTGCCGGGCACGTGAGCGACGCCGCCCGGTCGAGGGCGGCGTCGATGCCGACGCCGTAGTACGAGACCGCACACGTGGGATCGCCGGCACACGCGGTCAGATACGACATCAGCCCTCCGAAGCAATGCCCCACGACGGCGACAGGGCCGCTGACCTCGGGCTGGGCCCGGAGCATGGCGAGCGCGTCGACCATGTCGAGGGTGCCCGCCTCGGCGTCGAAGCTCCCGAGGATCTCGCCCGCCCGGGTGAGCCCGGCGTCGTCGTGGCCGAGCTCGACGTTGCGCTCGATCCGCCAGAACACGTCCGGGGCAACCGCCACGTAGCCCAACGCGGCGAACCGGTCGGCGACATTCCGCAGGTAGTCGGTGGTACCGAGCGCCTCGTGGCACACGAGGATGCCGGGGCCCGTGCGCGCGTCGGGGAGCGCGACGTGGGCGTCGAACTCCTGGCCGTCACGCGCGGGAATGCGCCGCGTCTCGGCGGTGGTCACGCGGAGGGCGGCTCGGCTTCGGGCTCACCCGAGAACACCCAACCTGTCAGCGCGCTCCAGATCGCCCCCGCGATCATCACGGCGACGGGGAGCACGAGCACCATCGCGATCACGATCAACACTGCGCCGGGCACGCCACGACCCTATCGCCGGAGGAGGCGCGCGACCCGGGTCGTGCGTGCCGGGAACGACTCGGGCCGGGCTCCCTCGGCTGCGCTGAGGGCGTTCCAGGCCGCCCCCGCCACGGCGGCGAACACCGCGTCTGACGCACGCTCGCGGGGAGGAGCGGGATCGTCGACGATCGTCACGTCGATCGGCGGCGTGTCCTTGGCCCGGATCACGCCGAACGACCGGATCGTGAGGTCGTGCAC
>JBOGFJ010000309.1:0-31752 GCA_050743385.1 Acidimicrobiia bacterium
CACCCTCGGGATCACCCCGCCCCTCGACACGACCGCGCTGTCAGGGCTGCCGCTCCTGGACCGCGTTTTCAACCCGACGGTCGTCTTCAGCGAGGTCGAGGGAGGCAAGATCGTCCAGAGCGACCCGCGGTTCTTCGATCCCTTCACGGGCAAGTTCGAGGGGTGACGCGTCGACTCACGCAAGCAGGAGGGCGGAGAGGTCTTCCGCGCGGGGCCCGGCCTGTCCCCGGAACGCGTTCGAACGCGGCGAGATCTCCGGCAGCGCTTCGGGCGCGGTCGCGAGCTCCTCCGCCGTCGGGGCCCCGATGCGCGCTGCCACCCGTGCCAGCTCGTCGCCATCGAGCCCGTAGACCCGCACGCCGTTCTGCCCGGCCATCAACAGCGCCTCGCGGGACGGTACGCGCGAGAGCACGTGGCGGAGCGACAGTCGAGTGATCGGTTCCGCGTCGGGATCGTCGAGGTGCTGGAACGTCCCCTCGACGTGCGGATAGTCGGAACCCCACACGACGTTCGTGGCGTAGCCCTGCCGCCAGGCGTCTTCTGCCATCTCCCCCGACATGAAGCTCGCTCCCAGGAAGACGTTCGCCATCCCGTACTCGCTCGGGAGCTTCGGGAGCGTCTCGCCCGAGAGCGTGTGACCGAAGCGCGCGTAGACGGCGTCGAGCTCGCGGAGCGTGTTCATGAACCATCCCTCGTACTGCTCGGTGATCACGAGCCTGAGGTTGGGGTGGTTCTCGAAGATCCGCCCGTGGATCAACCACCACACCGCGCGGCGGCCGAGCCAGCCACCGGACTCGTAGATCATGATCTCGATCCCACCCGGGCCCGCCTCGTAATCGATCGGGTGCGCACCCGAAGCGTGCGTCGTGAGGGGCATCTCCAGCGATTCACACGCCGACCAGAACGGCTCCCAGGCCGGGTGGTTGTAGCTCAGGTGGCCGGGACGCCCGGGAGGCGGGAAGTTCACGCCCCGCAGTCCCACCTCCCGCGCCCACTCGACCTCCGCGGTCGCGGCGGCAAGGTCCCAGGTCGGGACGTACGCCAGCCCGACGTGGCGCGCGGACTGCTCGGACACGAAGTCGGCGAGCCAGCGGTTGTAAATCCGGAAGCCCACCTTCGCGAGCTCGAAGTCCTCGGCCCGCACCGACGAGAGCCCGCCGGTGAAGTCGGGCATGAAGGGGAACAGCTCGCCGTTCTGACTGAAATGGAAGATGACCTCGGCCGCGACGCCGTCCCGGTCGAGGTCGCGGAGCCGTTCACCGATGTCGGAGTGGCCGGGGAGCGCGAGGTTCGGGTGCGTCTGCAGGACCGCCTCGCGGTCGAACTCGCCCGAACCGCCGAAGGTCGCTTCCATCGCGGCCGTTTGCTCGGCGACGAAGGCGTCGAAGTCGTCGAGGTGCCGCTTCGGGCAGTACTCCCGGAGCTGGCCCTCGAGGGACGGGCCGACGGGGTGTCGCACGAGACGACGACCGCCGGGGTCGACGCGGCCTCCACGGCCGATCCTGCGAGATGCGCGTCTGTGCCTGCCATCGGCGACCCCCCGGTCCGGCGGAACCTTAACTGACCGGTATGATAACCACGGAGAGAGCGAGACGGGAAGGCGAGGCCTACCGGATGCGGGCGGCTCCCGGGTGCGCCTTCGGGAAGCTGTCGACGTAGCGGAAGTAGCGCGACAAGGCACGATCGGCCGGCACCAGCCGGTCGACGCGGAAGCGCATCCCCTTCAGCACCCGCTCGTCGTCGGCGATGAGGCCCCGCGAATAGGTCCACGCCATGTCGAGCTGGCCGCTCACCACGTCGGGCGTGACGCCCTGCACCTCAGCTGTGGGCACCGACACGACGCCGTAGCCGTGGTTGTAGCCGCCGGGTGTGTCGCCCGGCACCGGACGCCCGGCGAAGAACATCCCCACCTTCACGCCGCCGAGGTCACCCGTCACCGTCACGACATTGGTGCCGAAGTCTTTGATGTGTTGCTCCACGCGCCCGAAGGTTGGCTCGTGCCACACCATGTCGTACTCGATCGTGGTGTCGCTCACCTCGATCGTGTCGACGTCCACCTCGTTGGGGACGCCGTGGACGACCTCGAGATGCTGCATGTCCATCGAGTTCGCGGTGCCCATAAAGGTCGGGAACGGAAGGACGCCGATGTCTTCGACCCGGATCGCGAGCTCCTCGGGCTCGCCGATGGGGAACCGGGGGACGTCGTACGA
The DNA here is from genome assembly GCA_050743385.1 of Acidimicrobiia bacterium. Classification (GTDB taxonomy): domain Bacteria; phylum Actinomycetota; class Acidimicrobiia; order IMCC26256; family JACDBD01; genus JACDBD01. The sequence goes on from JBOGFJ010000309.1 coordinate 2,211, forward strand.
CGGCTCGGTTCCGTTGAACGCCCAGATCAGACCGACGGCCTCGGCGGTGGGATACGAGAACAGCGACGAGTCGGCGGGAATGCGGTCGGACACCGGGATCTCGGTGCAGCGGCCGTCGCCGCCGTAGCACCAATAGTGGTAGCCGCAGCGAAGCTGGTCGCCGATCACCTCGCCGGAGGTGAGGTCGGTCCCCAGGTGGCGGCAGTACGCGCTGACCACACTCGCGACCCCGTCCTCGCTGCGGAAGCACACCACGCGACCGTCGAGGAAGTCGGCGCCCACGATCGCCCCCGGCGCCACCTCGCTCGCCAGCGCGATCGGGTACCAGCACTGGTCGAAGCCATCCTCCCCGAACTGGGCCAGGCGCGCGAACGCGGAGCCGGAGCGCTCCGTGCGGGCGGCTTCGTTGGTGCGTGCATCGGAGGTCGTGGTCATGCCCACTCCTTGAACCGGAACCGAGACTATCGGTTACGCTAAAGTGTGGGTGTGGCCCCGTCAACCCCGTCGACCCCGTCGACCCCGTCGACCCCGTCGAGGCCGCCGAGGCCACCCCGGGCCGACGCGGTGCGCAACCGCGAGGCCGTGCTCACTGCGGGCCGGCGCGTTCTCGCCGCCGGGGGCCTCGACGCCCCGGTGGACGAGGTCGCGGCCGCCGCCGGCGTCGGTGTGGCGACGGTCTACCGGCACTTCCCGACCAAGGCGGCGCTCGTCGACGCCGTCATCGAGCACGGCTTCGAGGAGCTCACCCGCAGCGCCGAGACCGCGGCCGCCGAGCCCGATCCGGGCGCCGCCTTCCTCCGCTTCGTCCGCCACGCAGGGGCCGTCATGGCGCGCGACCGGGTCCTCGTCGCCGCGGCCCACAGCGCCGACCGTCCCGATCGCTCGCCGGTAGTGCAACGGCTCTTCGATGCGGCCGCAAAGCTGCTCGAACGCGCCATCACCGCGGGCGAGATCCGTCCCGACGTGGTTGCCGACGACCTTCCACCACTACTCGTCGGTGCCGGTGACGCCGCCAACCAGCGGGGCCGGCCGACGCCGGCTGCGCTTGAGCGCTACCTCGACATCGTCACCAACGGGCTGCGCGCCCGGCGCGGGGATCCCGAGACGCCGAAAGTCGGGTGATGTACCGCGCCGTGGGTTGGCGCGTGGGTAGCGGTCGACAGAGCGCAGGAGGCGGCTCGATGCTCCGCCTCAACGATCGGGACCGCCGGCCTCGGTGGGCTCGGCCACGAACCCGCCCGCGTCCATCCGCGGGTACTGCCGCACGTACCGGAGGTAACGGGCGAGCATGCGGTCGCCGGGCAGCAGCGCGCCCTCGCGGAAGCGGATCGTCGAGAGGACGGGCGTGTCGTCGGCGAGCAGCTGGTCGCTGAACGCGTCCTGGATCGACAGGCGCATCTCGATGGCCTCGTCCTGCTCAGGACTCCCATCACGGGTGTCGAGCGTCGCCGCGAAGCTATAGCTCTCGGTGAGCCTGTCGCGCAGCGGCGTCGCGCTGAACATCGCCATGCTGTCCTCGTCGTTCACCGTTGCACAGAGGGCGACTGTGTTCGTGCCGCTCTGGCGGATGCGCTGGTTCATGTGCCCGATGTTGGGCATCTCGAAGTCGGTGTCGTACTCGTGGACGTACGGGTTCGGCGCCCGGATGTCCTTCGGGTCCTCGTCGAACTTCAGGCCGTGCAGCTCGCGCAGGTGGAGGAAGTCCCACGAGTTCGTGACCATGATCCACGGCTCGACGGGGAACGAATCGGTCTTGTGGACGCGCGTCACCAGCTGGTCGGCGCCGTAGTCACGCCACGCGGGGACGTCATAGAGCGGTTCCGGCCCGTTGAACGCCCAGATCGCTCCCCACTCCTCGCGTGCGGGGTACGAGAACACCCGCGCCTTCTCGGGCACCTCGTGCCCACCGGGAACGGCAGTGCACTTGCCATCGGGGCCGTATCGGAAGTGGTGGAACGCGCATACCACCTCCTCGCCCTCGAGCGTGCCTACCCCGAGGTCGGCGCCCACGTGGGCGCAGTACGCGCTGAGGACGGTCGGCGATCCGTCGGCGGTCCGGTATACGACGATGCGGCCCCCGAGGAACTCCTTGGACAGCAGCGAACCCTCGTCGAGCTCGCTCGCGAGGGCGACGACGTACCAGCACTGATGGAAGCCAGGACCCTGCGGGTCGCCGACGGTGCCGGGTTTCGCGACGTCACGCTCGATGGTCGTCATCGGTTTCGTCCTCCTCCTGCTCTGTTCTCCGTCATGCGAGCGCGCCCTCGAGGGCGCGCCGCGTCAACACCCGGGCCAGGTGCTCCCGGTAGTCGGGTGTCGCGCTGAGGTCGGAGGTCGGCTCGGTGCCCTCGGCGGCTCGTTCGGCGGCGTCGGCCGCCGACGCACCACCGGCGAGCGCGTCCTCGACGGCCGCCGCCCGGAGCGGGGTCGGCCCCATGTTCACGAGCGCGATCCGCGTGTCGCCGTTCACCCTCGCCGCGAGGGCGCCAACGATTGCCCAATCTTGCGCTCGCCGATTGAACTTCTGGTAGCTCCAACCGCTGGGGCCCGCCTTCGGTACGCGGATCTCGGTGAGCAGCTCGTCAGGAGCCAGCGCGGTCTCGAGAAAGCCTTGGAAGAAATCGGCCGCGGCGATCTCACGCGTTCCCGCCGCCCCGTTCACGACGAGGGTGGCGTCGAGGGCGAGCAACACCGCGGGCAGGTCCGACGCCGGGTCGCCGTGGGCGACCGAGCCACCGAGGGTGCCGCGGTGGCGCACCTGGTTGTCGCCGACCTCCGACGCAACGCCCGCGAGCACCCCGCACTCATGTGCGAGGAGCTCGTTCGTCTCCAGGTCGCGGTGACGGGTCAGCGCGCCGATCGCGACGTGGTCGTCGCCGTCCCTGATGTACGACAGGTCGCCGATCCGGCCGACGTCGACGAGCACGGCCGGAGTCGCCAGCCGCAGCTTCATCAGCGGCAGCAGCGACATCCCTCCCGCGAGCACTTTGGCGTCGTCACCATGCTCACCGAGCGCAGCGACGGCTTCGGCCGCGGAAGCGGCGCGGACATAGTCGAACGGTGCAGGGATCACCGCCCACCTCCCGATCCCGTCGTTGCGTCGCGGATGGCCTGCCAGACCCGTTGGGGCGAGGCCGGCATCTCGATCTCGGTCACGCCGAGCGGCGCGAGCGCGTCGACCACCGCGTTGATGACGGCCGGCGCCGCTCCGATCGTTCCGGCCTCGCCAACACCCTTCACGCCGAGGGGTGTCACCGGGCTCGGCGTCACCGTGTGTCCGAGCTCGAGGGCCGGCACGTCGGCGGCGGAGGGGACCAGGTAGTCGGCGAGCGAGGCGGTGCGGAGCTGCCCGGCCTCGTCGTACACCGCCTCCTCGTAGAGCGCTTGCGCGATCCCCTGGACAACCCCGCCGTGCACCTGGCCCTCCACGATGAGCGGGTTCACCTGGTTGCCGCAGTCGTCGACGGCGATATAGCGCACGAGCTCCACGTCGCCCGTCTGCAGATCGACCTCGACCAGCGCGATGTGAACGCCGAACGGGAAGGTGAAGTTCTCCGGGTCGTAAGACGCGCTCGCGGTGAGGTTGGGTTCGATGTGGTCGGGGAGGTTGTGGGCGGTGAACGCCTCGAAGGCGACGGCCGGCAGCGGCATCGACCGTGCGGGTGTTCCCCGGACGTGGAACTCGCCTTGGGTGAACTCGATGTCCTCCTCGGCCGCCTCGAACTGGTGCGCCGCGATCGCCTTGGCCTTCTCGATGACCTTGTCGCAGGCGACGCAGATCGCGGTGCCGCCGACGGCGAGTGATCGCGACCCGTAGGTGTCGAGACCGAGGTGCGAGATCGCCGTGTCGGAGTGGAGCACCTTCACGTCGTCGACCGGGACCCCGAGCTTGTCGGCGACGATCATCGCCCACGACGTCTCGTGGCCCTGACCATGGGGGGCGGTGCCGGTGACCACCTCGATCTTGCAGGTCGGGAGCACGCGGACCTCGGCGTGTTCCCAGCCCCCGGCACCGAAGCTCAGCTGGGAGAGAAGGCGGCTCGGCGCAAGCCCGCACATCTCGACGTACGCAGAGAAGCCGATGCCGAGCTGGCGGGCATCGTCGCGCTCGCGCCGTGCCGCCTGCTCTGTGCGTAGGGCCTCGTAGCCCGTGAGCTCGAGCGCGGCGTCGAGCGCACCGGCGTAGTTGCCGCTGTCGTACGTGAGACCGGCCGAGGTCTGGTAGGGGAACGCGTCCGCGGCGATGAAGTTGCGCCGCCGGATCTCGACCGGGGCGAGGTCGGCTTCGCGTGCGAGCGCATCGATCGCCCGCTCGATCGCGTACGTCGCCTCGGGGCGCCCCGCCCCACGGTACGCGTCGGTCGGCGTGCAGTTCGTGAACACACCGCGGCAGGTGAAGGAGTACGCCGGAGCGGCGTAGACGCCGTGGTAGATGAAGCCCCCCAGCAACGGGACGCCGGGCGTCACGAGCTGGAGATAGGCGCCCATGTCCGCGACGACGTTCACCCGCACGGCCGTAATGCGCCCGTCGGCATCGGCGGCCAGCTCCATCTCCTGGATCTGTCCCCGCCCGTGCACCGTCGCCTGCGTGTTCTCGCCCCGCTCCTCGGTCCAACGCACCGGCGCTCCCAGCCGGCGTGCCAGCGCGAGGCACAAGACTTCCTCGGCGTACACGTCGAGCTTCGAGCCGAAGCCGCCACCCACAGATGGCGCGACGACCCGGAGCTTGTGTTCGGCGACGCCCGTGCAGATACCCAGCTGCACCTTCAGGATGTGCGGAATCTGGGTCGCCGAGTACACGGTGAAGCCGTCGCCATACGGCTCCGGGACGACACACACCCCGCGCGGCTCGATCGCCATGGGGATGAGGCGTTGGTGGACGTACCGCTCGTTCACGGTGAACGCAGCCTCGGCGAACGCCGTGTCGACTGCGTCGGGATCGGGCGTCAGTGGCCATGTGTACGACGTGTTCGTGGACAGATCGGAGTGCGCGAGCACCGAGTCGCTGAGCGCGCCCTCGAGGTCGACCGCCGCCGCCAGCTCCTCGTACTCGACGACGACGCCCTCGACGGCGTCGCGCGCCGCCGCGGGCGAGTCGGCGATGACCACGGCGACGGGCTCACCGGCGTAGTGGACCTCCCCGGAACCGAGCGGCCAGTGCGGCGGGTTCACCATGTCGGGCGTTACCGGCCACGCGCAGGGGAGCGGAGCCGCGAAATCGTCCTCGAGATCGGCGGCCGTGAGCACCGCCCGCACACCCGGCATCGCGGCCGCATCGTTCGTGTCGATCGACGCGACGCGCGCGTGCGCGAACGGGCTGCGGACGAGCTTGGCGTGCAGCACGCCGGGGACCTGGATGTCGTCGACGAAGCGCGCCGCACCGGTGAGCAGTGCCTGGTCTTCCCGTCGTAGGAGGCGGGTGCCGATCACGGACGTCATGTCTGCGCGCCCGGGCTCTGCGCGGCTGCGAGCGCCGCCTTCACGATGTTCTGGTAGCCGGTGCAACGGCAGAGGTTGCCCTCGAGCCCGATGCGGATGTCGGCTTCGGTCGGCTCGGGGTGCTCGGCGAGCAGCGACACGGTCGCCATCACCATGCCGGCGGTACAAAACCCGCATTGGAGGCCGTGCTGCTCGTGGAAGGCCTGCTGCACGGGGTGCAGTTCTCCGTTCGAGGCGAGACCCTCGATCGTCGTGACGTTGGCGCCGTCGGCCTGGGCGGCGAGCATCGTGCACGACTTCACCGACTCCCCGTCGAGGAGCACCGTGCAGGCACCGCACGACGACGTGTCGCAACCGACCTTGGTTCCGGTCAAGCCGATCGAGTCGCGCAGGTGCTGGACGAGCAGCGTGCGCGGCTCGACCTCGTGCTCCTGCGCGGCCCCGTTCACGGTCATCCCGACCCGCACGGCTACCACCCCCCGGATGCCGGCGCCCGCGGTGGTCATCGGGCCCGACATTGTTTGACGATTTCGTCCGGCATAATCTCACGGCCGTTCCGCCCGCGCCAGCGGTACCGGTGATCCCGAGCCGTGAGGTCATGTGTCCACCACGAAGCCGGAGGACGTCCGCGCCCGCGCGGTCGTCATGCTCGCCGCCGGGCCCGGCGGTGCATCGTCACTCGAGGCTGCTCTCCGGCGGGTGGGCGACGCCGGTCGTGCGCGCGTCGGCCCCGACGGATCGATCCGCGTCGGATTGCGTCATCGGGACGACCCGCTGGCGGCCGCTATGGGCGAGCGCGGTGCGCTGGAGCCGGTCGACGGAGTGATCGAGCTGACCGGCGGCGCCGGCGTCGGCACCGCCGACGCGGTCGGGTTCGTCGACGGGATCGTGGCCGAGCTCGGTGACGCCGTGGACGGGTCGCGGAGTGCGGTCATCGTCGGACGCGCGCACCGTTTCCTCGCCGGCGACGGCGCGCTCTTCGTGGCACTCGCGGGCGTTCGCGATCCGGCGATCACGACGGAGGAACTGAGCGTCTGGTGGCTCGGGCACCACGGACCCCTCGCACTCGCGCTGGTCGATCCGCTCCCTCGCGCGTACGAGCAGCTTCATGCCGATCATGCTGCGTCTGCCGCCGCGGCCGAGCGGGCCGGCGTGCCGCCGCGGCGGTACGACATGTACGCCACGATCTCGGTCGACTCGATGAGCGATCTCGTCGGGGCACTGATGGGCGCCGAGGTGGGCGCGACGTTGTTCGAGGACGAGCTCGGCCACGTCGATCACGGGCGCGTCCGCGGCGCCCTGCAAAGGCTCCTCGTCGCCTGATCCGGGGACGGCTCAGGCGGCCGCGATCCCCCCGTCGACGATGCACGAGGCGCCGTTCACGTAGCTGGCCTCGTCGCTGAGCAACCAAACCACGAGGTTTGCCACTTCGTCGGCTTCCGCCATCCGGCCGGCGGGAACGCGCATGAGCATCCCGTCGATGAGCTCCTTCGGCGCCTCGTCGATCAGCCCCTGCAGCATCGGTGTGCGCACGAGGCCGGGGCAGACGGCGTTCACTCGCACCCCCAGGGGCGCGGCGTCGAGGGCGGCGACCCTGGTGAGCCCGATGACTGCGTGCTTCGACGGCGCGTACGCGGCTTGACCGGGGATCCCGCGCAGGCCCGACAGCGACGCCGTGTTCACGACCGCGCCTCCGTCGCCCTGCTCGGCCATGCGTCCGAGTACCGAGCGCAGTCCCAGGAAGACGCCGCGGGTATTGACGGCCATCGTGTAGTCGAACTGCTCGACCGTCGTCTGCCAGATCGGAACGAGGTCTCCGCCGTAGCCGGCGTTGTTGTGGAACAGGTCGACGCGGCCGAAGGCGTCGACGGCTGCCTGCACGTACGCCTCGGTGTCTTCGACACTGGCGACGTCGGCAGCGACGGCCACGGCGTCGGGGAGCTCGGCGGCGACCTCCTTTGCCCGGTCCTCCTGCTGGTCGACGACGACGACCTTCGCACCCTCGGCAGCGAGGCGGCGGGAGGTCGCAGCCCCCATGCCGCTGGCGCCACCGGTGACGATCGCGACCTTCCCGGTGAGTCCTCGCATCGCTGCCCCCTCTTGGTGTCGCTTCGTAGCATGCGGTTCCCGCGCCGCGACCGCAATGGCACGAAGGTGCCAGTGGGCTCGATCCCTCAGAAGGTCGCGACGGGGTTGACGGGGCTCCCCGTGCCGCCGGCCAGGCGCAACGGGTTCATCGTGAGGAGGAAGTCGGCTCGGTCCAGCCTCCGGCACGTCTCGACGAGGCCCTCGAGGTCGCAGGCGTCGAGGAGCCAGAGCCCCATGCGGGAGAGCGCGACCACGTGGACGGGAAGCTGGAACTCGTACCCCGAGGGCACGACGTCGTTCCCCGTGTCGGATCCGACGATCGCGACGCCGCGTTCGTGGAACCAGGGCAGGCAGGCGGCGTGGAAACCGGCGTAGCCGCGCTCCATGCTCGTCGGGCCGACCTCACGCTTGTACCGGACGTAGCCGGTATAGATGAGCAGCGCTGCTCCCTGCCCGACCTCGACCCCTTGGCGCGTTTCGGCGGCGTCGAGGTGCTCTGGGAGGACGGCCGTTCCCGGCTCGAGCGAATCGACACCCATGAGTGAAGCGATGTCGAGCAGAACGCCGCGAGTCAGCACCCCGTCGCTCGCGTTGGTGACGGCATGACTGGTCGCGCCCTCGACGAAGTCCACGTGGTCGGTCGTTGTCCCGTTGTAGAACTCGCCGTCGAAGGAGTAGTGGCAGAGCGAGTCGAGGTGCGTGACGGTCGGACCGTGGTACACGAGACCGATGTACGCGCCGAAGGCCTCCATCGAGCCCGCCCCGAACCGGCCCTTGTGCGAGAGGAGCACGAGGCGTTGGGGAGCGCCGAAGAGGCTCTCCTCTTGATGCGAGCCCACCACCTCCTGGGAGCACGACACGCTGATCCCTTCGACGACGAGCGCCGTGGCCGCGCGGCGGACCTCCGGCGTGATCAGGTTCAGCGTGCCGCGCTGGTCGTCGGCGCCCCACCGGCCCCGATTCGACAGGCCGTCGAGGTAGCCGAGCACCTCCTCCCCATCTGGGACGTACACCATCGCGGCGCCTCCTCCGGTCACCGACCGGGTGCGAATCGGGGCAGGGTGAGCTCGTCGTCGACGTCGTCGAACCAGACACGGACGCGCTCGCCGACACTCAGCGCGTGCCCGTCGCCGGCGAGCCCACTCACGAGCTGGGGACCCTCATCGAGGGCGACGAGCAAGATCGTGTAGGGGACATCGTCTGCGAGTGCCGGGTGCGCGGGCCGGCGAACGACGGTGAAGCTGACGAGCGTCCCGCCACCTGAAGCCGCCACCCACTCGGGATCGTCGGCTCCGCAGGGGCAGCCCGCCGCCAGCGGGTGCATCCACCGGAGACATCCGGTGCAGCGCAGGAGCCCGAGGCGGTGTTCGCGTGCCAGCTCCCAGAACGGGGTCGTGGCCGGTGAGGGCGCGGGGTGGATCACGAAGTGGCCCCCCTCGCGAGCAGGGCGGCCGAAGTGACTGCCTGACCGGTGGCGAGGGCGAGCTCCGCCCCGTCGACCTGGGCCGCGGCACAGCCACGGAGCTGGCGCACGAGCTCGACGAGGTGGTTCATGCCTTGTAGGTAGGCCTCGGCCAGCAGGCCACCGCTCGTGTTCGTCGGGACCGACGGCGCCCCCACCCAGTCGCCGCCGTCGCCGCGTTCGCACAGGCCGATGCTCTCCACGTCGAACACGACGTTGGCGGAGCAGGCGTCGTACGTGGCCACGACGTCGACGTCGTCGATCGACGTGCCGTGGACGCCGAGGAGCGCGGGTATGACGTCGGCCGGCGGTCGGGGGGGCAGCTCCCGTGTGGTGAGGAACATGTCCTCGTATCCCGGGATGATCGCCTGGGTCGCGCCCAGGAGCCGGACCGGCTCCGAGCGGCAACCCGCCGCCACCTCGGGTGAGCACAGCACCAGCGCACAGGCGCCGTCGCTCTCCAGGCACATGTCGGCGCGGCGGAGCGGCTCGGCCACGATCGGCTCCGACGCGTAGCCGGCAACCGTCATCGGCTTCTCGCGTAGCAACGCGTTCGGGTTGCGGCTCGCCGCGGCGCGCTGGCCCGCGACGACCGCGGCCAGAGCAGCCTCCATGCGCGGTTCGCCGATGCCGAAGCGGTGCATGTAGGCGCGGGTCCACAGGGCGAAGATGTGGGCGGGCGCACCCAGGCCGTACGGCCCTCCGAACTCGCCGGGTGGGCTCGGGCCGGTGGCGCATGTGCGCTCGCCGTCGTCGAACACGACCGTGGCGGGCGCGCGCCCCAGACGGAGCTGGGACCGGGCGTTCAACGCGCGGTACGCGACCACGACGCGCGCTCGCCCCGTGCGAATTGCGGCGTCGGCCAAGCCCAGCAGCCCACAGGCCGACCCGCCGCCGTTGCCGTCTTCGGCGGCGAAGCGCAGGGGGTCGATGCCGAGTCGTGTCACGAGCTCTGTCGGCGCAATCGAGTCGACCGCGTACCGCACCATGCCGTCGACATCGTCAGGGGTGAGGCCGGCATCCTCGAGGGCGCGCGTGATGGCGTTGGTGGCCAGCGTCGCCTCAGGCCGTCCGCTGCGCCACGAGTACGCCGACTGGCCGATGCCGGCGACGATCGTACTCCGCTCGGGTGTGCTTCCCATCGGCGCGTTCAGCGCTCGATGACGATCTTCGACCGCTTCAGGTCGAAGGTCGTCTCGTAGAGCGGTTCGTCGCGCAGCTTGAACTTCTCGATCTTCCCGAGGGCGTTGCGCGGCAGCGCGGCGACGGAGTCGAGGTATCGGGGCACCATGAAGTAGGCGAGCCGCGTACCGGCGAACTCGGCCAGGGCCGAGAGGTCGATGTCGGAGCCCGGCTCGGGCTCGACGAACGCGCGCACCTCGTCGTCGAGAGCGAGTTCGTCACGGAACGGGACGACCGCCGCGCCTGCGATTCCGGGGAAGGTGGTCAGCTGTGTCTCGACCTCGAAGCTCGACACGTTCTCGCCCCGGCGTTTGATCATGTCCTTCTTGCGGTCGGCGAAGCAGAAGTTGCCGTCTTCGTCGAAGGAGCCGAGGTCGCCCGTGTGGAACCACAGGTTGCGGACGGCCGCCGCGGTTGCCTCCGGCATGCGGTGGTAGCCGAGCATCATCTCGCTCGGCCGCCGGGGGCGGGCCACCACCTCGCCCACGACGCCGGCCGGCAGCGGACGATCGTGCTCGTCGACGATGCGGAGCTCGTAGCGGGGGTTCGGGCGTCCGCTGGTACCGGGCTTCGCACCCAGGCCCGGGCTGCAGAGGCTCCCGCTCTCGGTCAGGCCGTACCCGACGCTGATGCGCGCCCCGAACCGGTTCTCGAAGTCACGCCAGGGGTCGGCGGCGAGCGACATCGTCCCGACGACCTCGAGCGGGAACTCGGCGTCGGCGGGAGCCGGCGCCTCTGCTAGCAGCGAGAACAGCACGAACGGGGGGAGCATGCTGTGGGTCGCGCCCGTCGCCAGCAGGTCGTCGAGCAGGTCGGTTTGGGGAAAGCGCGCCCGCACGACCGCGCGTGCGCCGAGGGTGATCGCGGCGCCGAACCCGAAGACCAGCGCGTTCAGGTGGAAGAGCGGGAGGAACGTGTAGCTCACGGACGCCGCGGTCATCCGCTGGCTCGCGGCCGCGTCGTGCGACTCGGTGGCCCACATCTGATGCGGCAGCACCGCGCCCTTCGACGGCCCGGTGGTGCCGGACGTGTACATGATCGCCCACGGATCGTCGGGCCCAGGGGGAGGCGGCAGGTCGGCGCCGGGGCCCGAAACGACCTCGTCGAAACCGACGTGACCCGGCCGCAGCGCCCGGCCGTCGCCGCCGGCGACGACGACGAGATCGAGCGCGACGCGGCCGGCCAACGCCTCGGCGACGCGTTCGACGAAGGACCTGTCGACGATCGCAACGGCCGCGCCGCTCTGCTCGAAGACGTACGCCAGCCCGTCGTGCTTCAGGAAGACGTTGGCCGGTACCGCCACGGCACCCAGACGTGCCAAGGCGAAGAGCGCGATGGCGGTCTCCATCCGGTTCGGGAGGACGAGCACAACGAGTGAGCCGCGCTCAACCCCGCGTTCCGCCAGACCCCGCGCCAGCGATTCGGCCGACTGCTCCAGCTCCGCGTACGTGAGCGCTCCCTCGTCGAACTCCACCGCGGTGCGCGCGCCGTGGTCGGCGGCCCGCGCCGACAGCACCTCGGCCATGAGCGGCGCCTGCCCGGCGATGGGCTCAGCCACGGGGCGCGCGGGCGTTGTCGGCTTCGGCCTCGGTGATGCGACGGAGGTGGTCGAGGTCCTGGTGGTTCCGGCACGACGCGATCTTCCCGTCCTGCACGCGGAACAGCATGTGATACGTGTTGGCGAAGTCGATCCCGCTACGCATCCGGCCGCGACCCTCGACCTCGACCGCAACTCGGTCGTCCTCGGCAGTGACCGCGATGATCCGCATGTCGGGCGGGGCGACGAAGCGATCGAGCACGCCCTCGAACACGGCCTGGATCTCGTCCTTTCCTGTAGGTGCCACTCACGGGGAGCGTCCCCGGCATCCACCAGGTGGCGTCGTCGGCGACGAGCTCGAACGCGGCCGCGATCCGGTGCGCGTGCTGCCGGTCCAGGAACTCGAGGACGATGCGCTTGTTCTCCTCGACGCTCATCTGCCCGACTCCGCTGCGTGCGTCCGCCACCCGCCTGATTGGTTACCATACCGATCAGTCAAGGTTCAAGGGTCACCCCCGACCGTCGGCGATCGGAGCGCGCGTGCCCGCACCCAGGAAGCTGTCCGACGATGCTCTGCTCGGCACCGCGGCGCGCCTGTTCGCCGAGCACGGCTACGAGGGGACCTCGATCAGCATGCTCGTCGACGAGCTGGGTGTCACTCGACCGACGCTCTACACGCGTGTCGCGAGCAAACGTGCGCTCTTCGATGCCGTCTACGAGCGCGCGATGACCTGGTACGAAGCACGGCTACCCGAGCTCGTTCCGCCGGACGCGCCCCCGCGAGAGCGTCTGCACGGGCTCATCGTCCTGCAGCTCGAGGCGATCGGCGCGTTGCGCGACAGCATCGCGCTGCTCCGTTGGGCGCCGATCGTGGAGCCCCTCCCGGAATGGAAGCGGTGGTGGCACAGGCTCGACGACCTGCTCCTAGAGGTCATCCACGACGCGCGCGCGTCGGGCGACGTTGCAGACAACGTCGATCCGGTCGTGCTCAAGCACGCGTTCTGGGCGGTGATCAACGACCTGCCCAACTGGTACCGGCCCGGCCGGCTCTCGATCGACGACATCGCCGAACAGCTCGTGACGTTGTTCGTGCGCGCCTGAAGTCCTAGGACGCGACCCAGGCGAGCGCGAGCTCGGTGCGATTGCGCGCCCCGAGCTTCGACATCGCGCCCGACAGATGCTTTTTGACGGTGTCCTGGCTGAGGAAAAGGTATGACGCGATCTCCTGATTGCTCCAGCCCGCCCCTACGAGCTCGGCGACATCGCGCTCGCGGGCCGTGAGCGTCGCGATCTCGATGGCCCGAGGCGTTGCGGCCAGGTGGCGCACGAGGAGGTTGGTGAGGTGCGGCCGCAGCGCTGCCAGCACCGCCCGCTCGCGCGTCCCGATGTCGCGCTCGTCCTCACCCAGGATCGTGACGACGCCGTCTTTGGGGCCGCGGGTGTCGAGACGGACGCTCAGCTGCGCCCCGATGTGTTGGCGCACGAGGAACCCGTCGAGGTACCGCCGGGCGGGCGGTCCGCCACCCGGGAGCAGCTCGTCCAGTTGCGCGTAGCCGTGGCGGTGGAGCACCACGCTCGCCGCCGGCGTGCGGAACACGTCGTCGGCCACGTACCGGTCGAAGTACTCCTCGAGCACGCCGGGCCCGAAGCCGTTCTCGACGCCGTCGACGGTGTCGGCGCCGACCCCCGGGAGGATGGGCTCGCTCAGGAAGAACGTGGTGCGCCGGAACCCGAAGCGCCGGGCGAGGCCGTCGAGCGTCGCCCGCCGGAAACTGTCGAGGGAGCCGGTCTGCTCGACGTCCTCGAGCAACGCCAGCACCCGTCGCAGATCGGATGCGCCCAGCACGTCTGCCACTACGAGCCCTCCGGCGACTCCCACTCGAACGGCACCTTTGTGCCATTGCCGCCCACCGGCGCCGATCTTAGGATCGTTCTACGACCCGGTGGGCAGCCGTCTTCCGAGTGAGGAATGTCCACAGTCGAGGACAGGGGGTCCGATGATCGACGGCACGTTCGTTCTCGACACCGTGTTGCACGCCTACAACTTCAGTCCCGAGAACGTCAAGAACCCGCAGCTGATCGAGCAGCTGTCGATGATGCTGTACGGACTCTGCGCCAGCTCCGCACCGCGCGACGAACCGCAGTACACGCTCGACGTCGATCGCTTCATGTCGGCACCCGATCCCGACCTGCTCGCGCACGCCCTGTTCGCGGAGAGCCAGACCGACGCCGGCATCTACCACGAGGTTCCTCAGTGGGGGACCATGCACGATGGTGGCTCGCCGATCTGGGTTGGGAAGGAACTACGCGACCGCTATCCCGGCCGCGTTGCGTTGTACGGCGCGGTGAGCCCGTGGCACCTCGATCCACTCGAGGAGGTCGATCGCCTCGTCGAGGAAGACAAGGTCGTGGGGCTCAAGCTCTATCCCCTCGACGTGATCGACGGCGTCCCACAGAGCTTCCGCATGGACGATCCCGAGGTGATCTTCCCGATCCTCGAACGCGCCGAGCAACGGGGCTTGAAGACGGTGGCGGTACACAAGGCGCTCCCGCTCGGCCCGATGCCCATGGAGCCGTTCCGGGTCGAAGACATGGAGGCAGCGTTCGCCGCGTTCCCGAACCTGAACATCGAGATCGTGCATGGAGGCATGGCGTTCCTCGAGGAGACCGCCCTCCAGGTGGCACGGTTTCCGAACGCGGTGATCAACCTCGAGGGCGCGACGTCGTTCCTGCCCAACGCGCCCATGAAGTTCGCCGAGGTGCTCGGCGCGTTCCTCTCCTTCGGCGCCGAGGACCGCATCATCTGGGCGACGGGATGCGTGGCGTTCCACCCGCGGCCGCTCATCGAAAAGTTCTGGAACTTCGAGTTCCCGTCGTTGCTCACCGAGGGCTACGGCGTGCCTCCCCTCACCCGGGAAGTCAAGGCCAAGATCCTCAGCGGGAACGCGGCGCGGCTCGTGGGGCTCGACCTCGACGACATGGCGAAGAAGTCGGCGGGCGACGAGTTCTCCGAACGAAGCGAGCTGGCCGAGGCGTGGACGGGCGGGCGCGTCGCGGCCGCGGCGTCGTGACGGTGACCGGGAACTGCGGGCCGTGATCCTCGAGTCCGACGTCCGTGCCGCGCTCGACGACGTCACGGACCCCTGCAGCGAGGTGGCGGGCCTCCCCGCCGGGATCGTCGAGATGGGGTTGGTCACGCACCTCGCCGTCGACCAGTCGCCCAACGGCGCGATCGTGTCGCTCGCGATCCGCGTGACCGAGCCGACCTGTCTCATGGGGCCGTCGCTGGCATCGGGTGCCCGCGCGCGCGTGGAGGCGTTGCCGGGTGTCGCCCGGGTCGACGTGACCCTCAGCGACGACAACGAGTGGGTGCCGGCGGCGATGAGCGCGGAGTACCGGGGTCGGCTCGCCGCGCACCGGGCCGCGCGTCGCGGCGCCGTCGAGGTGCAGGAGACAGCGCTCGGCGCCCCGATCCGGATCAGGCGGTAGGCGCGCCCGGTCAGACAGCCGGCGAGGTCGCGGCGAGCTTCGGGCCTTCGAGCGCCTCGCCGTTGCGCGCCCGCTCGAGCGCGCGCTCCCAGAACCGCTCGAGGAGCTCGACGTCGACCATCGGGCCGGGCGTACCCTCGGGCGTCTTCGTCGCGATCGGCCCGTAGGAGACGACCAGCATGATCACGTCCTCGTCGGGCGGGGGCTCGGAGTGCACGAGACCGGCGGGCTCGAAGAAGTAGTCACCGGGCCCGAGCGTCCGGTCGCCGAAGTCGAGATGACCTCGGAGCAGCAGGTACTCGCCGGCGCCGCAGTGCTTGTGCATCGGACCGCGGGCCCCCGGCGGTATCCAGAGCAGTGACGTCATGCCGCCGATGTCGCGGTTGACGCGCAAGAGCTTGAACCCCCCACCGTCAACCCCCGGGAACGGTGCCCACGGGAGCTCGTCGCTCTGCGCGACGAAAGACGAGCTGGTTGCGTACGTGCTCTTGGCGGCCTCGGACATCGTGTTCACCCCATCATCTCGTCGAATGCGTACAGGTCGAACTGGTACTCGCGCATGTCGACGACCTTCCCGTCGGCGATCGTATGCACCAGCACTTCTCGAAGCGCACTCTCACGCCCGTCGATGGTGGCGCGACCCGTCTGGAGGACGACCGCCGTCGTGTCGTTCGCGAGCACGTCGTGCAGCTCGATCTGCGCGCTGCCCTTGCTCGCGCGCATGAGCTCGCGGAAGAGGTCCAGGATCGCGTCGATCCCGACGTGCATCCCGGCGTTTGGCCCGCGGCCGGGGATGTTCCAGCGGCAGTCGGGGGCGATGATCTCGCAGATCGTCTCGCGGTCGCGCCGCGCGTATGCGTCGTAGAGCCGCCGGAGCAAGAGGGCGTTCGGGTGGCCGCTCACGCGCTGGAGTGTAACTGTTGATGTGTCAGCCGCAATACGGTTTGTAGAAGATAATTGTCTTCACTCCCTTGACCGATTGTCCATAAATTGTAGAATTACCGGCGCGAGCGCCAGTGTGGCGCGGCAGGGGGGTCGTCATGAGGGGCATGCGCCGGGTCGGGTTCGTCGTCACCGCGCTCAGCATCGGCGCCCTTGCCGCGGCGCCCACTGTGGCCGCCGACAGCACTCGGGGCCAGCAGGACGAGGGCGACCCGATCACGATCATGACGATCGGAGAGTTCGACGTCACCGCCGCGGGATCCTCGAACCCCGAGGTCTCGGGTGCCGTCGAGGCCCGGGCCGAGGCGATCAACAAGGCCGGTGGCATCGAGGACGTGAACGGGGTGACGCACGAGCTCCGGGTCGACGTGTGCAACACCGACAACGACCCGAACCGCGCCGAGCAGTGCACCCGTGACGCCGTCGAGCAGGGCGTCGTGGCCGTGGTGGGGAACTTCACCGCGCTCGGGAGCTCCGTGTATCCGCTCCTCGAGGAGGCCGGCATCGCGAGCATCGGGCCGGCGGCGAGCGAGCCGACGACACTCTCGAGCCCGGTCGCGTTCGCCCTGCAGAGTGGCATCCCCGGCATCTTCTTCGAGATGCCCCGGCTCCTGTCCGATCGGGGTTCGACGCAGCTCAGCCTCGTGTACCCCGACCTGCCCGCGGCCGCGCAGGCAGTCCCGCTCGTGGGAATCGCGGCAGAGGCCGCGGGCGTGGAGGTCGTCAACGAGGTCGTCGTGCCGCTCGACGCCGCCGACATCGCACCCCAAGTCGCGGCGGCCACCGCGAACGATGCCGACGGGATCATGGGAATCGTCATCGGTGACCAGACCGCGCGGCTGGTGCAAGGTCTCGACCAGGCCGGTTACGAGGGAGAGTTCGTCACGTCGACCGCCTTCTTGACCCCTGACATCGTCGACGAGCTCGGGGACCAGGCCAACGGCACGCTCGCGGTGATGACGTACCCGCCGACGACGGCGAAGGGCGTTCCGGGGATCAAGGCGTTCAACAAAGACATGAAGGCCTTCGACAAGGACCTCGCGCGAACTGACGGCGCCACGAACGCGTGGCTGGCAACTTGGGTGTTCGAGCAGGTCGCCACGGGCATCGAGATCAACGCCCCCAACGTGCTGGCGGCCATGAACGAGACGACCGAACTCGAGACGATGGGTCTCACACCGACCCTGAACTTCACCGACCCGGCCGAGGTCGCGGCGTTCCCGCTGCCCCGGCTCTTCAACCCGACGGTGGTGAACGCCGAGGTGAAGAAAGGCAGGATCGTTTCGCTCGAGAAGCCACCGGAGTTCGTGAACCCCTTCGAGTAGCCGTCAGTCCATGAGGCGCTTCGAAGACAAGGTCGTGCTGGTGACGGGCGCGGGCTCGGGATTGGGCCGCGCCACCGCGCAGCGCCTGGGTGCCGAAGGCGCGACCGTCGTGGTAAACGACCTCACCCAGGAGCGAGCCGACGCGACCGTCGCCGAGCTCAACGGGAAGGGGCAGGGGATCGGTGCCGATGTGGCCGACCGGGCGGCCGTCGACGCGATGTACGCCGAGGCCGTCGACCGCTACGGCCGCGTCGACGGCGTCGCCAACATCGCCGGCATCCCCTTCGGCGCCGACGGCGAGCTCGAGCGGTTCGCACGCACCACCGACGCGATGACGGCCGACATGGCCGCTGGCCGACCGCCGTCGACACGGTGGGACTTCTTCGTGAACATCAGTGACGAGTCGTTCGAGCGCATGCTGCGCGTGCACCTCTTCGGCACCTTCTACTCGACCCGCGCTGCCGCCCGGCTCATGATGGAGCAGGGCTCGGGCGCGATCGTGAACTGCGCCAGCGGGGCGGCCGTCACGGGCTTCCCGGCCAGCGCGCACTACGCCGCCGCCAAGGCCGGGATCCTCGGGCTCACGCGGGCAGCGGCGACCGAGCTGGGTGCCTGGGGCGTGCGCGTCAACGCGGTCGCGCCGGGGGCGATGGACACACCGATGCTCGCCGACGCCCCGCCGGCCTTCGTCGCCGCCGGCACCGCGCAGACACCCCTCGGGCGGATGGCCGCGCCCAGCGAGGTCGCGGCGGTAGCCGCGTTCCTCCTGTCGGACGACTCTTCGTACATGACCGGCCAGACGGTCGAGCCCAACGGCGGGATGCACATGTGAGCGAGGACGTGAACGCGGCCGGGTCCGGACGGCTCGAAGGGCGGATCGCGCTCGTGACGGGCGCGGGCTCTGGCATCGGGGAGGCGATCGCGCGCCGGTTCGCGACCGAGGGCGCGACCGTCGTGGTCAACGACCTCACCGTCGAACGGGCACAGCACACGATCGACTCCTTCGCCGGCGGGTCGCCTGCCGGGCACCCCGTGGCTGCCGACGTCGCCGACGCCGACCGGGTGCGGGCGATGTTCGCCGAGATCCGCGACGCCTACGGGCGCCTGGACGTGCTGGTCAACAACGCCGGGATCGGCGAAGGCTCTCCCGAGGAGCTCGAGTACGTGAACCGCACGGCTGAGACCCTCGCCGGCGACATGGCCGCCGGCCGGCCGCCTTCGGTGGCGTTCGACTTCACTCGCAACGTCACCGACGACTCGTTCACGCGCATGATCGGCGTCCATCTCGGAGGATGCTTCTACTGCACGCGCGCGGCGCTCGACCTCATGATCCCCCAGAGCGCCGGGTCGATCGTCAACATCTCGAGCGCCGGCGGCCTCGTCGGCCAACCGGTATTCACGCACTACTCGGCGGCGAAAGCGGGCATCCTCGGTTTCACGCGCGCCGTCGCCGCCGAGGGTGGGCCCTTCGGGATCCGAGTCAACGCGATCGCGCCGGGAGCGATCGACACGCCCCTCGGCGCCAAGCTGCCCCGGTCCTTCGTCCACGCGCTGATCGCGAACGCGCCCATCGGTCGTCTCGGGACGCCCGACGAGCTCGCGGCTACTGCGCTTTATCTCGCATCGGACGAATCGTCGTTCGTCACCGGCCAGACGTTGGGCGTCAACGGGGGAGTGCTGATGTGAGCGGGATGCGACGGTTCGCGGGGCGGGTCGCGCTCGTCACGGGGGCGGGAACCTCGGGCATCGGACGGGCGATCTGTGCCCAGCTGGCGAACGAAGGCGCCCGGGTGGCGGTGAACGACCTGCGCCACGATGACGCCGCGACCGCCGCCGCGCAGCTCCCGGGGAGCGACGAGCACTTCGCGGTCGCGGCCGACGTCTCCGACAGCAGCTCGGTCGAAGCCATGCACGACGCGGTGATGGCACGCTTCGGCCGCCTCGACGTGCTCGTGAACAACGCCGCCATCGCGAGCGGCGTTCCCGACGAGATGACATACATCAACGAGGCTGCCGAGCAGATGATGAGCGAGGTCGCCGAGCAGGGGCGACCTGCGAGTCGATGGGACATGTTCGAACGCATCACCGACGAGTCGTGGCATCGCATGCTCGGGGTCGTGCTGTCGGGCACCTTCTTCAACCTTCGGGCCGCCATCCCGAGAATGGTTGCCGGCGGGGGTGGCGCGATCGTCAACATCTCGAGCGGCGCAGCCGTCGTCGCGACCCCGAGCAACCCGCACTACGCGGCGGCGAAGGCGGGCGTGCTCGCGCTCACGCGCGCCGCGGCAGCCGACTACGGCAGCTCCGGGATCCGGGTGAACGCGGTGCTCCCCGGGCTCATCGACACGCCGGCGCAGCGGGCCGGACTCAGGGACACGATGCGGGCGGTGCTCGCGGGGCAGACCCCGCTCGGGCGCATTGGGCTCTCCGAGGAGATCGCGGTCGCGGTGGCGTTCCTGGCATCCGACGAAGCGTCGTACACGACCGGCCAGTCCGTCGCGGTGAACGGCGGTATGCACATGTAGTCCGGCGTCGGACGCGAGGATGCGAGACATGAGGATCGCAGACACGGCCGCGCTCGTCACCGGTGGGGCTTCCGGGCTCGGAGCCGCCGTCGCTCACGCGTTGAGCGTCGCGGGAGCGGCCGTCACGATCGTCGACCTCGACGAGGCGCGGGGGACCGCGCTTGCCGGCGAGCTCGGCGCCGGCTTCGCGCGGGCTGACGTGGCCGATGCCGACGCGGTCGGTGCCGCGGTCACGAGCGCCGCGGGGGCCGCACCCCTCCGGATCGCAGTCTGCTGCGCCGGAATCGCGCACGCCGAGCGCACCCTCTCCAGAGACGGTGCGCCGCACGACCTCGCCGCGTTCGAGCGGGTCGTGCGGGTGAACCTCGTCGGCACGTTCAACGTGGTGCGGCTGGCGGCGGCCGCGATGGCCGACACCGCGGCCCTCGACGACGGCGAGCGCGGCGTCGTGGTACAGACCGCCTCGATCGCCGCCTCCGACGGGCAGATCGGGCAGGCCGCCTACGCGTCCTCGAAGGCCGCGGTCGCGGGCCTGACCCTCCCGGTGGCGCGTGACCTCGCGGCAGTGGGTGTCCGCGTGGTCACGATCGCTCCCGGAACGTTCGAGACGCCGATGGTCGCGGACCTGCCCGACGCCGCTCGCGCCGCCCTCGCGGCCGCGATCCCCTTCCCGCGCCGGCTCGGCCGTCCCGACGAGTTCGCCACGCTGGTGTTGGCAGTCTGCGAGAACCCGATGCTCAACGGCGAGACCATTCGCCTCGACGGCGCCCTCCGGATGGCACCCAGGTAGCGGGCTTTATTCTACAGCCCGTTGACGCCGACCGACGCCTCTGTAGACTGATGGCGTTGATCGACTTCGCCACGCACCCCGAGCGGTATCGCCACTGGCGCCTCGAGCTACGGCCGCCCGTTGCGACGCTCGCGATGGACGTCGACGAGCGCGGCGGGCTCGAGCCGGGTTACGAACTCAAGCTCAACAGCTACGACCTCGGGGTCGACATCGAGCTCTACGACGCCATCCAGCGGTTGCGCTTCGAGCACCCGGACATCCGCGCGGTCGTGCTCACGAGCGCGAAGGAGAAGGTGTTCTGCGCCGGCGCGAACATCCGGATGCTGGCGGCGTCGACGCATCACCACAAGGTGAACTTCTGCAAGTTCACGAATGAGACCCGCAACGCGATCGAGGACGCCACCGAGCAGTCGGGCCAGACGTGGATCGCCGCGGTCAACGGCGCCGCGTCCGGCGGGGGTTATGAGCTTGCGCTGGCGTGCGACCGGATCCTGCTCGTCGACGACGGCTCGTCCAGCGTCGCTTTTCCCGAGCTGCCGCTGCTCGCGGTGCTCCCCGGCACCGGCGGCCTGACGCGCGTGGTCGACAAGCGGCACGTGCGGCGCGATCTCGCCGACGTGTTCGCGACCAAGGCGGAGGGTGTCTACGGACGTCAGGCGCTCGAATGGGGCCTCGTCGACGAGGTCGTCCCCCGCAGTCGATTCGACGACATCGTCCGCGAGCGCGCGATGGAGATTGCCGGCGCGAGCGAGCCGCAGGCCGATGTGATCGGCATCGATTGGCCCCCGCTGGCGCGCGAGATCACCGGCGACACGATGTCGTATCCCCACGTCGGCGTGCGGCTCGATCGTAAGCTCCGGGCCGCGTTGGTGACGATCGCTGGGCCGGGCCCAGGCGATCGACGCGACGCGCAGGGCATCGTCGCCGCAGCCGCCGACTGGTGGCCGCTCGCGGTGACACGCGCGCTCGACGACCTCGTGCTCCATCTGCGCTTCAACGAGCCCGAGATCGGGTCGGTCGTCTGGAGATCCGAAGGTGAGCTCGACGCCGTGGCCGCCCTGGATGAAACGCTCGCCACGCTGGCCGACCACTGGCTCGTCCGCGAGACGGTGCTGTATTGGCGGAGGACGCTGAAGCGCTTCGACGTCACGTCTCGATCGTTGTTCGCCTTCGTGGAGCCGGGTAGCTGTTTCGCCGGGATGCTGGCCGAGCTCGTGCTCGGCGCCGACCGCAGTTACATGCTCGCCGGCGAGTTCGAGGACGACGACCGCCCGGCCGCGGAGCTGCTGGTCACCGACGCGAACTTCGGGATGTTCCCGATGCCGAACGGTCTGAGCCGGCTCGAGAGCCGTTGCTTCGGGCACGACGACGCGCTCGGGAAGATCGGTGAGCGCCGCGGCGAGCGTCTCGACGCACGCGAGGCCGAGGATCTCGGGCTGGTGACGTTCGCGCCCGACGACATCGACTGGGACGACGAGGTCCGCATCGCGCTTGAGGAGCGCGCCGGGTTCTCGCCGGACGCGCTGACCGGGATGGAGGCCAACCACCGCTTTGTCGGGCCGGAGACGCTCGAGTCGAAGATCTTTGCCCGCCTGTCCGCGTGGCAGAACTGGATCTTCCAACGCCCGAACGCGGCCGGTCCTGAAGGCGCCTTGCGCCGCTACGGCACCGGTACCCGGCCGGTCTACGACCACGAGAGGGTGTGACGTGACGACCGAGGCGGTCGACCTCGCAGCCCGAATCCCCAATAACGTGAACCTCGCCGAGGATCGGAGGCTCCAACGGGGGTTGGAGCGCTGGCAACCGAAGTTCCTCGACTGGTGGCGGGAGCTCGGGCCGACGGAGTTCCAGCACCGTGAGGTCTACCTGCGTACCGCCATCGATGTCGGCCAGGAGGGCTGGGCGAACTTCGGCTACGTGACGATGCCCGAGTACCGCTGGGGGATCTTCCTGTCGCCCGCCGAGGCGGATCGGCGGATCGGCTTCGGTCAGGCGCGCGGCGAACCCGTGTGGCGGGAGGTCCCCGGCGAGTACCGCACCGATCTCCGTCGGCTCATCGTCGTGCAGGGTGACACCGAGCCGGCTTCGGTCGAGCAGCAGCGCATCCTGGGCCGCACTGCGCCCAGCCTCTACGACCTGCGCAACCTGTTCCAGGTGAACGTGGAGGAGGGTCGCCACCTGTGGGCGATGGTGTACCTCCTCTTCGGCTACTTCGGTCGTGACGGACGCGACGAGGCCGAGAGCATGCTCGAGCGCCACTCGGGCGACCCCGACAAGCCTCGTATCTTGGGCGCGTTCAACGAGGCGACCCCCGACTGGCTGTCGTTCTTCCTGTTCACCTACTTCACCGACCGTGACGGGAAGTTCCAGCTCGCTGCACTACGCGAGAGCGCATTCGATGCTCTGTCACGAACCTGCGACTTCATGCTCAAGGAGGAGGCGCATCACATGTTTGTCGGCGCGAGCGGGATCGGTCGCGTCGTGCAGCGCACCGCCGAGCTCATGCGCGCGCACGACACCGATGACGTACGGCCATACGGCGGTATCGACCTCGTGACGTTCCAGAAGTACCTCAACTTCCACTACACGGTCTCGCTCGATCTCTTCGGGAGTGAGGCGTCGACGAACGCAGCCAACTACTTCACGACCGGCCTGAAGGGGCGCTTCCAGGAAGGCCGTCGTGACGACGACCACGTGCTCGTCGACACTGCCTATCCGGTGACGCGTTTCGTCGAGGGGCGCATCGAGCGGCGCGACGAACCCGCGCTGCTCGCGCTCAACGAGTCGTTACGGGACGACTACGCCGCCGACTGCGCCAAGGGCCTCACGCGTTGGAACCGGACGCTGTCCGAGCAGGGCATCGACTTCGAACTGCGGCTTCCGCATGTGGGCTTCCACCGGGCGGTCGGGTCGTTCGCCGGCGCGTCCGTGTGTCCCGACGGCAACGTCCTCGAGCCGGAGGAGTGGGAGCGACGCCGTCACGAGTGGCTGCCGAGCGCCGACGACCAGGAGTTCGTGCAGTCGCTCATGGTGTCGAGCGCGGAGCCGGGGCAGATGGCAGGTTGGATCGCTCCGCCCGCGGCTGGTGTGCACGACCGGCCCGTCGACTACGAGTACGTGCGCCCATGACGAGCCGTCGCCTGTCGGCCAGCGGCCCCGACCGCCGCCGCGCGCTGGGCAGTCCGAGCGCCCGGTCCTTGCTGATGACGATCTTCGGCAACAACGTGTTGCCGCGTGGTGACGTCTGGACGGGCACGGTGGTCGACGCGCTGTCCACGCTCGGGGTCGAGGAGAAGACGGCGCGCCAGGCACTCGCGCGTACTGCCGCCGACGGCTGGCTGTCGGGGACGCGGGTCGGTCGCCGGGTTCGTTGGAGCTTCACGTCGGCGGGGCGCGAGCTCTTCACGCGCGGCGCGGAGCGGATCTTCTCGTTCGGGGTCGACGCGCCGACGTGGGACGGGGCGTGGTTGGTGCTGTTCACGTCGGTGCCGGAGACGCGCCGACAGCTGCGCCACCGGCTTCGGACCCGCCTGGCGTGGGCCGGCTTCGGCTCACCCGCGCCCGGCGTCTGGCTCGCGCCCGGCCCGAACCGAGAGATCGAGGCCAAGGAGGTGCTCGCCGAGCTCGGGCTGGCCGACACGGCCAGCTCGTTCGTCGCGCAGTACGGCACCATCGGCGAGCCCCGGCAGCTCGTGGCGGCGGCGTGGGACATCGCCGGGCTCGAAGCGAGCTACGAGGAGTTCCGCGCCGAGTTCGCGGGTGTGCAGCCGCGCGGCGACACGGCGACGTTCGTCGCCCACACCCGCCTCGTCGACCATTGGCGGCGGTTCCCGTTCCTCGACCCCGGGCTCCCGAGCGGGCTCCTGCCACCGCGTTGGGTCGGCACGCGCGCCGCCGAGCTCTTCCATTCGCGCCACGCCGCGTGGCGCGACCGGTCGCAACGCTTCTTCGACTCGGTCGCGGATTCCCATGGGGACGCTCGGCGATGACAGAGACAGCGAGGTACGGGCGGCCACGGTCGTGCCGGCAAATCAGGGGGGGACCATGTACACATTCGCCGATCCGCTGAACCGGGCCCTACGCATCGCGCCGGGCGTCGAGGCCGTCGTCGACGGTGACGTGCGGCTGACGTACGAGGAGCTTGCCGTCCGCTGCCGCACGCTCGTCGCTGGGCTATACGGGCTCGGCCTGAACGCGGGCGATCGAGTCGCCATTCTGGCGGCGAACTCACATCCGTATCTCGAGGCGTACCTCGCAGTGCCCGCCGGGAACCTCGTGGTCGTGCCGCTCAACACGCGTCACGCCGAGCCCGAGCTGCGTTACGCGCTCGAGGACGCCGGCGCTCGGGTGCTCATCACCGATCGCGATCCGAGCGGACTTGCCGACGTGGTCGAGCACGTCGTCAGCGTTCCCGACGGGTACGAGGCGCTACTCGCGGGCGCCGACGAGCGTGCGCTCGGCGCCGAGGTGACCAGCGAGACGCTCGCCGGCCTCTTCTACACCGGTGGCACAACCGGCGCCTCGAAGGGCGTGATGCTCTCGCACGGGAATCTCATCGCCAACGCGATCCACATGCTCGTGACCCAGCAGTGCCTCCCCGGCGATCGCTTCGCGGTGATCGCGCCCATGTTCCACGCCGCGGGCTCGTTCGCGGTGCTGGCGACGGCCTGGACCGCCGGCTGTCAGGTCATGCTCCCGGTCTTCGAGCCCGAGAGGGCGGTCGACCTGCTCGAGTCAGAAGGCGTGACGGCGACGCTCGTCGTCCCGACGATGCTGGCGGCGATGGCCGAAGCCCAGCTGTCCAGGCCTCGCGACTGCACGCAGTTGCGTGAGCTCGGCCACGGCGGCTCGCCGGTGGCAACGGAAGTCGTGCGGCGCGCGCACAAGGCGTTCCCGAGCGCGCGTCTCACGCACTGGTACGGCGCCACCGAGACGGCGCCGATCGCCACCGCCCTCCCGAACGAGCACGAGGTGCTCGACGGGCCGCGGGCGCGCTCGTGTGGTCAGCCCACGGTCGGTCTCGACGTGCGTGTCGTCGATTCCGATGGCAGCCAGGTAGCCACTGGTGACGTCGGCGAGGTGGTGATCCGCGGGGCCAACGTAATGATGGGCTACTGGAACAAGCCCGAGCAGACCGCGCAGGCGCTCCGTCCGCTCGCCGAGGGCGGCGGGAACTGGTACCACACCGGCGACGTCGGGTACCTCGACGACGACTCGTTCCTGTTCCTCGTCGACCGGCTCAAGGACATGATCGTGTCGGGTGGTGAGAACGTGTACTCGACCGAGGTCGAGGAAGTCTTGTATCGCCACGAGGCCGTGCTCGAGGCGGCCGTCTTCGGCGTCCCCGACGACGAGTGGGGGGAGGCGGTGTATGCGGTGGTCGTGCCGCGTGGCGAGGTGACCGTCGACGCGCTCATCGCGCACTGCAAGGTGCATATCGCCGGCTACAAGGTCCCCAAGGGGATCGACCTCCGCGAGGAGCCGCTTCCGAAATCCGGCCCGGGCAAGGTGCTCAAGCGCGAGCTGCGAGAGCCCTTCTGGGCCGGGCGGGAAACGCGTGTGAGCTGACGCGTCAGCGCAGGAACGATCGCGCCGGGACGACCTCGTCGAGGACGAGGATGGTGCGCGTCGCACGGATCTCGGGCATGTTCTGCAGGCGGACGAGTACGACGTCGCGCAGTGTCTCGACGTCGGGTGCGCGCACGAGCAGCACCATGTCGAACTCTCCCGTGGTGAGGGCGAAGTAGTCGACCTCGGGCATCGCCAGCATCTCGTCGCGCAGCTCGCGCCAGCGGTGCTGCTCGGCGGTGACCGTTACCAGCGCGGCGATCGTGAGGCCGAGCCGGCTCGCGTCGACGCGCGCGCCGAAGCCCTCGATGACGCCGTCGTCGCGGAGGCGCTCGAACCGGCTGTACGCGTTGGCCCGGGAGATCCCGACCCGCTGGGAGAGGTCGGTCACCGAGATCCGCCCATCCCGGCGGAGCTCGGCGACAAGCCGTCGGTCGATGGCGTCGAGCGGCCGGGCCGTCCGTCCAACCGCGGCGGGGTCGGGCGGGCCGGCACTGGACGCCACGTGCACTCCTCGGGTCGGATGCGACCGTTCGTCTCGATCCCCGGCCGCGTCTCGACATTCTGCCACCAACGCGCGAAGAATGTCAGACGAAATTGTCCGAAGGTCGGCGGGCACAGCCGCCGGCAAGGGGGGAAGGAGGGGCGCGCGTGAGTGGAGAGCCGCCGCCGGCGCTGCGCCCGGC
The DNA here is from genome assembly GCA_050743385.1 of Acidimicrobiia bacterium. Lineage (GTDB taxonomy): Bacteria > Actinomycetota > Acidimicrobiia > IMCC26256 > JACDBD01 > JACDBD01. Next base: position 29,244 of record JBOGFJ010000309.1, read on the forward strand.
GCCCCTGCCCGCCGACCCGAACGCGCTCCTGCCCGACGCGGCACCGCTCCAGCTCCTCGCTCCCGACGGGAGCCGTCACGAGCGCAGCGGGTACGAGGTCGATCTCGACCCGTCCGGGCTGTTGCGTCTCTACGCCGCGATGGTCATGGCCCGGCGTGTCGACACGCAGGCGATCAGCCTCAGCCGCCAGGGGCGCATCGGGGTGTACCCCTCGGCGCTCGGGCAGGAGGCCACCGAGGTCGCGTCGGTGCTCGCGCTGGGCGAACACGACTGGCTCTTCCCGACCTACCGGGAGACGATGGGTGCCGTCACCCGGGGCATCGACCCGGTCGAGCTTCTGCGAGCGTGCCAGGCGACAGCGTTCTATGACCATGACGTCGTCGCCTCGCGCACTTCGACCCTCACGATCCCCCTGGCCACGCAGGCACTGCACGCGGTCGGCCTCGCGATGGCCGCTCGGCTCCGAGGCGATCCGATCGTGGTGCTCGTCTTTCTCGGCGATGGGGCGGCCAGTGAGGGCGATACGCACGAGGCCATGAACTTCGCCGCCGTGTTCGGTGCCCCCGTCGTCTTCCTCGTCGTCAACAACCAGTACGCGATCTCTCTACCCGTCGCTCGCCAGACGCACGGCCCGACGATCGCGCACCGGGCCATCGGCTACGGCATGCCGGGAGTACACGTCGACGGCAACGATGCGCTCGCCGTCTACGCGGCCGTCCGCGCTGCCGTCGACCGGGCGCGCCCGGGTGGGGGGCCGACGCTCGTCGAGGCGCTGACCTATCGCATCGAGGCGCACTCAGCCTCGGACGATCCCTCGCGCTACCGCAGCGAAGAGGAGGTGGCCGTGTGGCGCGCGCTCGATCCCCTGGCCCGCCTCGAGCAGTATCTGCGTGACGCCGGGATCCTCGACGACGAGCGTGCGGCGGAAGCCGCCGCGGAGGCCGAGCGGGCCGCGGCACGCATCCGCGAATGGGCCGAGGTCCCGGCGGCGACGGACCCGCGATCGATGTTCGATCATGTCTACGCGCAGCCGACTGCAATGATCGCCGAACAGCGGCAGCGTCTCGAGAGAGAGCTCGCTCCGAGGGAGGACGTGCTGGCATGACCGCGGTCGCCGAGAGTCCGCAGCCCACGTCATGGAAGGCACCGGCCGAGCCGGTTGTAGCAACCGTCACGTTGGCGCAGGCGCTCAACACCGCGCTCCACGACGCGCTCGCCGACGACGACCGGGTCGTCGTGTACGGCGAGGACGTCGGTCGGCTCGGAGGGGTCTTCCGGATCACCGACGGTCTCCAAGCCCGCTTCGGCGAGCACCGTTGCTTCGATTCGCCGCTCGCCGAATCGGGCATCGTCGGGACGGCGGTGGGGATGGCGATGTACGGGCTGGTCCCAGTCGTCGAGTTGCAGTTCGACGCCTTCTCGTACCCCGCCTTCGAGCAGATCGTCAGCCACGTCGCCAAGATGCGGACCCGCGTGCGCGGGCGGATCGACCTTCCGATCACGATCCGCATCCCGTACGGCGGTCGCGTCGGCGCCCCCGAGCACCACAGCGAGAGCCCCGAGGTGTACTACGCACACACGGCCGGGCTGAAGGTGGTGACACCCGCGACCCCCGCGGACGCGTACTCCCTGCTGCGGGATGCGATCGCGTGCCCCGACCCGGTCGTGTTCCTCGAGCCCAAACGCCGCTACTACGACCAGGCCGAGCTCGCGTTGCCGGTCCGCACGGAGCCGATCGGGCAGGCGGTCGTGCGGCGCGCCGGTACGAAGGTCACCGTGGTCGCCTACGGCCCCGCGGTCTCGCTCGCCCTCGACGCCGCAGAGGCCGCCGCGGGCGAGGGCTGGGACCTCGAGGTGGTCGACCTGCGCAGCCTCGACCCTCTCGACACCGAGACGGTCTTCGCCAGTGTGCGCCGGACCGGTCGCTGCGTGGTCGTGCACGAGGCGTCGGTGTTCGGCGGCTTCGGCGGCGAGATCGTCGCGCAGGTGCAGGAGCACTGCTTCTACTCCCTCGAGGCACCGGCGGTGCGTGTCGGCGCCTTCGATGTGCCGTACCCGCCCGCGAAGCTCGAGGAGCACTTCCTGCCGAGCGTCGACCGCGTGCTCGAGGTCGTCGCGCGCCTCCTGTCCACCTGATGGCGGCGCGCGACTTCCTCCTCCCCGACCTCGGGGAAGGCCTCGAGGATGCGGAGGTGGTGGTGTGGCACGTGGCGGTGGGCCAGACGATCGCGGTCGACGCGCCCCTCCTCGAGGTCGAGACGGCCAAGGCGAACGTCGAGGTCCCCTCCCCGTTCGCGGGCACGGTCGTCGTGCTGCACGCCGAGCCGGGCGCACGCGTCTCGGTCGGAGCCCCCCTCGTGACGATCGATGTCGACGTTGACGATCCCGCCCCGGCGGAGCGGGGGCGGGCGCCGGCGCGACCCCTCGTCGGGTACGGACCGAGCGAGCCTGCGGGCGGCACGACCCCCAGTGCCCGCTCGACCGGGGCGCAGGCCGCGGTCGCCAGCCC
>JBOGFJ010000310.1:0-14411 GCA_050743385.1 Acidimicrobiia bacterium
TCGAGCGCGGGCACGAGGGTCTCGGGGACGAACCGTCCGCCGAACTCGCCGAAGCGGCCGAGGTCGACCGGCCCGGCCGGGCCGGCGGGGTCGAGGCGCACGCCGTCGCCACGAGTGGGAGCGGTCACGGCGTGATGATACGGGGGCGCGGACGGTGTGCCGGCGCCGATACCGCTACCGGGTCGTGAGGGTCACCGTGCGTTGGTCGACGACCGCGCCGCCCTGATCGCGCACGATGAGTGCGTAGACGTGATCACCGATCCCAGGGGTACACCACCCTGATTCCACGGAGCCCGGGCACACGCCCTCGCTCCCCGAGAACGCGCCCGACGAGAGGCCCGGCCCGCTCACCGAGACCGTCCCCGCACCTCCGCTCACCGACCAGCTCACGACGGGAGCCGACGCCATCGGGTAGCCCGGCGGCATCCGGCTCGCCGAGATCCCGAACGACGAGATCGACGGCGGCGGCGGTGGCGGCGGGGGTGGCGGCGGTGGGGGCTCGAACGCGGGGCCGGCCGGGCCGGGCGCGGGGAGGGCGCCGGGCGTTCCCCGCGTGGTCGTCGACGGCGCCGGTGGGGCCGTCGTCTCGGGCGCGAGCCCGGGCGTCGACTCGCCGCCGTCGGCGACGGGTTCGGTCGCCGTCGTAGTCGACGCCGACCCGGGCGCGCCGGTCTCATTACTCTCGTGCTCGCGCACCTTGGCGGCGGCGAGCACGACGACGAGGCCGACGATGGTCACGCCGACTCCGGCGGGAACGCCCACCCGAACGAGCCGGCGGGCTAGCCGCGCCCCCTTGCCGGTCGCGCCCGCGGCGGCTTGCGAACCGCCCATCGGGACGTCGGCGCCTTCGAGGGCAAGGGCCGTCTTCTGCTTCAGCAGCACCGGTGCCGCCGCGACGGGTACTGCGCTGAACAGCGCAGCGGGCGACAGGCGGCTCCCCTGGCGCTCCGAGCAGTCGGCGCACGCGGCGGCGTGACGGTTGATGAGCCGGGTCGCATCGGCGCCGAACGTGACGTGACCGGCCTCACCGAGGGCGGCGCGCAGCTCGCCGCACCGTGGGCTCCCGCCGCTCCACAGCACGCGGGCCTTGATGGCCTCGCCGAGCCGGCGGCGCACGCGGTGCACAACCTGCTTGGCGGCATTGTGGCTGACACCGAGCGCGCCTGCGAGCTCGTGCGGCTCGAGCCCGTAGCGGAGCTGGAGATCGAGCACGGTGGCGTCGCGCCCACCGAGCGCGGCCGCAGCATCGTCGACGAGGGCGACGAGCTCGGCGTCCTCGGCGGCCCTCGCCGGGTCGGACGCGGTCGTCGCCCCGTCCTCGGCAGTGAACCCGGCCGGCCCGGTCGCCGGCGCCACCGCCAGCACCGTGCTCATGTCGTCGACCGACTGCGATCGCTGCTCGCGCTCCCGGCGGCTCAGCGCCTTGTTGCGCCCGATGCGGAGGAGCCACCCACCGAAGGATGCCGGGTCGCGTAACTCGGGCAGCGCGCGCCATGCGGCGAGGAACGCATCCTGAGTCGTCTCGCGCGCGATCTCGGGATCGCGGACGACGTGCCGGCAGAGATCGAAGAGGCGGTCGAACCAGCGGTCGTACAGCTGGCCGAACGCCGACTCGTCGCCCGAGCGCAGCGCCTCGACGAGGCGGGCGTCTTCGGCGCGGTCGGCGACGCGGTCGGCCCGGGCACCGGCGGTGCCCGGAGTGCGGCGGCTGGCTCTGCCCATGGACGGGACTCCGGTACCGGGGCCCCCATTGTCGCCCGTCCCGACCTCGCCGCGCCCGAGCAATCGGCGATCCGTGCGCCGGAGGTCACCGGTTGGCGGCCTCGCGAGAGCTGGACCTCCCATGTGGAGGTGGAGCGACGACGTCAGGCGTCCTCGGCTTGCCAGTCGTAGGGGATGTCCGGACCGGCGGCCCAGCCCGTCTTCGTCAGCTCCTCTCCTGCCAACTTGGCGGCCTCGACGAACCGGCGCAGCTTGCGCGGGTCCTTGCGCCCGGCACCGGGAGACATCTCCACCCCGGTGGCGACGTCGACCCCCCACGGACGCACCCGCTCGATCGCGCCGCCGACGTTGTCGGCGGTGAGGCCACCCGCGAGCAGCATGCGCATGCCACCGGGCACGCCCTCGGCCAACTTCCAGTCGAAGACACGTCCCGACCCGGGCTCGGCCGAGTCGATGAGGACGGCGTCGGCGGGGCCGTTGGCTGCCGACGCGATCGCGGGGTCGCCGGCGTGGAACCCCTGGAACACGATGGGCACGCGCTTGCGCACGTAGCGCACATCGGAGAGGGGCTCGCGCCCGTGCAGCTGGGCGCCCTTGAGGCCGACGCCGTTCACGACCCCGACCACGCGCTCGGGCAGCTCGTCACGGAAGACCCCGAACGTGAGCACCTCCCCCCGCGGGAGCCGGCTCACGATGTCGCGGGCCGCGCTGGGGCGCAGCTGGCGAGGGCTCCCGGGGGCGAAGACGAACCCGAGGGCGTCGGCCCCCATCGCCACTGCGAGGAGGGCATCCTCCTCCGACGTGATGCCGCAGACCTTCACGAACACGGCCGCGACGGTACTGGAGCCTGCCTCCCTGGTCGCGCTCGCTGCGCTCGCCGCTCCCGCACGCAGCCGCCGGTCCGGGGCCGGGCACAGCCCGACCCCTCGCGCGGGGATGGCAGCTACTGCTCCCCTGGTCGCGCTCGCTTCGCTCGCTCCCGGGGCGTGGCGGGGGTCGCCGCCAGCTCTCCGACGAGCGCGGTCGGGTCGGGCGCCCGCACCAGCGCCTCGCCGACGAGCACGGCATCGAAGCCGGCGCCTGCCATCCGGCTGGCGTCGACGGGCACCCGGATCGCGCTCTCGGCCACCGCGATCACCTCGGGTGGGAGCCGCCGGGCGAGCCGTTCGGCGACGCCGAGGTCTTCGCTGAAGGTCGCCAGGTCGCGGCAGTTGACGCCGACGACGACCGCGCCGGCGGCGAGCGCCCGGTCGAGCTCGGCTTCGTCGTGCACCTCCACGAGGGCAGTGAGGCCGAGGTCGCCCGCGAACGCGTGGAGCTCGGCGAGGAGGGCGTCGTCGGGGAGCGCCGCCACGATCAGCAGCAGGGCGTCGGCGCCGACCGCGCGGGCCTCGAGCACCTGGGTCTCGTCGATGGTGAAGTCCTTGCGCAGCACGGGCACCGCGGTCGCGTCGCGGGCGGCACGGAGATCGTCGATCGAGCCTCCGAAGAAGACCCGGTCGGTGAGCACCGACAGTGCGGCCGCGCCCCCCGTCTCGTACGCCTTGGCCGTGACCGCGGGATCGAGGTCGGGTGCGAGGTCGCCCTTCGACGGCGACCGGCGCTTGATCTCCGCGATCACCGCCAGCTTCCCGGTGGGTGGGCGCAGCGCAGCGGCGAAGTCGCGCGGGCGGGGTGCATCGAGGGCGGCTCGCCGGATCGCGTCGCGCGTCGCGGGCTGGTGCAGCAGCGTGACCTCGTCGCGCTTCGCCGCCAGGATCTCCGCCAGCACTCCTGTCATCACCGGCGAGTGTACGGCCGAGCACATAGATTCCCGACCCATGATCCAGTTCCCGGACGGGTTCGTATGGGGCACCGCGACCGCCGCTCACCAGGTCGAGGGCGGCAACTGGAACAACGACTGGTGGATGTGGGAGCACGACCCCGCGTCGCCCTGCGTCGAGCCCTCGGGTGACGCCTGCGACCACTTCTGGCGCTACCCCGACGACATCGCCCTGCTGGCGGAGCTCGGCTTCGGCGCCTACCGGTTCTCGATCGAGTGGTCGCGCATCGAGCCCGAGGACGGCGAGTTCTCCCGCAACGCCCTCGACCACTATCGCCGCATGATCGGATGCTGCCGCGACAACGGTCTGGTGCCGGTGGTGACATATCACCACTTCACCAGCCCGCGCTGGACGGTCGAGGAGTTGGGCGGCTGGGAAGATCCGGTAGTAGCCGAGCGGTTCGGCCGGTTCTGCGAGCGGTCGGTGGCGCACCTCGGCGCCGACGTCGGCATCTCGTGCACGCTCAACGAGCCCAACGTCGTCGCGCTCATGGGCTACTACCTGGGGGTGTTCCCCCCCGGAAAGCGCGACGAAGACCTGCTCGGACGGGCCACCGACAACCTGATCCGCGCCCACCGCCTCGGTTACGACGCGATCAAGGCGGGGCCGGGTGACGGTCCCGTCGGCCTCACGCTCTCGATGCACGAGTTCGACTGCGTCCCCGGAGGCGAGGCGCAGCTGGCGCGGGCACGAGACCGGCTCGAGGACGTCTGGCTGGAGGCCTGCCCCGGCGACGATTACGTGGGCGTCCAGACCTACACGCGCTTGCGCTTCGGGCCCGACGGCCTGGTGGGGCCCGAGGAGGGCGTGCCGGCACTTCAGATGGGCTACGAGTACTGGCCGCGGGCGCTCGAGACGACGATCCGGCGCGCCATCGAGGTCACGGGCACACCGGTCTACGTCACCGAGAACGGGATCGGAACCGACGACGACGAGCAGCGGGTGGAGTACCTGACGGAAGCGCTGCAAAGCGTCGGCCGCTGCCTCGACGACGGCCTCGACGTCCGCGGCTACTTCTGCTGGTCGCTGATGGACAACTTCGAGTGGGCACTCGGCTACCGGCCGACGTTCGGCCTCGTCGCCGTCGACCGCGAGACTCAGGAGCGCATCCCGAAGCCGAGCGCGCGCTGGATGGGCGAGGTCGCCCGCACCAACCGCCTCGACGCCTGACGTCACGCCAAACCCCCGAACCTGCGCGCTGAGCGCGCCGTTTCCGGCGCGGTAGACGCGCAGCTTCGGGCGGTTGGGTTGGGGTCAGGCGGTCGGCAGCTCTGCGACAGTCGCGGTCGTCTCGGAGCCGTCCGAGCGGAGGATCACCTCGGCGGGGGGCTCGACCTCGCGCCGCACGTAGCCGAGCGCGACGGAACCCGCCGCGCTCGTGACCGTCCCCACGGCCTTGTCGCCGGCGACGATCTCGGCGCCACGCGGCGCGCTCGCCCCCTCGGCGACCGTGAGCCGGCGCAGGTACCGGTTCACGTGCCCACGGGTGTCGAGCCGGCACACGAGCTCCTGGCCGAGGAAGCACCCCTTGGAGAACGACACCGCGTCGCGCTCCAGATACGCCTCCTGGGGGATCGTCTTGGCGTCGAGGTCGAGGCCGAGTCGCGGGACGCCGGCGGCGATGCGAGCGGCCTCGTACTCGTCGTCGCTCCACTCCTGCGCCCCGGCGGCGCGCGCCGCGCCGGCGACCGTGTCGAGCGTCGGGCCGTCGCCGACGACGTCGACGGCCTCCTCTTCTCCGCCGGCTCCGGCCCATGGCACCGCGATCACCACTTCGGCCGAGCCGGCCGCGGCGCGCGCCCCCGTCCCCCGTAGCGCGACCACCGAGAGCGACGGGTCGACGGCGACCTCCACCTGCACGCGGATCTTGAACCGCTGGAGCGACTCGACCAGCTGCTCTCCGAACCCGCCTTCGCACACGAGCCACGCGCCGTCACCCTTCTGCACCAGCCAGAAGTCGACGTCGAGCTTTCCCTGCGGGGTGAGGAGCAGGGAGTGCACCGCGTCCCCGTCGGTGAGCCCGTCGAGGTCTTGCGACACCAGGTTCTGGAGGTAGTCGAGCGCGTCGGGTCCCGACACCACCACGACATCGCGCCGAAGCCGAGCGAGCGCGGTCATTGCTTCAACGGGGACAGCCGACGGGCGGCGGCCGCCGCCGTCAGCAACGCCCGGGCCTTGTTGTGGCATTCGAGGTGCTCGTCGTCGGGATCGGAGTCGGCGACCACGCCCGCCCCCGCGGCCACACTCGCCCGCCCATCGCGCCACAGCATCGTGCGGATCGTGATCGCGGTGTCGAGGTTGCCCGAGAAGTCGAAGTAGCCGACGACACCTGCGTACGGGCCGCGCTTCACCGGCTCGAGGTCGTCGATGATCTCCATCGCCCGCACCTTGGGGGCGCCGCTGACCGTCCCGGCCGGGAATGTCGCTCGGAGCACGTCGATCCCGTTCTTCCCGTCGGCGAGAGCGCCGGAAACCTGGCTCGTCATGTGCATCACGTGGGAATAGCGCTCGAGGGTCATGAGCTCGTCGACCCGCTCGGTGCCATAACGCACGACCCGCCCGAGATCATTCCGGGCGAGGTCGACGAGCATGATGTGCTCGGCTCGCTCCTTCGGGTTCTCGCTCAGCTCCGCTGCCATTCGCCGGTCGTGCTCCTCGGTGCGACCACGCCACCGGGTGCCGGCGATGGGTCGGCTGACGACCCGGCCATCGAGCAGCTGCACGAGCGCCTCGGGCGACGACCCGGCGACGGTCGCCTCCGGATGACGGAGGACGTACATGTACGGCGACGGGTTCAACTGGCGCAGCACCCGGTAGACCTCGAACGGATCGACATCGCACTCGAGATCGAAACGCTGCGCCAGGATGATCTCGAAGATGTCGCCGGCGAAGATGTGCTCGCGCGCCGCCTCCACCGCGTCCTGGAACAAGCCGCCCGCCATCGTCGAGGTGAAGCCGGGCAGCTCCTCGGTGGCGTCGGGTGGCGCCGATGGTACGTACGGGAGCGGTCGCGCGAGCTCGTCGACACGGGCGTCGAGTCGCGCCTGTGCCCGGTCGTACTCGTCGCCGGCGTCGTCGCCCGGTGCGAGAAAGACGTTCTCGATCAGGAAGAGTCGCTGGCGGAAGTGGTCGAACGCGGTGACGTGCCCCGTCAGCGACATCACCGAGTCGGGATACCCGAGGTCGTCGGGGGGCGCGTCGGGCAGGCGCTCGATCTCCCGCACGACGTCGTAGCCGAGGTACCCGACGAGGCCACCGTGGAAGGGCGGCAGCTCGGGCAGGCGCGGTGCGCGGTACCACGACAGCAGGGCCTCGAGCGCCGCCAGCGCTCCTTCGTCGTCGGGGATCCCGGGGGGATCGGCCGTGCCGGTGAGCTCGACCGAACGGCCCCGCGTCACCAGGGTGAGCGCGGGGTCGCGCCCGATGAACGAGAAGCGTCCCCAGCGCTCACCGTGCTCGACCGATTCGAGCAGGAAGCCCTCGCCGTCTCCGACGAGCTTCACGAACACCGACACCGGTGTCTCGAGGTCGGCGAGGACCTCGCGCCACACGGGCACGACCGTGAAATCGCGCGCGAGGGCGATGAAGTCGTCGCGCGAGAGGGTCACACCTTCTCGGGCCGGCTGCCCGACCCGAAGGAGCGGAAGAAGCAGCTGCGCTCGCCCGTGTGGCATGCGCCTCGGCCCTCCTGCTCGACGACGAGGAGGAGGGCGTCGACGTCGCAGTCGTAATACGCCTCGCGTACCCACTGGCGGTCGCCCGAGGTGTCGCCCTTGCGCCAGTGCTCCTTGCGGCTCCGGCTCCAGAACCAGGTACGGCCCTCCTCGAGCGTGCGCCGCAGCGCCTCGGCATCCATCCACGCCAGCATGAGCACCCGGCCGGTGCCCTGCTCCTGGACGATGGCGGGCACCAGCCCGTCGTCGTCGTACGCCACCGCCGCCACCTCCTCGGCGGTCACGGCAATGGGCGTCGCGGTGGGCATGGCACCCCAGACTACCGGCGCATTCTCGCGTTCTGTCGCCGTTTGGACGCGTGCGAGACTCCCCGACGATGTCCAACGTGCCGCGCCCTCCCGTCGCGCCCCGACGGCCACACGCGCTGCGCGCCCATGGCGACGAGCGCGTCGACGACTGGTACTGGCTGCGCGAACGCGACGACCCCGATGTGCGCGCCTATCTCGAGGCCGAGAACGCCCACACGCAGGCCGTGGGCGCCACGACCGAGAAGCTTCGCGGCCGGCTGTATGAGGAGATCGTCGGCCGGGTGCAGGAGACCGACGTGTCCGCGCCCGTCGCCAAGGGCCCCTTCGAGTACTTCACGCGCACGATCGAGCAGGAGCAGTACGCGGTGCATTGCCGCCGACCTGCCGACAAGAGCGGGCTCCCCGACGCCTTCGCGCCACCAGGCACCTCGCCAGAGGAAGAGGTGATGCTCGACGAGAACGCGCTCGCCACGGGACACGACTACTTCGCGCTCGGCGGTTTCTCGGTGAGCCCCGACCACGGGCTGCTCGGGTACTCCACCGACGTGACGGGCGGCGAGCGCTACCAGCTGCGGTTCCGAGACCTCACGACCGGCGCCGATCTGCCCGACGTCGTCCCCGACGTGTACTACGGCCTCGCCTGGGCGAGCGACAGCCGCACGATCTTCTACACCCGTCCCGACGAGGCGATGCGACCGTGGCAGGTCTGGCGACACAGCCTCGGTACGCCGGCCACCGACGACGCGCTCGTGCGCCAGGAGGACGACGACCGGTATTACGCGTCGGTCGAGCGCACCCGCACGGGCCGCTTCATCGTGCTCACGTTCGGCTCGAAGCTGACGACCGAGGTGTGGCTCGTCGACGCCGACGCGCCCGACGCCGCACCGCGGGTGGTGGAGCCGCGGGCGCAGGGTGTCGAGTACCGCGTCGAGCACCACGCCGCGACCGACGGCGACCGCCTCTACGTGCTCACCAACGCCGACGGGGCCGAGAACTTCAAGCTCATGGTTGCGCCCGTCACCAGCCCCGGTCGTGCCGCCTGGGAGGAGGTGGTCGGGCACCGGCGCGACGTCCGGCTCGAGGACGTCGACGCCTTCGCCGGCCATCTCGTCGTCTCCGAACGCGGCGAGGGGCTCGAGCGGCTGGTCGTGCATCGTCTCGCGGACGGTGAGGCCCACACGGTCGCCATGCCCGAGCCCGTGTACTCCGCCTGGGTCGGCGCGAACCTCGAGTTCGCCACGACGACGCTGCGCTTCGGATACTCGTCGCTGGCCACGCCGGCATCGGCCTACGACTACGACCTCGACGCCCGGACGACGACGCTGGTGAAGCGTCAGCCGGTCCGCGGCGGTTACGACCCCGACGCCTACGAGACCGAGCGGGTGTGGGCGACCGCCGCCGACGGCACGCGCGTGCCGATCTCACTGGTGCACCGGCGCGGACTGGCCCGCGACGGGCAGGCGCCGTTGCTGCTCTACGGGTACGGCTCGTACGAGGTGTCGATCGATCCGACGTTCTCGTCGGTACGCCTCGGCCTCCTCGAGCGTGGCTTCGTGTGGGCGATCGCGCACGTGCGCGGCGGGGGCGAGCTCGGGCGCCACTGGTACGAAGACGGCAAGCTCAGCCGCAAGGCCAACACCTTCACCGACTTCATCGCCTGCGCCGAGCATCTCGTCGCCGAGGGCTACACGTCGCCGGACCGCCTCCTGGCGCGCGGCGGCAGCGCCGGCGGTCTCCTGATGGGCGCGGTCGTGAACGCACGCCCCGACCTTTTCGGGGCCGTGGTCGCGGAGGTGCCCTTCGTCGACTGCCTCACGACGATCCTCGACGAGACGCTGCCGCTCACGGTCACCGAGTGGGAGGAGTGGGGCAACCCGGTGGCCGATCCCGATATCTACCGGCTCATGAAGTCGTACTCGCCCTACGACAACGTCGAGGCCAAGGAGTATCCGGCGCTGCTCGTGACCGGCGGGCTCAACGACCCGCGCGTCCAGTACTGGGAGCCGGCAAAGTGGGTGGCGAAGCTGCGCGCCACCAAGACCGACGACCACCCGCTGCTCCTGAAGATGGAGATGGGCGCGGGACACGCCGGACCCTCGGGCCGCTACGACGCCTGGCGCGACGAAGCCTTCGTCCTCGCCTTCGTACTCGACCAGGTCGGGATCGCGGAGTAACCCCTTTTCGTTTTGGCGTCAGTATCCGGCGCACAGCGCCGCTTGTTGACGCCAAAACGTGGGGTTCAGCTGCGCCGGGCGCCCCGAATCGCCGCACAGAGCTGCGGACCGCCCTCCCGCAGATCAGCCGCCGTCACCGCGATCGGAATCCAGCCGACCGCGATGATCCGGGCTCGCCGGCCTGTATCACGGTCATGCGCGAGACGGCCGGCGTGCTCCTGGTAGCTGTCGTATTCGAGTGCGATGCGATGCTCGGGGTAGGCCGCGTCGACGCGGGCCACGAACCGGCCGCCGACCCGGATCTCGAATTGCGGGACGGGCTCCGGAAGACCATTGCGGCGCAGCACCTGGAGCATCATCGTCTCCATCTCGCTGTCGGGAACGGCTCGGTCGGGGCTCTTGGCGTCGAGCAGGGTACGGAGGGACCGGACACCGTTCCGGCCGCTCCTCGCTAGACGGGTCAATGTTGCGCCAACGCTCGACAAGGTGACGAGACCTCTTCGCTCGGCCGCGTCGAGGGCCATCTCGACGACCGACGGGCTGCAGACTGCGCCGAGATCCAGCAGCGTCCGCTCGGGACTCGTCACCGGGATGCCGTCGACCTCCGCGAGATCGATCGGCTCGAGGCCTTTGCTCTCGTGCACCACGAGACCCTCGTGCTGAGCCCGCCGCCAGCGAGGACAGATGATCTCGGCCACACCACGCCGACGGCCGGCGAGATCCCAGAGCGCGGCTGCCGAACGATGCGAGGCCGCGGCCCGGAAGCCGCCCGCCCAGCAGGCCGCGAGGAGCCGCCCACGCCAGGTCGGCGGAGCGCCGGCGATCTTGTACGCGAGGTCGTAGAGCCGTTCCCACTCGCCCCGCTCGAGCCGGCGACGGATCTGGTCCGGCGTGAACCCCGCCTCCCGAGCGTGCACACGGGCGAAGATGCCGTGATAGCCCGCGGCAATCTCGGCGATGGCGGCATCTCGGCAGCGTGACATGGCGCAAATCCCACCAGCCGGGTACGACAATTACGCCGGTCCCCTCGTTTTGGCGTCAGGAACCGGCATCCCGCGCCGTTTGTTGACGCCAAAAGCTTGGGGGTGAGCCAAGACGCCGCGGAGTCACCCCGGCAGGGGCATCACCGCGGCGAGCTGGCGCGACTGGGCGACGAGCACGCCGTCGGCGGTCCAGATCTCGCCGTCCTCCTCGAGAAACCCCTCGGCCACCACTCCAGTGCGGAACACCGCGAACACGAAGTCGTCGGCACGCGCGCCCGCGACGGGGAGCGCCGAGCGGAAATGGATCGTCAGGTCGACCGTCGGCACCACGATGGGCTCGTCGATGCGACTGAAGATCGCGGGCACAGCGGCGTCGGTCATCGCGGCCGCGACCGCCGCGTCGACGACGCGTCGCTCCGGAAGGCGGATCCAACATCCGGCGACGGCCTCGTCCTCGGGCTGTCCCCCGCGCATCCGGGGCGTCCCGAGCACCCAACGGCTCTCCCAGCGACCCGCGATCGGCGGGGCGTCGGGCGGCAACGTCAGTGGCGGGACCGCGGCCGCCGGTGGCACGTCGGGCATCGTCAGGTCGCACAGCTCGGGACCGGGGCGGGGGCGTGAGAACGCCCCGAGCGCGAGCCCGATGAGGCGCCCGCCCTGCTCCAAGCGCGCCGAGGTCGAGGTGAGCGAGCGTCCGGCGCGCTCGATCGTCGTCGCGATGGTCAGCGATCCCTCGGTCGGTGGTTGCGTGTAGTGGATCGTGAGCGAACGGGGGGCCCGCTCGGAATCGTCGACGGCGGCGGCCAGCGCGTGCAGCACGATCGCCGCGAGGTACCCGCCGTTGGGCCCGCGCATCACCCACCACGACGTGTCGAGGTTGCTCTCGTAGCGGCCGCCTCCGAGCGGCATGACCGCCGTCTCGCGATCGAAGTCGAAGCTCGGAGCCATGAGCGCGGCACTCTACGCTGCCACCGGATGCCGGAACCCGTGTCGTTGACGACCGCCGACGGGGTGACGCTCGAGGGTGAGATCGAGCGTCCAGCGGGAGCGCCGCGCGCCGGGATGGTGTTGTGCCACCCGCACCCGCAGTACGGCGGGACGATGCGGTCGATCGTCATCAGCGCCCTGTTTGACGCACTTCCGCAGGCGGGTATTGCTTGCCTGCGATTCAACTTCCGCGGGGTCGAGGGCAGCGAGGGTGCGTACGACGCCGGCAACCTCGAGCGCGTCGACGCCGAGAGCGCCGTCGCGCTCCTCGCGCCCGAGCTCGAGACCCCGGCTCCCCTGGTGCTCGCGGGCTGGTCGTTCGGCGCCGACATGGCCTTGTCAGTGCGTGCCGACGCGGTGACGGCCTGGCTCGCGATCGCGCCGCCACTGCGCTCGGTCCACGACCTCGCCGGCCTCGCTGGCGACCCCCGACCGAAGCTCCTGGCCCTCGCCCAGCACGACGAGGTCCGCGATCCCGCCGAGGTCGTCTCCGAGGCCGACACGTGGGCGAACGCCGACGTCCAGGTGATCGGGGGCGCCTCCCACTTCTTCATGGGCCGCACCGACCGCCTCGTCGAGCTCGCCGCGACCTATCTCGACCGGCTCACCGGGAGCGCGCCGGCGACCTAGTCCATCCTGTACCATTTGTCCGGAACGGGGCGGCTCCGCGGAGGGGGACGTGAGCCAGCCACAACGATTCGGCTACCAGGCCGCGCTCGACGGTCTTCGGGCCGTGGCCGTGGGATCGGTCGTCGCCTACCACCTCGGCCTGGGGTGGGCCGGCGGCGGCTTCCTCGGCGTCGACACCTTCTTCGTCCTGTCGGGTTACCTCATCACGTCCCTGCTCCTCATCGAGTGGGCCGCGACGGGCACGATCGACTTCGCCGCCTTCTGGGTGCGACGCGCCCGCCGACTCCTGCCTGCGTTGCTCCTCGTGCTGGCCGCGATCGCGACCTATGCCGCGCTGGCCGTCCCCGCCGACGAGCTGAGCAAGCTGCGCGCCGACGGCGTGGCCACCCTCTTCTACGGCGCGAACTGGCGCCTCGTCTTCTCGGGCGAGTCGTACTTCGATCTCTTCGCTCAGGCGTCGCCGTTCCGTCACGCCTGGTCGCTCGCGATCGAAGAGCAGTTCTACATCGTGTGGCCACTGGTCACCTACGCGGCCATGCGCATCGCCCGCGGTCGCCGCTGGGCACTCGGCGTTGTGTGCGTGGGTGGGACCGCGGCATCGATCCTGGCCATGTCGGCGCTGTACGAGCCGGGCGACGATCCGTCCCGCGCGTACTACGGCACCGACACCCGCGCCCACGGACTGCTCATCGGCGTGAGCCTCGCGATCCTGCTTGCGCGCTGGGCGCCACGCACCGCCGTCGCCCGCGCGTCCGTCCGTGCGCTGGCGTTGGTCGCGGCGACGTACATGCTCGTCGCGTTCGTCGTCATCAGCGACACCGACTCGTGGATGTACCGGGGCGGCTACGCCGTCTTCCACGTCGCCGTCGCCATCGTCATCGCCGCCGTCATCCAACCGGGTGGCTTCGCGCTCCGGCGGATCCTCTCCACCTCCGTGTTCGTGTGGATCGGGAAGGTCTCCTACGGCCTGTACCTGTGGCACTGGCCCGTGATCGTGGCGATGACGCCCCGTCGCACCGGCCTCGACGGGACGGCGCTGAACCTCACCCGCGTCGCCGTCACCCTCACGGCTGCGACGCTGTCGTTCTACCTCGTCGAGCAGCCGATCCGGAGGGGCGCGCTCACCCGGCTGCACCCGCGCGCCTCGTTCGCGGTGGCGCCCACCGCGTTCCTGGCTGCCGGGCTGGCGGTCCTGCTCGCGACGGCCGGTGCGAAGCCGCCCCCCGACTTCCTGCGCGCCGATCCCGGCAAGATCATCAGCAGCGCCGCCGACTCGGTGCCCCGAGGGCCCGGCCTGGGGAGCCTGGCCGCGACTGCGGCCATGGCCCCCGTTGCCGTGATCGCCGCGTCCCCGCCCGCGTCACCAGACGCGGTCGGCGACGTCGCCACTCCCGGGCAACCGCGCGTGCTGCTGGTCGGCGACTCGGTGGCGCACAGCCTCTACCCCTTCCTGCAGAGCGCGGCCGACGCCCGGGGACTCCCCCTCGACCGGCTCACGGTGGCCGGGTGCGGCATCGCCGGTGGTGTCACCACGGACGAGAACGGAACGCCGTACGAATGGGCCGCGACCTGCAACGAGGGTGTGCCATCGGCCCAGGAGGAGGCCGTCGCGTCGCTCCAGCCCGACGTCGTGCTCTGGCTGAGCATCTGGGAGACATCCGACCGCATCCTCGACGGGCGCCTCGTGCGCTTCGGCACCGAGGCCGGTGACAAGGCGCTCATGCGCGAGATCGACGCGGCGGCGAAGCGGCTCACCGCCGGCGGAGCCCGGCTGCTGCTCACGCTCCTGCCCCTCCCGGCCGCCGACCCCGAGATCCCTCCCACCATCGACTACGCACCCGACATCCGGCATCTCAACCGCTTGCTCAGGGAGTACGCCGCTGCTCATCCCGAGACGACCGAGGTCTTCGATCTCGCCGAGCTCGTGTGCCCCGACGGGCCGCCGTGCCCGGCCGAGGTTGCAGGCGTGCGGCCCCGACCGCGCGACGGCATCCATTACGAGGGCGACGGTGCGACCTGGGTGGCCGGCCAGCTCGTGCCGCGGCTGCTCGAGTACGGCGTCCCCACGCCGGCCGCGGCCGCGGCCACGGCGACGGCCGATGTGAGAACC
>JBOGFJ010000311.1:0-18481 GCA_050743385.1 Acidimicrobiia bacterium
GTCCTCGATGCCACCGAGCGGCTCGAAACCAACGTCGTCGCTGCGACTCGCTTCCTGTCGTCGAGTCGAACGTGCGAACCTTGACGGGTGCGGGTGGCCGTGGTCGAGGACGAGGCAACCGTCGCGACCGGGGTGGAGCGGAACCGGCGCGAAGTTCGTCGTTCGCGGCGAACCGTGCTCTCATGACCAGATGACGCGAGCGGTCCGGGTCGTCGCGGTCGCGCTGGCTCTCGGCGGCGCGGTCCCGTCGGTTGCAGCCGGCGCGGCGGGGGCGCCCGGGCCGGGCGACCAAGACTGGGCTGTGTACGGCCACGATCTGTCGAACACGCGGCTGAACTCGAAGGAGAAGGAGGTCACTCGCAAGACCGTCGCGGGCTTGACTGCGAAGTGGTCGAAGGACGGGATCGTCGGCGTCTCGGGAACCCCGACGGTGTCGCGAGGGCGCGCGTATTTCGGTGATTGGCAGGGCACGGTGTGGGCCCTGGATGCCAAGACCGGAGAAGAGATCTGGAACACGGAGATCGGCGGCGGCTTCGTCGTCGGCGCACCGACTGTCCAAGGCGACGCGGTGTACGTCTCGAGCGGGGGAACCCTCTACCGGCTCGATCGGGCCACCGGTGAGATCCGGTGGCAGGTCGTCGTGAACGAGCACGAGCTCGCTCAGATCAACGCGTCACCAGTGGTGGTCGACGGTCTGGTCCTTCAGGGCACCGCCAGCGCCGAGGTTGCGATCCCGAGGTCGGAGTACACCTTCAGGGGAACGATCGGCGCGTACGACGCCAAGACCGGCAAGGAGAGGTGGCGCTTCTACACGACCCCGAACGATCCAACCAGCGGGGCCGGCGTCGGCGTCTGGTCGACGCCGGCCGTCGACCGCAAACGCGGACTGCTCTACGTCGGCACCGGGAACAACTACGACGCGCCGACGGGTCCTCTCGCCGATTCCATCCTCGCCATCGACTACGAGACAGGCGAGCTCGCGTGGTCGAGGCAGTTCACCTATCCCGACGTCTTCAGCGCGGGGAACCCCACCGGCAAGGATGCCGACGTGGGCGCATCACCCAATCTGTGGAAGGCCAAGGACCGCGCGCTCGTCGGGGCGGGTGACAAGGGCGGCGTGTACCACGCGCTCGACCGAGATACCGGCGAGGTCGTGTGGGAGACCACGCTCACCCCGGGCAGCTTCTTCGGTGGCGAGATCGGCTCGGCGGCTCTGGTCGACGGGAAGCTCATCGCCGTCTCCAACGTCGGCAACCCGGAGACGAATGCCCCGACCGGCGTGGCGAAGGTCTTCGCGCTCGATCCCGCGTCCGGCAAGATCCGCTGGGAAGCCGAGGAATTCCCCGGCCGGATCTTCGCCCCGGTCAGCGCTGTGCCCGGCGTCGCGTTCGTCGGCACCGACAGCGGCATCCTCGCCGCGCTCGACACGCGTACCGGCAAGCAGCTCTGGACCACCAACGCGCCCGACAAGACCGGATGCGGTCCGTCGATCGTCGACGGCCGCGTGCTGTGGGGATACGGCTTCATCCTGTTCCAAGGCCCCGGCCAAGGCGGCGTCATCAGCTTCGAGGTCGGGAAATAGCCGACCGGTCTGCACCCCGATGATGCGGGCGACGCGTTCCGTCGCGGTGATCGTCGCCGCACTACTCATGATCGCCGGGTGCTCGTCCGGCGGCGAACCGTCGTCCACGCCGTCGACCCGGACGTCGGGCGTCGCCGAGGGGAGCGCCGGCTGCCGCGCACGGCCACCCGTGTCACCTGGCGTTGCGGAGCGAACCATGATGTCGGGTGGCATCGAGCGCCAATTCCAGCTGACCGTCCCCGAGACGTACGACGGACGGACGCCGCTACCGGTCGTGTTGGGGTTGCACGCGTTGAGCGTGCCCCACCAAGTCGTCGCGGGCATCATCGGGTTCGCCGACATGGCTGCGCGCTACGACTTCATCGGCGTGGCACCGTCGGGCCGGCTCGACGGCACGATCCCGTACTGGCTGGCGGCACCGACGGTCGACAACCACGACGTGACGTTCATCAGCGACCTGCTCGATCTCGTCGAAGCAGAGCTCTGTGTGGATCCCGCCCGGGTGTACTCGACGGGCATGTCGAACGGCGGCCAGATGTCGTCGCTGCTGGCGTGCCGGCTCTCCGATCGGATCACCGCAGTCGCCCCCGTCGCGGGCGTCGAGTTCTCCGGGCAGTGTCGGGGCAGGCCGGTGCCCGTGATCGCGTTCCACGGCACGGCCGACCCGATCGTCACCTACGACGGTGGAGGCCTGAATGCCACCCGCATCAGTGACGCGAACTACTGGAAGGGCAACGTCCCCGAGGGACTGCCACTGCACCCGGGGGTCGACGCCGCCATGCGAACGTGGGCATCGCACAACGGCTGTCGGCATCAACCGGTGGAAGAGCGGGTCGCGCCGGAGGTCCGTCGACGAAGGTGGACTCGATGCGAGGCCGACACCGTCTTGTACGTCGTCGACGGCGGGGGCCACGCCTGGCCGGGAAAGCCGGTACCCCAGTTCGAGGCGTCGTTCGGACACGCGACGACACAGATCGACGCGACCACGCTCATCTTCCAGTTCTTCTTCGAACACCCGCGCGGTCGAGACGCTTCGTGGTCGAGCGTGCAGACAGCGGGATTCGGGTAGGCACCCGGCCATGCGCGCGCTGATCTTCAACTGCACCCTCAAGCCGTCGCCGGCACCGTCGAACACCGACGCGCTCGCCGAGATCGTCGCCGCCGAGCTGCGTGAGCAAGGTGTGGAGGTGCATACCGTGCGGGTCGTCGACCGCGCCGTCAAGCCGGGGGTGAGCTCCGACGAGGGGGACGGCGACGACTGGCCCGACCTGCGTCGCCGGGTCCTCGACTCCGAGATCCTCGTCGTGGCGACACCGACGTGGCTTGGGCAACCCTCGAGCGTCGCCAAGCGAGTGCTCGAGCGCATGGACGCCATGCTCTCGGAGACCGACGACGACGGACGGCCGGTGGCCTACGGCCGAGTCGCCGGCGTGGTCGTCACGGGCAACGAGGACGGCGCGCACCACGTCATCAGCCAGATCGTGGGGCCGCTCGTCGACATCGGCTTCACCGTTCCGGGACAAGCCTGGACCTACTGGAACAAGGGACCAGGCCCCGGCCCGTCCTACCTCGAGACCGACGAGGGTCACGAGTGGTCGGCGCGCACCGGTCGCACCGCGGCGCGCAACCTGGTCGCGGTCGCGCGCGCCCTCGCACGCGCCGCGCTCCCTGTGCCGCCGAGCTAGGTGTGTTCGAGAGAGGCGGCCCGACTCCGGGAGGTGCCGCCCGCTGACCCCGCGGGCCGTTCCGGTGCCATAGCTGTGGACGGGTCTTGCCCGGGTGCGTCTTCGTTCCCTCAGGTGACGCCCGGGACGGAGGCGTCGGTAAGGAGACGTTCGCTCCGCTGAGCGAGCGCGCTCATGCCGAGCTCCCGGGCTGACGCCAGAGCGGCGCGGAGATGGGTGCCGGCCTGCCCCACCTCTTCACCGCCATCGAGGAGCGCGAGCGCGTACTCGTACTCGGTCCGGGCGAGGAGTGGCCGGGCTCCGACCGCACGATGAGTACGAAGCGCACGCGGCAGGTGCCAGCGCGCCAGGTCGGCACGGCCCATCGTTCGAGCGAGGATGCCGAGCGATTGCTCGACGGAGCACCACAGGGCATACCCGTCGCCGAGGATGACGAATTGGTCGGCGTGGGGTCGGAGGAGGTCGTACAGGCGACCGGCCAACGACGCGTTCCCGACCCCACCGCACGCCTCGGCGAGCGCGCCCATGCAGAACAGCCAGTTCTGGTCGCGTCGCACCTCGTCGAGGCCGTGGGCGAGGCGATCGACTTCGGCGGCGGCCTGATCGTTTCGCCCGGCCTCGGAGTACAGCACGGCGAGACCGGCGCGCCACGCCGGCACATGTGGCAGCTCGTTCACGAACCCCGCCGCCAGATCGAGCATCTCCCGCGCGCGTCCCTGCTCGATGCGCAGGATGCAGAGCTGCCCCGCGAACGCCTGGACCGAGGCGAAGGTCTCCGGCGAGAGTGCCGCCGCCTCGGTCATCAGCGCCTCGGCCTCCTGGAAGCGCCCCGCCGCGAGGTGGCGGCCGCCGCGCAGGCCCGCCGACCACACCTGCTGGAGGGGGTGGTGGAGCTCCTGGGCGAGCTGCCGATGGATCGCGATCTCCCTGTCGGCTTCCTCGTGTGCGCCCAACTCGAGCAGGTTGGCGGCCCGGCGGCCGCGCGCCGTCATCGCGAGCTCGGCGTCGCCGGCGGCGGTCGCGGCATCGAGAATCTCGGTGGCGACTGCGAGCCGTTCGCTGAGGTTGTCGGGGCTCCAGATCGTGCGCAGGCGGCTGTGGAGCGACGACGCCAACACGCCCGGGTCACCGAGCCGACGAGCAGCCTCGACTGCTTTGGCGGAGAGCTCGAGGCGCCGGGTCGCGTCGTCGTCGAAGTAGAGCTCTTCGGCGAGACGAGCCGTCAGCCGAGCACGCAAGCCTGCCCCGGGGAGGTCGGCGGCGAGCGCCTCCTCCAGGAGCGCCACGGTGTCGCGGGCCACGACCCCGTAGTCGGCCCACAGGTCCCGGACGTCCCAGTCGCTCACCCCGAGCGCGACGCGCGCCAGCATCTCTGCATCCCCCGCTTGGCGCGCCGCGGTGGTGGCGGCGGCGAGGGCCTCTCGGCTCCGCGCTCGTTGCCCGATGCGAACGCACGTGTCGCCGAGGTCGAGCAGCGTCTCCGCCTCGATACGTGGTTCCGGGCGCGGGAGTCGGCCCAGCAACGTCAGCACCTCGTAGTGCCAATGGGCGGCTTCTTCGTGCGCGAGCCGGGCGGTCGCGTACGTTCCTGCGCGGCGCCCGTAGGCCAGCGCCTTCTCGATGCTGTCTGGAGTGCCGGCGCGCGCGAAGTGGTGCGCGAGCTCGCCGGCGTGGTCATCGGCGGCGGCCATGCCTTGGCGCTCGAGTGCTTGTCCCGTCCGCCGGTGCAGTTGCACGCGCCGTGGTTCGCCGAGACTCTGGTATGCCGCTTCTCGTACAAGGGCGTGCGCGAAGGTGCACGAGCCAGGCCGGCTGGGCACGTCGACGATCAGTCGTGCTCGCGCAGCCTCCTCGAGGGCCTCGCACAGCTGGTCGTCGCCGATGCCGAGGACGCGACCGAGGAGATCGACGTCGAAGTCCCGGCCCACGACTGCCGCGGCGCGCACGGCGCCTTGGGAACGCGACGAGAGACGACCGAGACGCCGATCGATGACGGTCCGCAACGTCGCCGGCAGCTCGAGACCCGCGCTGTCGATCGTCGGGGGCGCGTCCCACGCCACGCCGGACTCGTCGAGGTGGCGGAGCATCTCGATGACGTAGAACGGATTGCCATCCGTCTGCTCGGCGACCGCGCGGCAGAACGGCTCGGGTGCGGCGCGTCCGACCCACGAGCCGATCAGCTCGGCCACCCCCTCGAGATCCAAGCCAACCAGCTCGACCTGCTCGGCCCACGGCTCGCGTAGGAACTCCGTGGCGAGATGACGCAACGCGTGCTCGTCGTCCAATTCGGTGTCTCGGTACGTGGCGAGCACGAGCACGGGCGCGTTCATCGGATGACGCAAGAGGTGACCGAGCAGCGCCAGGCTCGACCGATCCGCCCAGTGCAGGTCCTCGAGGACGAGGACCACCGGACCGCCGGCAGCGGCGGCGCCGAGCAGCGAGCCGACCGCCTCGAAGAGGAGATAGCGCTCGACGTCGGGCTTGGCGACGAACGACGGCGCCGGGAGTTGCGCGGCGACGCTCGGCAACAACCGGCCGAGTCGCGGAGCCGCCGCACCCAGGTCGCGGCCCAGTGGACCGAGGATCGCCGCCGCCAACGGCGCGAACACCTCGGTGAAGGGTTGGTAGCCGACGACCGCTTCCTCCGTCGCACGACCCCACAGCACGGTCGCTCGCTCGTGGTGAGCCGACTGTGCGACGTCGCCGACCAGCCGCGACTTGCCGATCCCCGGCTCACCGGACACGAGCACGAGCCGGGTCTCGCCTGCGGCGCACTCGCGCCAGACGCGGTCGAGGCGAGCACGCTCCGGCCCTCGGCCCACGAGGGGCACCCGCGAGCCCGCGGTCACCGCCGGCGGGAGGGGCGGTCGCGTCCAGGAACCGCCCCCAGGCTGTTGCGGGACCGGTGCCGCGGAAGCCGCCGGCGCCGCAACGGCGGTGGTCGGAAGGGTCAGCTCGGGCTCCTGGCGTAGAACCGCCGCCTCGAGCTCGCGCAGCTCCGGGCCCGGCTCGACGCCGAGCTCGTCGACGAGCGCCCGTCGGGTCGACTGGTACGCGGCGAGTGCATCGCCTTGGCGCCCCGACCGGTACAGCGCCACCATGAGCTGGCCGGCCGGACGTTCGCGCAGTGGGTTGGCCGCGACGACCCCCTCGAGCTCGCCGACCAGGGACGCGTGCCGGCCGAGGCGCAATCCGGCCTCCGCGTGATCCTCGATCGCGACCAGGCGTGCCTCTTCGAGGCGCGCCGCTTCGGGCATGGCGAAGTGGGCGGCGGCGAACTGCCCGAACGCCGGGCCCCGCCAGAGCGCGAGGCCCTGCCGGAAGAGGTCGGCGGCCTCGGCGGCGCGCCCCGAGGCGAGTGCTTCGCCGCCGGCGGCAACGAGCTGCTCGAAGCGCCAGGCGTCGAGCTCCTCGGCACCGACTCGCAGGGTGTAGCCGCCAGGTTCCGTGACGAGCACGCCCCCGCGCGCGCCAGCGGGGCGGGTGGGTTCCAATGCGCGCCGCAACCGCGAGACGTAGGCGTGCAGCGTGGCCGGCGCCCGAGGCGGAGCCGACTCGCCCCAGAGCTCCTCGGCCAGCGTGTCCGCGCTGACCGGTCGGTTTGCCCGCAGGAGCAGGAGAGTAAGGAGGGCGCGCTGCTTCGTGCTCCCCAGGTCGAGTCGCCGCCCCCCCGCCTCGGCCTCGATCGGGCCGAGCACCCTGAATTGCATCCTGCCCACGGTACGTGACTCGAGTGGGCGGACGATTCCGCCCGATCCGGCGAAGTGCAAGGTTTCTGCAAGGCCCCTTGCTCACCATCGGGCTCGTGCAGCGCAGTCGTGACGTCACCGCCATGGGGCAACGGCGTCGATCGTGGATGCTCACGTTGGTCGCGGCGGCAGTCGTCGCCTTGGCGGCGGCGTGCGCGCCGATCAAGACGCCGACACCCCAGCTTCAGGTTGCAACGTTCGCGTGCACCCAGACGGCCCAGACGTGGGTCGTCCCACCGGGGGTGACCCAGGCCACCTTCGACGTCTACGGCGCGCAAGGCGGGGGCGGCGGAGAAGAGAACACGCGCACTGGTGGGGCCGGTGGCCAAGGCGGCAGGGCTGTCGCCACCGCGACCGTGATGCCGGGGGAGGCGATCCACGTGCAGGTGGGTTGCGAAGGCACGGACGGAACCGGCGACAGCGCCAACGACGGTGGCAGCGGCGGCTACAACGACGGCGGCGCCGGCGGTGAGTCGAACAATGCCGGCGGCGGAGGCGGCGGGGGCGGCTCCTCCGACGTCCGCCGCGGCGGCAGCGCCCAGGACAAGCGGGTGCTGGTCGGCGGGGGCGGGGGCGGTGGCAGCGGTGCCGGCGACCTGTTCAGCGGTGGCCCCGGCGGCGCGGGCGGCCACCCGGAAGGCGGGGCGGGCGCACCCACCACCGACAACGGAGATCCCGGTGGCGGTGGAGGCACCCAAGGCGTTGGTGGCATGGGCTGTGGCGGGGCCTGTAACGGCAGTGCGGCGGGACAGGGCGGGCTCGGTGCGAGCGCGGCAGTCGTCAGCCGGGGCGCTGGCGGTGGCGGTGGCGGCGGCCGGTCGGGCGGCGGGGGCGGGGTCAGCGGCGCCGACAACGACTCCGGATCGAGTGGCGGGGGCGGCTCGAGCTTCGGTCCCCCCGGTGCCACGTTCGAGAACGGTGTACGCGTCGGTGACGGCCGGGTGACCATCACGTACGTGCTCTGAGAGGAGGAGCGCACCATGGCAGACGAGGGCAGCGCCCGAGAACTGGTCGAGGCGTTCAAGAAGCTGGTGGGCATGGGTGACGCCGACTCCGGCGATGGTCAGGAGGGCGCGGCGGACGAGCCCCACGGCCCCAGCGTCGGTGTCGATGCTGCCGTGGGCGCGACCGCCGGCGCCGCGGGTGGCCTCAACGCCACGCTCGACGGCACCGGGGCTTCCGGGGGCGCCGACGTCGATGCCGAGCTCGACACCGGCCTGGGCGGCCAGTACGAGGGGAGTGGCGAGGTCGACGGCGCGGTCGACCCCGGCTCGGGCTCCGTCGAGGGCGGCGCCAAGGTCTCACTCGGGCAGCGGGACGTCCTCAGTGGCCGGTCGGAGGGGGAGGTCGAGGCCGACGTGCGCTTCGGTCCGACGTCCTTCGGCGTGGGCGCGGAGGCGTCGGTGAGCCACACCGATCCGCTCGGCATGGACACCGGGGGCGTGAGCGCGGGCGGGGAGTATCACCACGACATCGACGGCAGCGGGGTCGAGGCGGGTGCAGCGCTCGAGGGGACCGTCGACACGTGGGCCGGCGACAAGTACCACGGAGAGGCCGACGCCAACCTCGCGGTCGGCAAGGGCGGGCTCGACGTGGACGGCTCGGCCGGGCTGACCCACACGGCGCCGTTCGGCGTCGCGACCGAGTCCTTTGAGGCCGAGGGCGCGGCCCACGTCGACGGCTCGGGCTGGCAGGCGGAGGGCGACGTGGGCTACGAGCTCGACGTCGGCGGCGGCGCGCCCGAGATCGACGTCGGTGCCGGGTTCTCGACCAGCGGCGAGTGGAGCGACGTCGAGGACGCGGCCAACGACGCCGGCGACGCCGCCCAGGACGCCTACGACTCCGCCGAAGACACCGCGAGCGACGGCGGCGACGCCGCCCAGGGTGCGTACGACTCCGCCGAAGACGAAGTCAACGACTGGTTCTGAGGCGCGCGCACGGCGTCGTGGCAGGGTGGTGGTCGTGTTGGTGGTCGCGCGAGCCGAACCGCCTGGGGCTCTCCGCGTCAGGGTGCGTCTTCGCGCCGGGGAGCCCGGTGCGGATCACGTTCTCGCGGCGCCGCGTCAGAAGCCCGGGCCGCCGCTCTGCCTGAAGAATGCGGGCAGCGCCACCGCGCCGCCTTGGCGCGTGTCGGAGTAGGCCGCGACCACGGCGCCCGTGGTGTCGATGTCGACGGTGAAGTAGTCGCCGAGGCGACGGTCGACGAGCTGCGCCTGGCAAGCCGTGCCGCCCTGGCAGACCGTCCCGACGTGGAAGGGCTCGGGGGTCGCCCGCGTCATCCGGAAGCCGGCCGAGGTCGACTCCTCGCATCCGAGCCCGGTGTGCGTCTGCGCCACGTACACGTTCCACGGGTCGTCGGGCCCGGCCTGCTCGGCGTCGTGCTGGGGGAGCTCGTTGTCGTTGCCGAACCAGGCGACCGCCACCCGGCCGGGGGCGCCGACCGCGATCCACGGCCAGATGTCGGTGTGGTCGTCGGAGTCGACGCGCACGGGTGTCGCCCAGCTCCGGCCGCCGTCGGTGGAATGCGCGTACCAGACCCCGGCCGCGCGGGCGCCCTGCCCGCTCTCGTCCCATGCGATGTACACGTTGCCGGCGGCGTCCACGTCGATGGCGGGCCAGTGGGAGAGCATGTCGACACCGTCGGCGATGGTGTGCAGTTCGGGCGACAGGGCCGATTGCACGTCGGGGTCGAGCGCATTCCGGAACGCGGCCATCTCCAGCGCGCCGCCGTCGAGGTGGGCCTCGTACAGCGTGCCCGAGGCGTCGTCGAACTTGATGTCGCCCAACCCGCCCGCGTCGGTGACGCCTTCGGAGAATGTCTGCCCGCCGTCGGTGCTGCGGTAGATGGTGTGCCCGTTGTTGCCGACCGGGTCGGTGGGGACCGTGCCCCCGGCCGTGGCGTTCCCGACGATGAAGAGCACGTTCTCGGGCCCGGCGGTCTTCCATTGCCGGTCGGTGAGCGTCTGGGCGAAGAAGTTCTGCAGCTGGTAGCTGTGCCCGGCGTCGGTCGACTTGGAGACCGCCACGTTCACCAGGTTGATCTCGGACAGGTAGACGTTGTCGGCGGCGTCGATGGCGAAGTCGGGGTCGGAGAATCCCGAGCCGGGTGCGCCGTCGGGCGGCAGCGTACGGTCGACGAAGTTCCAGCTCGCGCCGCTGTCGTCGCTGTACCACGCGTACACCTGGCCCCGGTAGTTCTCGACGAACGCGCTCGAGTCCTCGTCGGCAATCTCCGGCGTGAAGAAATGGGTGGTGCCCGCATGCGCGGCATACAGCAGAGTGCCGTCGGGGTGCGTCTGGACGCTCGGCTCGCCGCCGGCACGGTTGGTGTCGACGTACGAGGGTTGGGTGAACTGGAGGGCCTCGGCGGGTGCGTCGCACGCGGCCGGCCCCGGCGTCGGGAGTGCGGAAGCCTCGAGCGTGAACGTGCCGGTGTAGGCCTGGGGTGTGGCCCCGGCGAACATGCAGGCGACGATCTGGTAGCCACCGGGCGGCGGGTTCGACACCGACGTGCTCTCGTCGGTGTCGACCGAGCCGCTGTCGCCCGACACCGCGGTCCCGTCGGGTCGGCGGATCGTGACGATGAGGTCGTTCGGGCCCTCGTAGCTGATGGTGGCGGTAGCCACGACCGCGACCTGGTCGTACGCCCCCGCGGGAACGGCGAGCTCGACGTCGTGGGTGTCGGCGCCCGCATCGGTGGGCAGGCCGCACTCGCTCGTGGGGTTCGCCCCCGGCAGCACCGTTCCCTCCCACGTGACGGTGACGGTCTCCCCCGGCGTCGTGGGGACGGTGACCTCTTCCTGCGCGTGGGACGAAGGCGCGACCACAGCCAGGCCGGCACTGGCGACGAAGACCGATACGAGACCCGCAACCCGACGACGGCTCATCCGACCCCCCTCGTGACCTCGGAATGGCCCCGGCGAGCAGGCCTCCCGTGCACGAGAAGTCGGACACGCGCACGCCCCGCTTCGGCCTGTTGATCCTCTTTACCCCGATTTCGGCGGGTTCATGCGCCGAACGTTGCCCCGTGCGTGGCGGACGGGACTCGCGGACCGGAGCCCCGTCTACAGCGGCGAGCCGAACCGGAAGAGGTTTCCGTCGCGGTCGATGTGCGCACCCTCGCGCAGCCCGTACTCCGTGTCGTGCGGCGCGAAGAACTGGCCTTCCACACCCGATGACCGCCACTCCGCGAACAGCGCATCGGCATCGTCGACGTACAGGTACACGGTGCTCGTGGTCGCGCTGGGATCGAGGTTTCGGTGCCGGGTCAGGTGCAGGCTCACACCATCGCGCTCGGCAAAGCCGTACTCCGCATCGCCCGTGTACGCGCGAACGTCGAAACCGAGCTGGCGGTAGTGGTCCAGCGCCGATGGAAGATCTCGCACCGGCAAGACCGCCGCCAGCGTGTTCAGCGCGGTCATCGTGTCCGGAGGTGGGGGCGGCGTCGGGCTCGGCGTCGCCGCGAACGCCTCGTCACGATCGGCGGCGTCCTGCAGCTCGGTGATCCGGCCCGCGCGCAGGAACAGCACCTGGGAGATGCGTCCCCGCGGGCCGGGCTCCTCGTCGGTCCGTGGCGGACTGAGCTCGAGGGTGGCGACGAGCCGATCGGTACGAGCCTCGAGGTCGACGAGCTCCACCTCGACGCTGCTGGCGAGGACGCGAGCGAGGTACTCGACGACCTGCGCCCGGCCGACGCAGCTTCCCCAGCAGACGTCGTCGGCCAGCACCGGCTCGAGCAGCGCGAGATCGTGTCGCGTGAGCGCCGATCGCAACCGGTCGGCGACGTCGGCAGGTCCGCCGGGCTGCTGGGTCACTGCAACCCCCTTCTCCGGTCGGGGCGAACGCGCGACGCGGCCCAGGGCAGATACTGGTCGCGATCGCGCCGAGGCCACAAGCGAGCGGAAGCCGCTTCACGGCCGCGCCGACCGGGTACGAACTCCGGGCACGGGAGAGTCGGTACCGGGAGGTCGTCATGGGTGAATGCGAAGTGTGTGGGAACGAGTACGACAAGTCCTTCGAGGTGATCACAGCCGGTCAGCGTCATGTCTTCGACAGCTTCGAGTGCGCGGTCCACCGGTTGGCGCCCGTGTGTGAGCACTGCGGTTGCAAGGTCATCGGACACGGCGTCGAGGTCGAGGGTCGCTTCTACTGCTGCGCGCACTGCGCGCGGGAGAGCGAGCACACCGAGGAGATCCGGGACCGGATCGGGGCGGCCGCGACCTGAAGCGGGCGGCCCCATCCCCGGGTACAAAGGGCGGCATGAGCGGTGCTGACGACCCCCTCGCAGCCGTTCGGGTCCGGCGCGACGAGCTGTACGACGCCACGCTCGCCCTCGAGCGCGCCGTCGCCAGCCCGGCCCGAGGCCGGGCCACCACCTGGGCGGCGGCGGTGCGCGATCGGCTCAGCGGGCTCGATCGCGCACTGCGGGCGCACGTCGACGGCACCGAGGAGGAGGGCGGTCTCTTCGACGAGATCCTCGAGCGCGAACCCCGCCTCGCCCATGGCATCGACCGACTCCGCGCTGAGCACCGCGATCAGGTCGCAGCGGTCGACGACGCGGCTGCCCGGCTGACCGGGATCAACGACGAGACCGGTGTCGACGAGGTGCGCGCCCGTCTGCACGACCTCATCCACGGCCTCCTGGTGCACCGGAGCCGGGGGGCGGAGCTCGTGTACGACGCCTACAACGTCGACCTCTCGGCCGGGGACTGATCATGGATGACACGCTCGACCTCGTGGAGGAGTCGCCGAACCGGTGGCGGATCGAGCCGCACGGCGCCATGCGGGTACCGGCGGTGCTCTTCGCATCGGGCGCGCTGCTGCCCGAGGTGCAGGCCGACCGATCGCTCGAGCAGGCCCAGAACGTGGCGACGCTCCCGGGCATCGTCGACGCCGCCTACGTCATGCCCGACGTCCACTGGGGATACGGCTTCCCCATCGGCGGCGTCGCCGCCACCGACGTCGACGACGGCGGTGTGGTCTCACCCGGCGGTGTCGGGTTCGACATCTCGTGCGGCGTGCGCCTCTTGACGTCCGACCTGGCCGAGGAGCAGCTGGCCCCGGACAAGACCGCAATGATGGACGCGCTCGATCGTGTGATCCCGCGCGGGATGGGCGAGGGCGGCGTGTGGCGTCTCGATCGCGACGACCTCGAGCGCGTGCTCACCGGCGGAGCACGCTTTGCGGTCGAGCGTGGCTACGGAGAGCCGGCCGACCTCGAGCACATCGAGGACCGCGGGATGCTCGACGACGCCGAACCCGCCGAGGTGGGGGAGCGGGCGCGAGAACGGGGCCTCGGGCAGGTGGGGAGCCTCGGCTCGGGAAACCACTTCCTCGAGGTGCAGGTCGTCGACGCCG
This sequence comes from Acidimicrobiia bacterium, assembly GCA_050743385.1. Taxonomy (GTDB): domain Bacteria; phylum Actinomycetota; class Acidimicrobiia; order IMCC26256; family JACDBD01; genus JACDBD01. Next base: position 13,374 of record JBOGFJ010000311.1, read on the forward strand.
TCTACGACGAGCGCACCGCCGATGCGTTCGGCCTCCGGCCTGGCTGCGTCGGCGTGATGATCCACTCGGGCTCGCGCGGTCTCGGCCACCAGATCTGCTCCGATCACGTCCGCACGATGCTGGACGCGATGGCCCGTTACGGGATCGACGTACCCGATCGGCAGCTCGCGTGCGCGCCCGTGCGGTCGCCCGAGGGCGCCGCCTACCTCGGGGCGATGACCGCGGCGGCGAACTACGGCCGAGCGAACCGGCAGCTGCTGGCGCACGCCACCCGTGGCGCGTTCGACGATGCGACGGGCGGTTCCCTGCGCCTGCTGTACGACGTGTCCCATAATCTCGCCGGCCTCGAGCACCATGACGTCGCGGGCGAGCGCCGGCTGCTGTGCGTGCACCGGAAGGGGGCGACCCGAGCACTGCCGCCGCGTCATCCCGACCTGCCGCCCGTCCTCCAGGAGACGGGCCAGCCGGTGATCCTCCCGGGCTCGATGGGAACGGCGTCGCACGTCCTCGTGGGCGTAGAGGGCGGCCATGCGTTCCACTCCACCGCTCACGGTGCCGGGCGCACCATGAGCAGGACGGCGGCGCGCAAGCGCATCGGTGGCAAGGCCCTCCGTGACGAGCTGGAGGCGAGAGGGATCGCGGTGCGGTCGCGTTCGTGGAAGGGCCTCGCCGAGGAGGCGCCGTTCTCTTACAAGGACGTCGACGAGGTGGTGCTCACCTGCGAACGAGCCGGGCTCGCCCGTCGCGTCGCTCGCCTCCGACCGTTGGGTGTCGTCAAGGGTTGACGGTGGTCATACATCGATGGTGACCCGGCACCCCCAACTGCCGTTGGCATCGGGACCGAAGGTCAGGTCGCCGCGGGCAATGGCCTTCGGGACGGCGCCGATCTCCTCGGCCTCGGCGAGCGGGACGACGTCGAAGCAGCCGCTCACGCCACCGTCGTCACGCTCGGCGATGGCAACCGCGGTCGGTATCACGCCGAGCACCTCCACGAGGTAGATCACCTCTTCGAGCACGCCGACGAGCAGGTCCTCGTCGCCGGCGGCGTCGAGAGCGACCGGCACCGGCTCGGCGGCTTCTGCGCCCCCGGTGTCGGCGAACGCCTCCACCATCGCCGTGACCGCTTCCTCCATGCACGCCGCACGCGTCGCGGCCCATGCCTCGACGATCAGGTCGGCCGTGTGGGGGAGGATGCGGTGGCCCCGCGCCGCGGGCATGTGCCCAGGATCGCAGGGTGCAGGGCGCCCGCTCGTCATCGACCACATAGCCTCGGGTCGATGCCCGAGGCCAAGCGGTTCCCGCGCGGGGGAGTGGCGACGCCGCACTACCTCGCCTCGTCGGCAGGCCTGGCCGTGCTGGCCGACGGTGGCAACGCGGTCGACGCCGCCGTGGCCGCCAATCTCACGCTCGGTGTCGTCACTCCCTACTTCTGCGGTTACGGCGGTGACCTCTTCGCGGTCGTGTGGGATGGACAGCTCCACGGCTACCTCGGTTCCGGACGGTCGGCCGCGACGGCCTCGCTCGACGCGCTGCAGAACGAGTTCGACCTCATGCCGACCTACGGGTGCCACACCGTGACCGTTCCCGGCGGGCCGGCAGGTTGGTTCGCGCTGCTCGAGCGGTGGGGAAGCCGCTCGTTCGGCGATGTCGCGGCCGCGGCCCTGCGGTACGCGCGGGACGGCTTCGAGATCACCGCACCCGCGGGCGAGATCTTCGAGGGCTGCCGGCATCTCTACGCCGAGTTTCCCGACTGGGTCGCGGCGTACGGCGAGGCGACCGCGGGCAGCGTGTTGCGCCAACCCGCGATGGCGCGGACCATCGAGCGGTTGGCGGCCGACGGGCCCGAGGCCTACTACCGCGGCCCGGTCGCGGAGGCGATCGCGGTGGCGGTTCAGGCTGCGGGCGGTGCCCTCACGACCGACGACCTCGCCGGTCACACCGGTCGCTTCGCCGAGCCGCTCCGGGCGCCGTACCGCGGGGGCGAGATCGCCGAGCTGCCGCCCCCGACCCAGGGTGTGACCGCGCTCGAGGCGCTCCGCATCCTCGACGGTGCGCCCCTGCCCGCCGACGGCATCGACCGTCAGCATCTCCTCGTCGAGGCGACGACACTGGCTCTCGCCGACCGGGAGCAGTACGTGAGCGACCCCGACGCGATGGCGGTGTCGGCGGCGACGCTCCTGGAGGACGAGTGGGTGGACGAGCGCCGGCGGATGCTCGAGGCCGAGCGCGCCACCGCGGTACTGAGTGGGGCCGGGAGACGGGGTGGCACCGCCTACCTGTGCGCAGCCGACGCCGACGGGCTCCTCGTGAGCCTCATCCAGTCGAACTTCCTCGCATTCGGGTCGGGGGTGCACGTGCCGGAGTGGGGGATCAACCTCAACAACCGGGGTTCGTCGTTCTCGCTCGATCCCACGAGCGTGAACGTGTTCGCTCCCTCCAAGCTGCCGATGCACACGCTCATTCCGGCGATGGCGCTCCGCGACGACGAGCCGTGGCTCGTGTTCGGGAGCATGGGCGGCGACGCCCAGGCGCAGGTGCACGTGCAGGTGATGGCGCACGTCGTCGACGACGGCGCCGATCCGCAGGTCGCGGTCGACGCGCCCCGGTGGCGGGTCGAGCCCGCCAGCGGACAGCTGCTGGCGGAACGGCGGTTCCCGCCCGAGCTGCTCGAGGGCCTACGCGCCCGCGGGCACACCGTCCAAACCGTCCGGGCGTTCGATTCGGGCATGGGGCACGCGCACGCGATCCTCCGCACGGCGGGCGGCTACGCGATCGCGACCGACCCGCGCGCCGAGGGTGCGGCTCTCGGTCTGTAGCGTCAACGGATCGCGCGCCGAGAAGTACGCTCGTGACGATGACGACCAGTCTCGCGGTGTCGTCGGTCGACGACGTCCGCGCCGCTCTTGCCCGGCACCAGTACCTCGCTGACGAGGGACTCGCCACCGCGGTGTTCCTCGCGCTGACCCTGCGCCGCCCGCTGTTGCTCGAGGGCGAGGCGGGCGTCGGCAAGACCGAGGTCGCAAAGGTGCTCGCCCGCTGGACGGGCGGAGAGCTGCTGCGACTCCAGTGCTACGAAGGCATCGACGCCGGCCAGGCCGTCTACGAGTGGGACTACTCCCGCCAGCTCCTCCATCTGCGAGCGGTGGAGGCGCGCGGCGCCGAAGTGGTCGAGGACGAGCTGTACTCGGAGCGGTTCCTCGTGCGCCGCCCGCTCCTCCGGGCGATCGCGTACGAAGGCCCGGTGCCGCCCGTACTGCTCGTCGACGAGGTCGATCGCGCCGACGACGAGTTCGAGGCGTTCCTGCTCGAGATCCTGTCCGACTATGCCATCACCGTGCCCGAGCTGGGGACGTTCCGTGCCGAGGTCCCGCCGGTGGTGATCGTGACCTCGAACCGCACGCGCGATGTACACGACGCGCTCAAACGCCGGTGCCTCTATCACTGGATCGGGCACCCCGACTTCGAGCGTGAGCTCGCCATCGTCCGGGTGCGCGCGCCCGAGGTGCCCGCTGAGCTCGCCCGGCAGGTGGCTCGGGCCGTCGAGGCGCTGCGTGCGGTCGAGCTCTACAAACCCCCCGGCGTGGCCGAGACCATCGACTGGGCACAGGCGCTCGCAGCTCTGGGCCGAGGAGCGATCGACGAGTCGACGGTCGACGTCACCCTCGGCAGCATCCTGAAGTACCGAGAGGACCAGGAACGGGTGCGATCGGAGGGGCTGGAGGCAATCGTGGCGGCCGCAGCCGTCGGTGGGGGCGGCGGCGGTGCCTGAGCACACGGTGGTACCCGCCGGCGCCGGTGCAGACCGCCGCGCCGTGCTGTTCGCGCACGTCTTGCGCTCGCTCGGGCTCGACGTCACCACCGGGAGCACGGTCGCCTATCTGGAGGCGCTGGCGGCCGCGGGCATCGGCACGCGCGCCTCGGTGTACTGGGCCGGGCGGGCCACGCTCGTGCACCGTCCCGAGGATGTCGACACGTACGATCGCGCCTTCGCCGCTGTCTGGGAGGGGGACGGCGAACAGGGGGAGGAGATCGGCGCCGGTCCGACCATGCCGGTGACACTGGCGCTCGATGCGCCCGAGCCGGTGGTCGGGCAGGAGAAGGGGCCACCCGGTCGTCCGACGCAGGCGGTGCGGTGGAGCCCGGCCGAGGTCCTGCGCCACCGCGACTTCGCCGCGTACACGACCGCCGAGTTCGAGGAAGCCCGGCGCGTGATGCGCGACGTGCGCCTGGCGGGCGCGCTCCGCCGGTCGCGGCGGCGGCGTCCCGTTCCGAGGCGCCGGGGATCGCATGCGCGTCCCGACCTGCGGCGGACGGTGCGGCGGTCGCTGCGTGCGGGAGGCGAGCCGATCCAGCGCGCGTTCCTCGGTGCATCGCAGCGGCCCCGGCGCGTGGTGCTCCTCTGCGACGTGAGCGGTTCCATGGAGCCCTACGCGCGGGCGCTGGTGCGCTTCCTCCACGCCGCCGTCGCCGGGGGGCGCAGGGTCGAGGCGTTCGCGGTCGGTACCCGCCTCACCCGCCTGACCCGCGAGCTCTCGTCGCGCGACCCCGATGCCGCGATCGCGGCCGCGGCCGACCGGGTGCACGACTGGTCGGGCGGCACCCGACTGGGCGAGGGCCTGCGCGAGTTCAACGACCGCTGGGGCGTGCGCGGCATGGCCCGTGGTGCAGTGGTCGTGATCCTCTCGGACGGCTGGGATCGCGGTGATCCCGCGCAGCTCGGCGAGCAGATGGCGCGCCTGGCTCGGGTCGCGCACCGCGTGGTGTGGGTCAACCCGCTCAAGGCGTCGCCGGGCTTCGTGCCGCTGGCGCGGGGAATGGCCGCCGCGCTGCCGTACGTGGACGAGCTCGTGGAAGGTCACTCGCTCGCGTCGCTCGAGAGCCTGGCCGCGGTGATCGCGCAGTGAAAGAGGTACTCGACGACATCGAACGCTGGCGTGCCGCCGGCCGGCGCGTGGCGGTGGCACGTGTCGTCGACGTCGACGGATCGGGCCCTCGCGATCCCGGCGCGGCGATGGCGGTCAGCGACGCGGGCGAGGTCGCGGGGTCGGTATCGGGGGGCTGCGTCGAAGGTGCGGTCGTGGAGGAGGCGTTGGCCGTGCTGTCCGGAC
>JBOGFJ010000312.1:0-16814 GCA_050743385.1 Acidimicrobiia bacterium
CACTCGGCGTGGCGGTGAGCGCCGCTGGCCGCATGCTCCGAAGAGAGGCGGTCGGGATCGAGCAACTGCTCGAGCGCGGGGAGCTCGGTCCGTCTCGCACGCGGCTGCAGGCGTTGTGCGGACGCGACCCGAGCGCGCTCGACGACTCGGGTGTGGCTGCCGGCGTCATCGAGTCGCTGGCCGAGAACACCGTCGACGCGGTGGTCGCTCCGGCGGTGTGGGGGACAGCACTCGGCGCGCCCGGCGCGCTCGGCTATCGCGCGATCAACACGATGGACGCCATGGTCGGGCACCGCGACTCCCGGTACGAGCGTTTCGGCTTCGGCGCTGCTCGTCTCGACGACGCCGCCAACTTCGTGCCGGCGCGGCTGACGGCGGCGCTGGTTGCGACGGTGCGCCCGCGTCAGGCGGCGCTCGTCGGTCGTGCAGTGCGGCGTGACGCGCCCGCTCACCCGTCGCCCAACGCCGGGCTGGCCGAGGCCGCGTTCGCCGCCGCCCTCGGCGTCGAGCTCGGCGGCCCGCTCCGGTACGGCGAGCGCGTCGAAGACCGGCCCCGCCTCGGTGACGGCCCCCGCCCGGTACCCGCCGACATCGGCCGCGCCGTCCGGCTCGCCGACCAGGTCGAGCTCGCGCTGGTCGCCGTGCTTGCGCTCGCCGCCGCCGTCCCGTTTTGGCGTCGTGTTCCCCGGTCAGGGCAGGAAAAGTGACGCCAAAAGCGCCCGTCCCCGGGCCGCACGGCGGCGACGGGGTCCGGCTGGCGGCGGCACTCGGCGTCGAGCCGAGCGAGATCCTCGATCTGTCGGTGAGCCTCAACCCGGGCGCGCCCGACGTCGCCCGGCTCGTCCGGCGCCATGCCGACACGATCGCGCGCTATCCCGATGCCGGCGCCGCCACGAACGCGCTGGCCGCGGCGATGGAGGTCGACGAGGCGCGGCTCGTGCTCACGAACGGAGGCGCGGAGGCGATCGCGCTCGTCGCCGCCGAGCGCCCCTGCGGCGACGTCGATCCGTGCGACTTCTCGGTCTACGCGCGCCATCTCCAGCGGGTGGAGCCGGGTGGCCCACGGTGGCGTTCCAACCCGCGCAACCCGACCGGCCTGCTCGCACGCTCCGACGAACGCGCCGCCGTTTGGGACGAGGCGTTCTATCCGCTGGCCACGGGGGAGTGGTCGCGCCGCGACCCGGACGCCGTCGTCGTCGGCTCGCTCACCAAGGTGTTCGCGTGTCCCGGTTTGCGGGCCGGGTACGTGCTCGCGCCCGACGACACGCTGGCGACCGCGCTGCGCGCTCGCCAGCCGGAATGGTCGGTGAATGCGCTCGCCGCCGCCATCGTCCCGGAGCTCCTCGACGCCGCCGACCTCCCCCGTTGGGCCGCGGCGATCGAGCGGCTGCGCGCCCGCCTTGACGACCTCCTTCGTCAGCACGGCCTCGAGCCCGAGCCGTCCGAGGCCAACTACGTGCTCGTGCGCGCGGCCGCCGGCGTGCGCGACCACCTCGCCCGGTCTGGCGTGCTCGTGCGCGACACCGCGTCGTTCGGGATCCCGGCCGGTGTCCGGATCGCGGTTCCCGGTCCGCGCGGGCTCGACCGGCTGGCCGAAGCACTACGGGGGCTGCCCGATCGTGCCTGAGCGTCCCTTCGCGGCGGCGGCGGCGCGAGTCCGGCCGCTCGACGAGGACGCGCGCGCGGCTGCGCGGGCGCATCACGATCACCTCATCAAACCGCCGGGATCGTTGGGCGGCCTGGAGGAGCTCGGCGCCCAGCTGGCGGCGATCAGCGGTACGTGCCCGCCACCGGTGCCGCGGTCGCCGGCCGTGGCGGTCTTCGCGGCCGACCACGGCGTTGCCGTCTCCGAAAACGTGACGAGGTGGCCGCAGGACATCACCGCGCAGAGGATCGCCAACTTCGTCGCCGGCGGCGCCGCCATCAACGTGATCGCCGGGCAGGTCGGCGCCGTCGTGCACGTCGTCGACGTCGGCGTCGCGGCCGACCTCGATAGCCGCGCGACGATTCATCACCACAAGGTCCGCCCCGGCACCGCCAACCTCGCCACCAGCTCGGCGATGACGCCGCCCGAGGCACGGGCGGCCCTCGACGTCGGCGCGCTCGTGGCGTCCGAGCTCGTCAGCGAGGGCCACGACCTGCTCGTCACCGGCGACATGGGCATCGGCAACACTACCGCCGCCGCCGCGCTGATCGCGACGTACTGCGACCGACCGGCGAGCGCCGTCACCGGCCCCGGCGCGGGGAGCGACGCCGGCACCGTGGCCCGCAAGATCGCGGTCGTGACCGACGCCAGCGACCGGGCCCGCCGCCTGGATGACCCCGTCGCCGTGCTCGCCGAAGTCGGTGGCCTCGAGATCGCCGCCCTCGCCGGCTTCATCGTCGGGGGCGCGGCGGCGCGCGTACCGGTCGTGGTCGACGGCGTCATCACGCTGGCGGCGCTCGCCGCCGCTGACGCGATCGTGCCCGGCGTCGCCGCCCACGGCATCGCCGGCCATCGCTCGCCGGAGCCGGGAGCGTCCGCCGTGCTCGAGCACCTGGGCCTCGAACCGCTCCTCGACTTGCGCCTCCGGCTGGGGGAGGGGACCGGCGGCTGCCTGGCCGTCCCCGTCGTGCAGGCTGCCGCCCGGGTGCTCGGCGAGATGGCGACGTTCGACCAGCTGGGAGGCTGACCAGGGACGATGCCGCGGCGATAACCGTCACACCCCGTCGCCACAATGGGACAATCCGTGAGTCCCGGAAGGAGGCGGTTTGACCGAGCGGCGCAAGCCCACCTCGACGTCCAATTTTGGTGTCGGCCGACGCGAGAACCACGACGCCAGCGATTTCTACAGCCGTTTCACCGCCCCCGAGCTGCGCGAGGACGACGACTTCGTCGATCGGAACAAAGAGATCGATCAGATCTTCTGCGGAGACGCGCGCTCCATGACAGCTGTTCCCGATCGGTCGGTAGCACTCGTGGTGACGTCACCGCCCTACTTCGCGGGGAAGGAGTACGAGGAGGCGTTGGGTGAGGGCCTCATCCCCGCGACCTACCTCGAATACCTGAAGATGCTCGAGGAGGTGTTCGCGGAGTGCGTCCGCAAGCTCGAGCCCGGCGGTCGCATCGCGGTGAACGTCGCCAACCTCGGGCGGAAGCCCTACCGATCACTGTCGGCCGACGTGCTCACCATCCTCCAAGACAAGCTGCGCTTGCTTCTGCGCGGTGAAGTCATCTGGGAGAAGGCTCGGGGGGCGTCCGGTTCCTGTGCCTGGGGATCGTTCCAACGCCCCGGCAACCCCGTGCTCCGCGACCTCACGGAGCGCGTCGTCATCGCCAGCCGGGATCGCTTCGATCGTGCCATCAGTCGCAAGGAACGCGACGAGCAGCGTCTCCCTGCCACCTGGTCGCTCTCGCGCGACGAGTTCATGGAGGCGACCACCGACGTGTGGGAGATCCCACCTGAGAGCGCCACCCGGGTCGACCATCCTGCCCCGTTCCCGATCGCGCTCCCAGAGCGCCTGATCCATCTCTACACGTACTACGACGACCTCGTGCTCGATCCGTTCGTCGGCTCGGGCACGACCGCGGTCGCCGCGGTGCGAACCGGTCGCCACTACGCGGGCTACGACATGGACGCCGCATACGTCAAACGTGCTCGAGAACGGGTTCGGCTGGAGGTCGAGCGACTTGCCGAACCGCCTGACGACGACGCACCGCTCGCGCTGGTGCTCCCGACCGACCCGGCGACGATCTCGGGCGACGGCGACTTCCAGTCCCGTGCCGTGGCGGAGGGTCGTGCCGCCAAGGACGTGGCGCTCGCGCTGCTCCAGGGATGCGGCTTCGAAGACATCAAGCCCAACGTGAAGATCTCGCAGGGCGGTGTCGAGGTGAACTTCAAGGCCTACGACCAGGCTGGGCGGCCGTGGTTCTTCGACGTTTCCGGCGGCTTCACGAGCAACCGCCCCGGCCTCAAGCGCATGGACACCCTGTGGAAGGCCCTGGGCAAGGCCGCCGTCCTCCGCGCGGTCGAGCCGAGGACGCCGTTGGTCCTGCTCACGACCGACGCGCCCACGAAAGGAAGCGCCGGCGATGCCGCGCTCTCGGTCGTGTGCGGCCCCGACCAGCCGATCTACGCGGTGTTCCGGATGCGATCCGACGACGACCAACGACACCTGCGTCGCCTGGCTGCCGGTCATCCGCTCGATCGCTCCTAACCGAGCATCGTGCCCGCCGACACGCACGGAAGCACGATCAGTTGGCCCGGGCGCGTCTCGATCGCCATCGTCCGGGGTGACCCGCCCGAGGCACTCCTGGCCGAGAGCGACGCGGTCATGGGCCGCCTCCTCGCGCTCCGCCTCGTCGCCCGCTCCCGCCCCGGCGACCTCGCGCCCTCGGGCCTTCTGAACGACATTCGCGACGCGTTGCTCGACGAGCGGTGGGGCGACGCGGTGACCCTATGGATGCAGGCCACTTCGCAGGTCGTCGACGTCTATCCCGACGAGGAGATTGTGACCGACGAACGGCTCGACCATGACACCGCGTCCATGGAGATCAGGCTCGCCCCGATCTTCGAGGACGAGGCGCCGTCGTCGTGACCTCGTTCCAGTCCTCTGCCGGTGTGCAGGGGAGGCAGTTCGCGCAGCAGTGCGACCTCTTGTTGCAGCAGAGTGGCTTCACGTTGGGAAGATCGGTGCTGCTGCGCGAGGTCGGCGTGGAGATCGACCGCGAGGCGGTCGGCCCGAGTGGTCGCACGGTGTGGTTCGAGTACAAGGGCAGCATTCAAGGCGTGCGTCCCGGGCTGATGCGGACCGACACGGTGAAGAAGGCGATCGCCAACGGCGCCCTGCTGCGGGGGGTGCCCGAGCACCCGCCTTACGTCGTGCTCACGTCGCATCTCCCGACGTCCGGCGCGGCATTCGCCATGCTCGGGGCGGCGCGCCGCCTCGGCTACTTCGGCGATGTCGTGTGCATCTATGACCCGAACGATGCCGGCCGCCTCCGGCAGCTCTGAGGCCCGAGTCGGCGTCGACCGAGGAGGCTCGTAGCATCGGGGCGTGACCCTGGCGGCGGTGACGGCCGACAACGTCGGTGTGCTCGTCGCCTTTGGCGGCGGGATCATCTCCTTCCTCTCCCCCTGCGTGCTGCCGATCGTGCCCGGCTACCTGTCGCTCGTCACCGGCGTCTCGGTGGGCGAGCTCCAGGGGGGCGAATCCCGTCCGCTCGTCCGCATCGCGGTGAACACGGGGCTGTTCATCGCCGGCTTCACCCTCGTGTTCACGCTGCTGTTCCTCACGACGACCGCGGTGAGCGACGTCATCTTCCGCAATCAGGAGATGCTCACGCGCCTCGCTGGCGCCCTCGTGCTGCTGATGGCCCTGTACCTCGCCGGGTCGCAGCTGCTCATGACGCCGCGGATGTATCAGGAGTTCCGCTTCCACCCCCACCTCGAGCGCTTCGGTCCGCTCGCCGCGCCCGTCGCCGGCGCCGCCTTCGGCCTCGCCTGGACCCCCTGCATCGGGCCGGTGCTCGGCTCGGTGCTCACCGTGGCGTCGACACAGAACGAGACCGCGCGCGGCGCGGCCTTGCTCATCGCCTACTCGCTCGGGCTCGGCATACCGTTCCTGATCGTCGGGCTCGCTCTCGGCCGGCTCACCGGCGCGTTGGCGTGGTTCAAGCGGCACTCGCGGGCGATCACGCTCGCGTCCGCCAGCCTGCTCGGCATCTTCGGCGTCGTGCTCATGCTCGACCGGCTCTCGTGGGTCACCGCCGAGCTCCAGCAGGCCCTCGACTCCGTCGGCCTCGACGGCCTGGTCACACTTGGCTGACCAGGCCGGCACAATTCCCAGACTCGAGGCCTCAGGGTCCGGATTCCGGACTCGACGGCCTCGAGACTCGGTAGAGGGGGTACAGCGACGCCAAAGTGTCGGTTCAGGTGATGACGCCGTCGCGACGGAGCGCGCCCAGTTCGTCGTCACCGAGACCGAGCTCGGCTCGCAACACCTCGTCGGTGTGCTCGCCGGTCCACGGCGGGCGTGTCTCGGGTCCCTCGGTCAGCTTCGACATCTTCACCGGGTTGCCCGACACGAGCACGGGCTGCTCGACCCCGTCGGGGCGCGGTACCTCCACCAGCATGTTGTGCGCGGCTACGTGGGGGTCGGTGACGACGTCCTCGGCGCCGTTGGACGGGCCGGCGGCGATGCCGGCCGCAGCGAGGGTCGTGCACGCCTCGCGCTTCGTGAGGGTCGAGGCCCACTCCTCGATCGCGGGACGGAACACCTCCTCGATGTGGTCGCGCCACCGCTCCCGTTTCGCGAAGCGGGGATCGTCGACCCACTCCGGATGCCCGATGATCTTGGCCAGCCGCTCGAACTGGTGCTCCCGGCTCACCTGGATCACGAACCATCCGTCGGACGCCTGGAACCCGTCGAAGATGGTCGGGCTCGTCCCCCCGCGTTCGAGGCCGAGCGACCAGAAGTTCGGGACGATGTCGGCCATGACCACCATCGAGTCGAGCATGGCCACGTCGACGTGCTGACCCTCGCCGGTGCGGTCGCGGTGGCGGAGCGCGGCGAGCACGCCGATCACCCCGAAGATCGCCGCCGAGGTGTCACCGAGCGCGCCGGCCGACCCGACCGCGGGCGGGCGACCCTCCTCGCGCTTGTACTCGTAGAGCCCCGACATCGCCTCGGCGATCGACGCGTACGCGGGCCAGCCGCGGTACGGCGACTCGCCGCTCCCGAAGCCCGAGATCGAGAGGTACACCACTTGCGGGTGCACCCGGGCGACGTCGTCGTAGCCGAGGCCCAGGCGCTCCATGGTTCCCGACTTGAAGTTCTCGGCCACCACGTCGAAATGGGGCACCAGCGCGAGAAACAGATCACGGCCGCGGGGATCCTTCACGTCGATCCCGACGCTGCGCTTGTTGAGGTTGTTGCGCAGGAACGTGGCGCCGACCTTCCGGTCCGCGGGGTCGGTGATCGCGGGCAGCGACTGCCGGCCCGATTCCCCAGTGGTCGGGTGCTCGACCTTCACAACCTCGGCGCCGAACCGGGTCAGGAGCTGGGTGCCGAAGGGAAGCGCCTGCATCTGCTCGGCGGCGAGGATCCGCACGTCCTCGAGGGGCTTGCCGAAGCGTGCCGCGGCTTCGTTGGCGGTGTCTCCCAGTCTCACCCGGCCCATCGTAGGGCCGGCAACGAGAACGCGTTCTACAATGCGGCCTGTGCGGGGGATCATCGCAGCGGGCGGCTACGTGCCCTACCGGCGCCTCGACCGGTCGCAAGTGGCGGCCACGTTCGGGAGCGGCGGCGGGAAGGGCACGCGTGCCGTCGCCTCCTACGACGAGGACACGACGACCATGGCCGTCGAGGCCGCCCGCCTCGCACTCCGGTCCGCGGCCGGCGCCCGCCCCGACACGCTCTGGTTCGCCACCGCCAACCCCGCGTATCTCGAGAAGACCAACGCCACCGCCATCCACGCCGCCCTGCGGCTCGATCAGTCGGTGCCCGCGCTCGACGCCGGGGGCGCGGTGCGGTCGGGTGTCGGGACGCTCCGGGCCGCGCTCGACCACACCGGCGCGGTGCTGGTGGTCGCGTCCGACCTGCGCACGGGCCTCCCCACCAGTGCGGACGAGTCCGGTGGGGGCGACGGCGCGGCCGCGCTGCTCGTTGGTGACGACACCGAGGTGCCGGTGATCGCCGAGTACCTCGGCGCCGCCAGCGCGACCGAGGAGTTCGTCGACCGCTGGCGCCTCCCGGGCGAGCCCGTCGCCAAGCAGTGGGAGGAGCGCTTCGGCGAGACCAAGTACGTCCCGCTGGGGGAGCAGGCGTGGAACGCCGCCCTCAAGGCGGCCGGGCTCACGCCCGAGGCGGTCGACCGGCTGGTCGTCACGGGCGTGCACCCGCGGGCGGCGCGCGCACTGTCCAGTCGGCTCGCGGTCGACAAGGAGAGGGTCGTCGACGACCTCGCCGGCACCGTGGGCAACACCGGGACGGCGCACCCGTCGCTTCTGCTGGCCTCGGCGTTGGAGAGCGCGAGCACAGGCGACGTGATCGCGGTGGTCGCGCTCGTGGACGGCGTCGAGGTCCTGCTCTTCCGGGCCACCGACGCGGCGGCGTCGTACTCGCCTGCTCGACCACTCGCGGGGCAGGTGGCCAACGCGGGCGAGTTGCCGTACGGCAAGTTCCTGGCCTGGCGCCAGATGGTCGCGCTCGATCCGCCCCGCCGGCCCGGGCCGGAGCGGATCTCGGCCGCGGTCGCCGGTCGCACCGACGACTGGAAGTACGCGTTCGTCGGCTCCCGTGACCGCGCGAGCGGCGCGCTCCATCTTCCTCCGGCGCGGGTGTCGCGTGACGGCGGAGCCGAGGACGACATGGAGCCGGCGCCGATGAGCGATGTCGCCGGGACGATCGCCACGTTCACCGTCGACCGCATCGCGTACTCGCCCAGCCCGCCGATCGTGTTCGCGATCGTCGACTTCGACGACGGCGGCCGCTTGCCGGTCGAGCTCACCGACGTCGACGCCGACGGGGTGAAGATGGGCGACCGGGTGGAGCTCACGTTCCGCAAGCTGTTCACCGCCGACGGGATCCACAACTACTTCTGGAAGGCCCGCCCGATCCGGGCGTAGAGAAAGGTCGCGCACGCATGGCTTCGCATGGCATCAAGGACCAGGTTGCGATCGTGGGCGCAGGCTGCACCCGCTTCGGCGAGCACTGGGACAAGGGCCCCGACGACCTGCTCATCGACGCGTCGAACGAGGCGCTCGAATCGGCAGGCGCCTCGAAGCGCGACATCGACGCCTTCTGGCTGGGCACCGCCATGTCGGGCAACTCCGGCATGGTCTTGTCCCGGCCGCTCCAGCTCGACAACAAGCCGGTGACCCGGGTCGAGAACTTCTGCGCCACCGGCTCCGAGGCCCTGCGGGGCGCGTCCTACGCGGTCGCGAGCGGCGCCTACGACATCGCCATGGCGATCGGCGTCGAGAAGGTGAAGGACAGCGGCTACCAGGGCCTCGTCGGAGCGTCGAAGAGCCCGACCGACGGAACCGGACGCACGCTCACCGCGGCGGCGATGTTCGCGATGTGCGCGCCCGCCTACGGCAAGAGGTACGGCGTCGACGACGCCCAGATGCGTGAGGTGCTCGCCCACATCTCGTGGAAGAACCACTACAACGGCGCCCGCAACCCGCGAGCTCAGTTCCGCAAGGAGGTCACCACCGAGACGATCTGCAACTCGCCGATCATGGCCGGCGACCTGCGGGTGTTCGACTGCTCGGGGGTCGCCGACGGCAGCGCCGCCGTGATCGTCGTGCGGGCGGAGGACGCGTCGAAGTACACGGACAAGCCGATCTACGTGAAGGGCCTCTCGTTCGTGGCCGGGAACGCGAGCGGCAACGCCGATCCCGACTACGACTACACCGCGTTCCCCGAGATCGAGGCGGCGGGGCGCGACGCCTACGCGCAGGCAGGCGTGACCGACCCGCGCCGTGAGCTGGCGATGGCCGAGGTGCACGACTGCTTCACGCCCGCCGAGCTGCTGATCATGGAGGACCTGGGCTTCGCGGAGCGGGGCGCGGCGTGGAAGGAGGTGCTCGCCGGCACCTACGACCTCGCGGGAGACCTCCCCGTGAATCCCGACGGCGGCCTCAAGAGCTTCGGCCACCCGGTGGGCGCATCGGGCCTGCGGATGCTGTTCGAGGCCTGGCTCCAGCTGCGCAAGGAAGCGCCGCCCGAGCGCCAGATCGACACCGACCGGACGCTCGCCCTCACGCACAACCTGGGCGGCTACCCGGGCGAGATGGTCTCGTTCGTCGGGATCGTCGGCAGCGAGCGCGACTGACTACGCGCGGTCGAGCACCGTGGCCGCGACCCGCTCTTCGAGGTAGCGCGGGTCCCACCACGACAGCTGGAGCTGCTTGGCCCGCCGGAAGTAGAGCTGGATGTCGTAGTCGACGGTGAAGCCGACGCCGCCGAACACCTGCTGGGCCATGGCGGTGACGTCGCGGTATGTCTGGCAGGCGAACAGCTTGGCCATCGGCGCGAGGCGGTCGACGGGTCGCCCGACCGTGCGGGCCCACCCCGCTTCGTAGACCAGCGTGCGACCACCGTCGACGGTCGTGGCCGCGTCGGCGAGGTAGTGGGAGATGGCCTGGAACGCGCCCAACGGCTTGTCGAACTGGTGGCGCGCCTTGGCGTAGTCGACGGTGATGTCGAGCGCGTAGGCGGCGCCGCCGACGGCCTGGGCCGCGAGGAGGATCACGCCGTCGAGCATCGTCGCGTCCCAAGCGCTCCAAACCGAGCCGTCACCGACCCGGTCGGCTGCCGGCACGACGACGTCACTGAGCTCGACCCGGTACTGCGTGTCGGATCCGAGCGTGTGCTGCTGGGTGAGCTCGACACCGTCGGCCTTCGGGTCGACGAGGAGCAGCCCCACATCGGTCGCGGCATCGCCAGTGCGTGCCAGCACGAGCAGCCGGTCGGCCGCGGCCGCGAAGGCGACGTGGCGCTTGGTGCCGCGTAGCCGGTAGCCGTCGCCGTCGGGCTCGGCCCGCAGCTGCACGCCGGCGGGACCGAAGCCGCCCTCGGGCTCGAGCCACGCCGGCGTCACGATCACCTGGCCGGCGGCGATGCGGGGTAGCCACTCGGCGCGCTGCTCCTCGCGCCCGGCGCGGGCGAGCACGCCGCCGCCGACGACCGTGCTGACGAAGTGCGGCACCGGCGCGAGCGACCGACCCAGCTCCTCGTAGACGATCACCGCATCGAGCATCGACATCCCCGCGCCGCCGTGCTCGTCGGGCAGCAGGAGACCGCAGAGGTCGAGCCCGGCCAGCTGGGCCCAGAGCTTGTCGGGGTACCCGATCGGATCGTCCTCGAGCTCGCGCACGACGGTCAACGGCGCGTGCTGCTCGCACACACCCCGCACCGCCTCTCGGAGCATCTCCTGTTCGGGACTGAGATCCAGGTCCACGCGAAGCCTCTCTGCCTACGGCTGCCAGCGGTCGCCGCCGCGGGTCCACGGGTTGTCGTCGGCGTCGGTCGGGAGCGCGACGCGGGCGGCGCACTCGGTCACGGGCGTCCCGTCGACGCTGACCGCCAGCGCGAGCTCGGCCCAGGCGCAGCCGGTGTCGTCGACCTCGACACCCTCGACCGAACCCGAGAGCACCATGGTGTCGCCGGCGAAGACCGAACCCTTCATCCGGAACTTCATGCGCCCGAGCCGGCCCTTCGGGCCCGTCCAGTCGGTGACATAGCGCTCGAACCACGCCGCCTGGTTCGGAGTGCTCATGAAGAGGTCACGCATGCCGTTGCGGTTGACCGCGAAGTCGTGGTCGTGGTGCATCGGGCGCCAGTCGCGAGCAGCGAGCGCGCCGAGGACGATCGTGGTCGCGGTCACAGCGTGCTCCAGCTCCGGCAGCCGGTCGCCCTGCTTCACCGCGTCGGCAGTGCGGCTCTCCACGGTCGTCGCCATCAGCCGGCCTTCCGGTAGCCGAAACCGGTGTACGACTCGACGCCGACGACGTCGCCCCGCTGGTTGCGGTACTCCACGTCGATCACCCAGAACCGGCCGGTGCCGAGCTTCGTCGTCTTCTCCTCGCTGACCGACCGGAGGACCTGGCGCGTCGAGAGGCGGTCACCCGGCCGGACGGGCTCGTGGAACACGAGGGTGTTGTCGGTCATGACCGCTTCCGGGAGGTCGAAGCGTTCCTTGAGGTCGAAATGGACCTGGAGCGGCAACCCCGTGCTGGTGCGACCGGGAGCCCAGTGGTGGGGACGGAACCAGACCGAGAGCATCGTCGACGGCGCGACCGGACCGCCCGTGATCTCGTTCGCGACCTCGTCGTCCCAGAACAGGGGATTGCCGTTCTCGACCGAGGAGCACGTCGTCCAGATGTAGCCGCGTTCGACCGGGAACTCACCGTCCTCCTCGTACTGCACTTCGCCGACGAGCTTGGCGACGTCCGCGGGCAGGTCACTCACGCGACCACTCCGTCGGCCAGCAGCGTGTCGCGCTCGGCGCGAGACAGCCCGGCGGCGGCGAGGACGGCGTCGGCGTCGCTCGCGGCCGCGGGTGCCACGGAGTACGGCGCCCCTGACCGGTCGCCGCCGGCGAGGACCGGGCCGACCTGGCGGAAGCGGCCGTGCTCGGGGTGGTCGGCCTCGACGAACGCCGCCCGCGAGGCGAACTGCGGGTCGGCGACGACCTCGGGGATCGTGTTCACCGGAGACACGCAGGTGTCGGCGTCGGCGAGCTCGGCGACCCAGTCGTCGCGGTCGCGGGTGCGAAAGACGCGGGTGAAGTCGGCGCGGATCTCGGCCTGGGCCGAGTCGTCGGTCTGGTGGTCGATCCAGCGCTCGAGCCCGAGGGCGCGGCAGAGGTTCGACCAGAAGCGGGGTTCGATGATCCCGACGGCCAGCCACTTGCCGTCGCGCGCCTCGTAGCAGTCGTAGCAGGCGTACCGACCCGTGAGGATGTCGTGGCCGGGGCCGGGTTCGGTCCCGGTGGCGAGGTACTCGTCGACCGCCAGCGACATGAGTGCGAGCACGCCGTCGGCGGCGGCGACGTCGAGGTAGGCGGGTTCGCCGGTCGCGGCTCGCCGCACGAGGGCGGCGAGGATGGCGACGACGGCCTGCATGCCGCCGCCGGCGGCGTCGGCGACGGTGGCGCCCGGTACCGGCGGCCCGCCGTCGGCGCGCGGGCCGGTGGAGTGGAGGTAGCCGCCGACCGCGAGGTAGTTGAGGTCGTGACCGGCCCAGCGGGCGTGGGGCCCGTCCTGGCCGTACCCGCTGGTGGAGCAGTACACGATGCGGGGGTTGACCGCGAGGACGTCGTCGTAACCGGTGCCGAGCCGGGCGACCACGCCCGGGCGGAAGCTCTCGATGATGACGTCCGCGCCGGCGGCGAGGCGCAGGAACGCGTCGCGCCCGGCCGTGGACTTGAGGTCGAAGCGGATGCGCTGCATCCCGCGGTGGGCGCCGTAGGTGAAGAAGGGCGGCGCGATCTGCACCTGGCCGTGGGCGGGCACGGGCCCGACCTTCACGACGGTGGCGCCGTAGTCGGCCAACCAGCGGGACGCGCGCGCCGCGGGCCCGACGCTGGCGAAATCGAGCACGGTGACTCCGGCGAGCATCGCGTTGGTCGCCATCGCGTCAGAAGTTCTTGGGAAGCCCGAGCTTGCGGCGGGCGATGATGTTCTTCTGGATCTCGGAGGCGCCCCCTCCGATCGTGTCGATCACGGTGTAGCGGTAGGTGGACTCGGCGCGTCCCCTCATCGGCGCGTCTTCGGTGTGCACCCGCAGCTGGGAGCCGGGGCCGGCGACGTCCATGGACGCATCGGCCAGCCGCTTCGACAGCTCGGTCGCGAACAGCTTGTACGCCGACGACTCGATGGTCGGTGCCGCGCCGCCCTTCGCCGACGCGGCGACGAAGCGGAGCCCCAGCACCCGCGCGACCTCGGCCTCGGTGACCAGGCGGGCGATCCGTTGCCGCACCACGGGGTCGTTGCGCAGGGGCTCGCCGTCACGGTCGGCGGTGGCGACGTAGTCGACGAGCAGGTCGAGACGCTGCTCGATCTGCGAGAACGTGAACATCGTGAAGCGCTCGAGGTCGAGCGCCTCGGAGATGTACTGGAAGCCGCGGTTGACCTCGCCCACGACGTAGTCGTCCGACACCCAGACGTCGTCGAAGAAGACGTCGTTGGTGCGCTCGTCGCCCATCGTCCAGATCGGGTTGATCGTGATCCCGGGGTCGTCGAGGGGCACGAGGAAGAGCGTGATGCCCTGGTGCTTGCTGTCGGGGTCGGTGCGGGCGCCGACCCAGTACCACTCGGCGAAGTGGGCCGAGGTCGTCCAGGTCTTCTGGCCGTTGAGCCGCCACCCCTCGCCGTCGCGAACCGCCCGCAGCTTCATCGACGCCGCGTCGGAGCCGGCTTCGGGCTCGGAGTAACCGATCGCGAACTCGACCTCGTTGCGCAGGATCTTGGGGAGGAACTCGCGCTTGAGCTTCTCGTTGCCGTGGCGGATCAGCGTCTTGCCGATGATCCCGACGCCCTTGCCGATCTGGGGACCGCCCCGACCGGCGAGTGCCTCGTTGAGGAGGTACTCGTAGACGCCGTCGCCCTCCTTGCCGCCGAGCTCGGTGGGCCAGGTGATGCCGAGCCACCCCCGCTCGCCGACCTGGCTCATGAACTTGCGTCGTTTGGGCGTGTCGACGATCTGGGCCATGTTCTCGCGGGTGGGGTCGAAGACGTCGGGATCGTCGTGCTCGTCCAGGAACGCCTCGACGTCGGCACGGAAGGCGGTCTGGTCGGGGGCGAAATCGAAGTCCACTCGTCCTCCGTCGCGATCTGACGGAGCGTCAGACTACCTGCGGGCGACGCCCGAGCGCCGTAGCACCGACTCGGCGTAGGCATCCGAGCGGAATCGCAGGATCGGGTCGTCGGAGCACTCGATCCCGTCGGTGACGCGGGTCGGGTCGAACACGAGCACGTCGTCGCCCTGCTCCCGGTCGCGCGCGAGCCCGGTGATCTCGAGCCGGCCGAGCGCGACGCGCTGCCGGTCGTCGGGCCACACCGCGGTCGGGTCGTTGACGGGATCACGGTCCTCCGCGATCTGCGCGAGCACCGTGAACCCGGCGGGTCCGCGGCCGAGCCGCTCGGCCAGGTCGCGCTGGAGGTAGTCGGGCCCGCGCGCCGTCGCGTCTTCGAGGTCGAGGTTCGCCTCGCCCTCGTCCGGCTCCCAGCGGTAGCGGACGAACCGACCCGCGCCGTAGGCGTCGACGAACCGGTACGAGTGCAGCGAGTTGTACGCGCAACGGAGGTAGCTCTCCGGAGGAGCGGCGGTGAGCACCGCCTCGGCCGCAGTCAAGGCCTCGGGATGGGCGCCGATGAACTCGCCGATCGCGGCGGGATCGGCCTCGCCGGTCGCGGGATCGGGCTTCCGCGCCCGCACGAAGTCGAGGAAGCCCTCGACGGTGTTGACGAAGAAGGCCGGCAGCGTGATCCCGATCGCGTCGGTGGTCGTTCCGTCGGGCAGGTAGTACTTCGTCGCCAGGCCGCGGCCCTCGCGCGGCTCGAAGTCGGGCGCCGCCGGGTTGCCGCTGCCGTTGGAGAAACGCACGTGGGCCCGCACCGCCGGCCCCTCGAGGTGCGCGGCGCGGCTCAGCCCGGCGGCGTCGGCGGTCGGCGTGAAGGTGGCGGCGCACAGGGTGCCCTTGGCGTGCGCGGCCCGGGTCCCGGGATGGCGACCGGCGACGGCCTCCATGGCGTCGACCGCCTGCTGGGCGAGGCCGTCTGCTCCGATGCCCGCAGCGTACCTATGCCTCATCGAGCACGAACGTGAACGTGCCCAGCCGGGTGCCGTCGGCGTCGTCACCTACGGTCATCAGCAGCTGCTCGTCGAAGATGGCGTCGTCGGCGTTGCCGGGCTCGTCGGGGAAGTACAGCTGGGTGGTGAGGACGGATCCGCCCGCCGGCTGCACCTTGGCGTGGATGTGCCGGGTGCGCCCGGGATAGAGGCCGGGCACGATCGTCTCGATCCGAAAGCCGCCGATGTCGTCGGTGAAGAGGTGGCCCCGGAGCCGGTAGCCCTCGGTGTCGTACTCGCCCGCGTCGTCGGCCTGCCAGACTTCGAGGCGGACTCCGGCGATCGGGGCACAGGCGGTGGTCACCACCGCGCCCTCCACGACGAGCGGCGTGCCGTCGATCCCGGGCTCCCGCAGCGACGAGCGCTCGGGTGTCCCCGAGGAGAAGAACGGGCCCTCGGTCTGGTCGGGAGTCGGCTCGTCGTCGTCGCCGCACGCAGGTGTGGGCGTGAGCGGCCCGGCGGTCGTCGACGACCCCGACGTCCCGGTCGGGTCGTCCCCACCTGTCGCCGCGCCCTCGTCGTCGGAGCCGTCGTCGGAGCACGCCACCGCCGCGACCGGAAGGAGACCGGCCAGGGCCAGGAGCCGGCGGCGCGCGATCAGGCGATCCACGCCAAGAGTGTCGCGCCCACTCGGTGAGGCGTCCGGTCGCCTCTGGCCTGCGAGGTCACGCCGCCGGCAGTCCCAGCGGGGCAAGGAGCCGGATGGTCTCCCGTTCGGGTGGCAGGTCGGCGCGCTCGAGGAGGCGCAGCAGGCGCTCGCCGCTGGCGCGGGCAGCGCTGCGATCGCCCACCGCGAGCAGGCACTGGATGCGGAGGCGGTGGGCACGCTCGGCGAGCTCGTCGACGCCGACGACGCGGTCGGCGAGACGCAGCGCCTGCTCGGGCTCGCCCCGCGCGAGGAGGAGCTCACCGGCCCGGGTCGCGGCGGTCACGAACTCCGAGCGCAACCGGATGCGCTCGTACGCGGTCCAGCTGTCGTCGAACCCGACGAGGTAGTCGCCGCGGTAGAGCTCGACGGCTTCGAGATACCGGGCGAGCGCGGTGCCGGGCACACCCCGGTCCTCGAACCGGCGCCCCTCCTCGATGAGCGCGTCGAAGCGCTCGACGTCGGTCTCGAGGCCGTCGCGGCAGAGCGTCAGGGTCTCGCCGTTGGGGCGCACGAACCACGGCGGCTCGTCGCGGCCGCGCTCCGGCTGGAGCACGCGCTGGAGATGTGCCAGGTTGGTGCGGAGGTTGCCGCCGGCGTCGTGCTCGTCGAGCTCGGGCCACAGGGCCGCGATCACGTCGCGCCGCGTCGTGACCGGGTGGGTGACGAGGAAGCTAAGGATCTGGCGCACCCGCTCGCGCTTCCACGCCCCGTCGGTTTGAGGGACGCCGTCGCGGTACAGGGTGGGGCCGCCGAGCAGCTCGACGCGCAGCGAGCCGGCTGGGCGGGCGGGGAGCGCGGCGAGACGGGCGCGCCCGAGGTCGGC
>JBOGFJ010000313.1:0-4262 GCA_050743385.1 Acidimicrobiia bacterium
GTGTACGGCCGTGGCGCCGCCGGACTGTCGGCACTGACCGGCCCACTCGATCCCGTCTGCCCCGGTGCGATGATCCCGACGAAGATGGTGTCGTGCGAGATCCCACCGCCCGCCGTCGGCGGACCGGGAAGATCCTCTGCATGCGCCTTCACCGCCGCGCAAGCAACCACGAGGGATATGGCGAGCGCGAATCGCCTCACAGCTCCACCACCTCATCACCGGCGCGGTTTGCATCAGCGACGCGCCACCGACCTTCGCCGTCGACCGCGAGTAGCGCCGTATAGGTCTGAGCCGTCCCCCGTTCCCGCGCCTCTCCGACTTGATTTCCAGCTGTATCCAGAAGACGCTCGTATTCGAGGCGATCCTGTACTTGCAGGGACACGATGTCGCTCTGGGCGTCGACAACCTCTACCGAGATCAGCTGGTAGCCCTCGTCCGCCCATCGGTAGCCATTGGCAACAAGGAACTCGTACGCGGGTACACGCTCATCGTGTCCGGGCGTCCCGGGTACGTACAGCTCGGAGAGAACAGCGGGATCCGGGTTCTCGCTCAACCACCGCACATTCGCCATGAGCGATTCGAAGATCGCGACGTAGTCGTCGCCGGTGTTCTCGAGCGGCGGTCTCGGCGTGCCGTGGAGCGAGCCGCCGGGGATGGGCTCGCTCAGGTCGATGCCGGCCGGCGCCGCGGTGGTCGACGTCGTCTCGGGCGCGCTCCGCCGCGGTGGACCGGCGTCGGCGTCGTCACCCCCGCTGTCGCAGCCCGCGAGCAGCGCGAAAACCGAGGCTGAGACCACCACAAGTAGCGTCGAAGGGTGGCTCATGGCCTCTCCCTGCACCATCGGACCCGGGCGGGAGCGTACGCCGTCCGTCCGATTTGCGCCAGGAAAAGTTCTCCACAATGGCGTCAGGCGGCGACCGGTGGGTCGCGATGTCGCGGATGTCGAGGATCGTCGGGCGGTACGAAGGCCCGTTTGCCGCGCCCTTCGACGAGGGCCCAGTCGTCCCTCGTCTTGCGGCCGTGGTGGTGCGTGCAGAGCCGGTCGAGGAGGTCGAAGACGGTGCGATGCGTCGTGGACCAGTCGTCCCGATGGTCGAACTCCAGGAACGTCAGCGCGTTGCAGCCCTCGACCGCGCACGTCGGGTAGAGCCACTCCAGTGCGGACCGCTGACGGGCCGTCGGGCGACGCCCCAGATGGGCGACGCCGACGACTTCCTCACCCTTGGTGACGACAGCAGCCAGGAACGGGTCGCCGGTGTCGATGAGGTCGCGCACCGCAGACACGGCGACCGGGCCGTAGCCGGCGAGCTCACAGGTCTCCTCCCCGACCGGATAGCCCCGCAGCAGCGCCGGCAGGTCGACGCGAGCCAGGATCTTCGTCGCCGGCTTCGCGCTCGCCTCGCCGCCGCACACGATCTCGCGGAGCGCGTCGGCTGCGTGCGCCTCGAGGGGCTCGCGGCGGCCTTCGGCCCGACCGTCCCGGGCCAGTCGGTCGCGCACCGGCGCCACCCTCGCCATGATCTCGGCCACGACCTCGGGGTTGTCGCGCAACTGGAGGTTCCCGACGCCCTCGGCATCGGTCCAGTCGCGCAGGCAGCGCCGCTCGTGGACCCGGCGCCTACGTGCCTCGAGATCGCAGGCGTTCGCCTTCGTGCGAGCGCACTCGTCGCGCAACTCTCCCAGTGACCCCGACTTCGAGGCTTCCAGCAGCCGACCCTCGGCCGCGGGATCGGCGCCGGCGGCATCGGCGATCACGGCCGCCTGCTGGACCGACAGCTCGCCCCGCTTCGCCGCGTCCGCCGTCGCCGGGAGATCCCGCAGCTTGCGGCCCGTCTCGAGCACTTCCTGGGCCTGCCCGACCGTGCTGCCCGTCTTGCGCGCCAGGTCATGCGCCGCCGACCGGTCACCGCCCCGCTTCCACACCTCGGTCTCGGCGACCCGCGTCGCCGCCAGCGACTTCACCGTCGCCGCCATCTTCTCGATCGCAGCCGCGTCCTCCACGACGCGCGCCGCGTCGGGCGCCGACACAAGCGTGGGATCGAAGCGCGTCGCGAACCCGTGCATCGCGCTGCGCAACTCCGACAACCTCATGCTCGAAATCGTACGACGAGGGTGTGACAGAAACTCCAGCCACATCGACAACCACCGCCACGCGCACCACACCACGAACGCGAACCGTCGTGCTCGGTCGCTGGTGCGAGAACCTCAGGTGCGGGCGATCTCCCTGACGTCGTAGGTCTCGATGACGTCGCCCTGCTTGAGGTCCTGGTAGTTCTCGAGGCCGATGCCGCACTCGAAGCCCTGCTGCACCTCGCGCGCGTCGTCCTTGAACCGCTTCAGCGACGAGATCGCGCCGTTCCAGATCACCACGCCGTCGCGCAGGAACCGCACCTTCGAGCCGCGCGTGATGACTCCCTCCCGCACGTAGCAGCCGGCGACCTTGCCGACCCTCGGGATCGAGAAGACCTCGCGCACCTCGGCCTCACCCGTGACGACCTCCTCGAACTCGGGCTTGAGCATGCCGAGCAGCGCGGAGCTCACGTCTTCGAGCACGGCGTAGATGACCTCGTAGAGACGCATCTCGACGCTCTCGACTTCGGCGAGGTCGCGCGCCTTGCGATCCGGTCGCACGTTGAAGCCGACGATGGTGGCGTTCGACACCGACGCCAGGTTCACGTCGGACTCGGTGATACCGCCGACACCGCGATGCACGAACGACAGCCGCACCTCGTCGTGCTCCTGGTCGAGCTTGCGCAACGCCTCGGTGACCGCCTCGAGCGAGCCGTGCACATCGGCCTTGAGGACGAGGTTGAGCGTCGCCACCTCGCCCCGCTGCACCATCGCGAAGATGTCTTCGAGGCGGGCGCCGCCCGCGAGGGTCATCGGGTGCGACAGTGCCGCGACCCTCCGGCGCCGGCTACGCGCCTCCGCGACCGTGCGTGCGGTCTTGTCGTTGGGAGCGACCCGCAGCTCGTCACCCGCGAGGGGCACGTCGTCGAGACCGAGCACCACGACCGGGTCGGACGGGCCGGCCTCGGTGACCTGGTCGCCCGCGTCGTCGAACATGGCGCGCACCCGACCCCAACCGCCGCCCGCCACGACCGGGTCGCCCACATGGAGCGTTCCCTGGTCGATGAGCGCGGTCACCACCGGGCCACGACCCTGATCGAGGTTCGACTCGAGCACGAACGCCCGGGCCGGCACCTTCGGGTTGGCGCGCAACTCGTCGGCGAGGTTCACGTCGGCGGTCAGCAGGATCGAGTCGAGCAGCTCGTCGACACCGAGGCCTTCGGTCGCGGCGACGTCGTTGACGATCACGTCGCCACCCCATTCCTCGGGCACGACCTCCTGCTCGACCAGCTGCTGGCGCACCCGCGTGGCATCTGCGTTCTCGCGGTCGACCTTCGTGACCGCCACCACGATCGGCACCTCGGCGGCGCGGGCGTGGCTGATCGCCTCGACCGTCTGCGGCATGACGCCGTCGTCGGCCGCGACGACCAGAACCGCGATGTCGGTGGCCTGCGCGCCGCGGGCGCGCATGGCGGTGAACGCCTCGTGTCCGGGTGTGTCGATGAAGGTGATGTCGCGGTCGTTCTTCCTGACCCTGTAGGCCCCGATGTGCTGGGTGATGCCACCGGCCTCGCCCGCGACCACGTTCGCCTCGCGAATGCGATCGAGGAGCGTCGTCTTGCCGTGGTCGACGTGACCCATCACGGTGACGACCGGGGCGCGCGGCTCGAGCAGCGCCTCGTCTTCCTCCGCTTCCTCGTCGTCGCCGAGCAGCGCCTGGAGCTCGAGCTCCTCCTCCTGCCCGGGCTCGACGAGGAGCACCTCGGCGCCGAGCTCGCCCGCGATCAGCTCGACCATCTCGTCGGCCAACGACTGCGTACCCGTCACCATCTCGCCCGCGTCGAAGAGGATCCGCACGAGGTCGGCGGGCGTGCGGTTCAGCTTGGGTGCGAGCTCCTGGAGCGTGATGCCGCGGGGCACCACGATCTCGCCCTCGGGGACGGGCGTGTCGGCCGGGGTGAGCTGCGGCATGGTCGCCGGGCCGAGGTCTTCGAAGTTGCGGCGGCGGCGCTTCTTGCGCCGGGGCCGGTGGCCGGGAGGACCGCCGGGCCGTCCGCGTCCGGGACCGCCGCGTCCGCCGGGGCCGCCACCCGGACCCCCGGGGCCACCACCCGGACCGCCGCGGCCGGGAGCGCCGTAGCCACCGCCACCGGGACGTCCGTAGCCGCCGGTGCGGGGACCACCGCCTCCGC
>JBOGFJ010000314.1:0-4566 GCA_050743385.1 Acidimicrobiia bacterium
TCGAAGCGGCCGCGTGGGCGCTGGGCGAGCTCGCACTGTCGGACGCTCCGCGTGCGCGCGCGGTGACGACGCTGGCACGAGTGGCGACGGGTCACGACGATCCACTGGCACGCGAGGCCGCCGTCGCCGCGCTCGGCGCCCTCGGCGACCCGGCCGGGCTGCCGGCCGTGCTGGCGGCCTGCACCGACAAGCCCGCGGTGCGCCGGCGGGCAGTGTTAGCGCTGGCGCCGTTCTCGGGCCCCGAGGTCGATGCCGCCCTCGAGCGCGCCCTCACCGACCGCGACTGGCAGACGAGGCAGGCGGCGGAGGACCTTCGCGACTGACCGTTCTTGCGTCACTTTCCCGGCTGAGGGAGGAAAAGTGACGCCAAGACGGCCCCTCCTACCGGTTGCTCTGGGCCTTCCCCATGAACATCTCCTTGAGCCGATCGAACGACTCGAGGCACCGACCCGCACCGAGGACCACCGTCTCGAGGGGTGTCCGGTCGAGGTGCACGGGGATCCCACACTCGTGCGCGATGCGGGCGTCGAAGCCCCGGAGCAGCGCGCCCCCGCCGACGAGGTGGGCACCCTCCATCAGCAGGTCCTGGGCGAGCTCCGGGGGTGTCTGCGCCAAGGCGTTCACGACCGCGCCGACGATCGCCCGCACGGGCTCCTCCAGCGCGTCGCGCACCTCCTCGGGGGTGAGCACCACGACCTTGCCCGCACCGGTCGTGAGGTCGCGCCCACGTACCTCGACCTTGTACTCGTCGGGCGTCGGGAACGCCGAGCCGATGGCGAGCTTGATCTCCTCGGCCGTGCGCTCACCGATGGCGAGGCCGTACTCGCGGCGTACGTGGGCCTGGATGGCGGCGTCCATGTCGAAGCCACCGACCCGCACCGCCTCGAGGGCGACGACGCCGCCGAGCGAGATCACCGCCACCTCCGACGTGCCCCCACCGATGTCGATGACCATGTTGCCGAGCGGCTCGTGGATCGGCAGCGAGGCCCCGATCGCGGCGGCCATCGGCTGCTCGATGAGGTACGTCTGGGCGGCCCCGGCGCGGCGGGCGGCCTCGAGGACGGCGCGCTGCTCGACGTGGGTGATCGCCGAGGGCACACAGATGAGAACCCGCGCCCGGTAGAGGCGTGAGACGCCTGCTTGCTGGAACAGCAGCCGGATGAGCCGCTGGGTGATCTCGAAGTCGGTGATCGCGCCGCCGCGCAGCGGGCGCACCGCGACGATGTAGCCGGGCGTGCGCCCGATCATGCCCCACGCCTCCTGGCCGATCGCGAGCACGTCCTGCGTGCGCGTGTTGAGGGCGATCACCGTCGGTTCGTTGACGATGATGCCCTGGCCGCGCGCGTACACGAGCGTGTTCGCGGTGCCGAGGTCGATCGCGAGGTCTTTAGCCAGTGCGCTGCCCGCCTACTCGTTGTTGCGGTCGTGTTCGGGTCGAGGGAGTCGTTGGACCGTCACCTGACGGCTGCGGCGCTGATCGCGGCGGACGGCGTCGGCCGCCGGCCGCACCGTCCGGGGACGCGACTCGGGTGAGATGGCAGTGCGAGCCCGTGCGAAGCGGTTGATGCTGTCGTCGAGCGTGCGGGGCGAATGGGAACGGTGCCGCCACACGAGCACGGCGATGCCGATCGCGCTCACGACCACGACGAACAC
Source organism: Acidimicrobiia bacterium (assembly GCA_050743385.1). Classification (GTDB taxonomy): domain Bacteria; phylum Actinomycetota; class Acidimicrobiia; order IMCC26256; family JACDBD01; genus JACDBD01. The sequence goes on from JBOGFJ010000314.1 coordinate 1,654, forward strand.
CAGGTATGCCACGCGGCGGCCTAAGCGGGGCGGCGGCCGGACGGGCGCACCACCGCACTCGGAGCCCCGTTGCGGTCGCGCACGGGGCGGACGGCGTGCGAGCACTCCGCCCAGTCGGAGCCACCCGACCAGTGCTCACGCTTCCAGATGGGGACCGTCTCCTTGAGCGTGTCGATGCAGAAGCGCGCGGCCTCGAACGCCTCCCCGCGGTGGGGAGCCGACGCCACGACCACGACCGATGCCTCGGAGAGCGCGAGCTCACCGACGCGGTGAAGGAGCGCCAACCGACCGACCATCGGCCAGCGGCGGCGCGCCTCGGCGGCGATGTCGGCGAGGCGACGCGTCGCCTCCTCTTCGTACGCCTCGTAGGTGAGGCCGGTCACGCCGTCACGCCCCTCGGAGTGATCGCGCACGACACCGGTGAAGCACACGACTGCACCGCACGCGGGCGTCGTGGCCCAGGCGTTGGCTTCGTCGACGGGGAGCGGGAACGACGTGATCCCGACCCAGTCGTGTCCGGAGGGCGGCACGACGGTCATCGTAGTGAACGAGGACTCGAACGGCCCACGGGGCGCCACCGGCGCGATTCGGGCGCGAGGCCGTTCGCGCCGACCCCGTCGGTACAGTACGGCTCGTGCCCGAACACGAAGATGAGAATGGCGACGCGAGCGGTCCACCGCCCGATCCCCTCGATCGTGTCTGGCTGCACCCGAGCGAGCTCCACTCCTTCCTGGCGGCGTCGGAATCGCGTCCTCGCCCGGTTCGCCGGCGGCGGCCGGCGCTCGTCGGCTTCGCGCTCGTCGGCGCCCTCGCGATTGCGGTCAGCGTCGTCGTGTTCCTCACCGACGTCACCGGCGACGATTCGAGCGTTCCGCTCGCCACCGGCGTGGACGCGTTCTCGACCGACCGGGCGCCGGCCGACATGGTGCTCGTCGCGGGGGCGAGCATCGTCACGGTGCAGGTGGCCCGGGCCGACGGCACGACCAAGGTGTCGGGCGTGTGCATCGAGGAAGACGTGGTGCTCACGAGCGCGCATGCACTCGAGGGCGCGACGAGCGTCACGGTCGCGACCAGCGATGAACGTCTTCCCGCGGAAGCGGCCGGCGCCGACCCGGGGACCGATCTCGCGCTCCTGCGCGTCGGCGCACTCGACGTCCCGCCGGCGCGCTTGGGCTACTCCGACGGCCTGCGCGAGGGGCAGTGGGTCCTCGGACTGGCCGCGGGCGCGAAAGCCGACCAGCACTGGGTGAACGTCGGGACGATCAGCGAGTTCGATCGTCTCTTCGTGTCGCCCGCGGGAGCGATCGTGGCCGGGCTCATCGACACCGAGACCGGCGCCGGGCGGCCGCATTCGGGTGGCGTCGTCCTCGACCGCCGCGGCGCGGTGGTCGGCATCCTCACCGTGCCCGCGGGCGCGGCGCCTTCGGGACTGGCGGTGCCCATCGACACCGCCCGCGACGTCGCGCAGCAGCTCGCGACCACCGGCACGGCCGCCCACGGCTGGCTGGGCGTCAGCGGCACCGACGACACCGAACGCGCCGGTGGTGGCGCTCGGGTCGACGAGGTGCTGCCGTCGGGCCCCGCTGATCGGGCCGGGCTCGACGACGGTGACGTGGTCGTCGCGGTGTCAGACGGTCAGGCGACGATCGCGGTGTCGGGAATCCGCGAGCTCATGACGGAAGTCACGCGCCGGCGCCCGGGCGAGTCGCTGAAGCTCACGGTGCTCCGCGACGGGGCAAAACGTCACGTTCCGGTGGAGTTGGGCGAACAGACGACCCCCGAGGCGACCGACACGGTCGCGACCACCACGACGGTCGCGGCCGCGCCGTGATTTGATGCCCGCCCGGCCTGCCGCGCGACGATGGACGCATGAGGCGAACGACATGAGCCCCCGAGTCGAAGAGCTCGAGGCCGCCGACCGCGAGTTGCTCAACGCGGTGCAGTGGGACTTTCCCCTCGAGCCCCGGCCGTACCGGACCCTCGCGCAGCGGCTCGACGTCTCGGAGGGCGACGTGCTCGACCGGGTGGCGCGGGTCAAGGAGCTGGGCGTGCTGCGCCAGCTGTCGGCCATCTTCGACACGCGCGCCCTCGGCTACAGCTCGGCGCTCGTGGCCGCCAAGATCGAACCCGCCCGGGTCGACGAGGCCGCCGCGGTGATCAGCCGGCACCCGGGGGTGAGCCACAACTACAAGCGCAACAACCCCTACAACCTCTGGTACACGATCGCGGTGCCACCCGGAGACTCGCTCGACGACCACGTCGACGTGCTCCATCGCGAGTCGGGCGCGCTGGTCACCCGCAAGCTCCCGACCCTGAAGCTGTTCAAGATCGGTGTGAAGCTCGACATGACCGGCGCGACCGCGGCCGACGCCAAGGCCGAGGTGCTCGCGCACGAGCGGCCCGAGCGCCGCGAGCACATGCCCGCGCCTGAGCTCTCCGACCTCGAGGTCGCCGCGATCCGCGTGACCCAGGAGGATCTCCCGCTGGTCGAGAGCCCGTTCGCGGCCGAAGGGGAGCAGATCGGCTGCGACGAAGCCACGGTGCTCGATCTCCTCGGGTCGTTCAAGGAGCGCAAGCTCATGCGCCGGTTCGCGGCGGTCATGAACCACCGCAGTGCCGGCTACAAGGCGAACGCCATGGGCGTGTGGGCGGTGCCCGACGACCGTCTCGAGGAGATCGGTCCCCAGATGGCGGGCTTCGCGCACGTGAGCCACTGCTACCGCCGGCCGACCTACGACGACTGGCCGTACTCGGTGTTCACGATGGTGCACGGGCACACGGCCCGTGACTGCGAGGAGACGATCGCGGCGATCCGCTCGGAGACCGGCATCGACGACTACGCGCTGCTCTGGTCGGTGAAGGAGTACAAGAAGGTGCGCGTGCGCTACTTCACCGACGAGTGGGACGACTGGC
>JBOGFJ010000315.1:0-11076 GCA_050743385.1 Acidimicrobiia bacterium
AGGCAGTGCAGCAGCGTCGACTTCCCGGAGCCCGATGGCCCCATGATCGCGGTGAAGCCGCCCCGTTCGAACTCGACGGTCACGCCGGCGAGCGCTTCGACGCGCGTCGCCTCGGTCTTCCCGTACACCTTCCAGACGTCCACGGCCTGGGCGGCGACGTCCGTATGCGTCATTGTCGTGGTCATGACGAGGACCTCCTTGTCGGCTCCTCGTCGATGGTCGCGAGACGATCGCACCGGGTCGTCGGCCGGTTGGAGGCTTCGCCTCTACCGCACCCGTCGTAGGTCGATCAGTCGGCCCACCCCGGGCGGACCAGGCCCGACTCGTAGGCCATGACGACGAGCTGGGCCCGGTCGTGGGCGCCCAGCTTCACCATCGCCCGACTGACGTGCGTCTTCGCGGTCGCCGGGCTCACGAACAGGCGCTCCGCGATCTCCTCGTTCGAGAGCCCGGCCGCGACCAGTGCCATCACCTCGCGCTCGCGCTCCGTCAGACCCCCGAGCTCGGGTCCGACGCGGGGCTCCTTCGCCCGGCTCGCGAACTCGGCGATGAGCCGGCGGGTGACGCCGGGTGAGAGGAGGGCATCGCCGTCGGCGACGGTGTGGACGGCCTTGATCAGCTCGACGGGTTCGGTGTCTTTGACCAGGAATCCGCTCGCTCCCGAACGCAGCGCTTCGAACACGTACTCGTCGAGCTCGAAGGTGGTCAGGATGACGCTGCGCACCCGCGCGAGGCGCTCGTCGGCGGCGATCGCGCGGGTGGCGGCGAGGCCGTCGAGCTTGGGCATGCGGATGTCCATCAGGACGACGTCGGGTTGCAGCCGCCTCGCCAGCGCCACTGCCTCCTCCCCGTCGGCCGCCTCGCCGACGACCTCGATGTCGTCCTGGGCGTCGAGGAGGGCACGGAAGCCGGCCCGCACGAGGCCCTGGTCGTCGGCGAGCATGACGCGGATCACGGCGCCCCGTTCACGGGCAGGCGGGCCCGTACCCGGAAGCCCCCTCCGGGCCGCGGGCCTGCTTCCACCTCGCCGCCGAGCGAGCGGGCGCGTTCGCGCATCCCGGCGATGCCCTGGCCGCCGCTCGAAGCGTCGACGCGGTCGCCCGGCGTCGCTCCCCGACCGTCGTCGTCGACCTGCACCGTCAGCTCGTCGTCGCCGTAGGCCACTCGCACGGTGGCGCTCGCGGGCCCGGCGTGGCGGGTCACGTTCGTCAGGGCCTCCTGCACGATCCGGAACGCGGCCACGTCGACGTCCGCCGGAAGCGGTCGCGCGCTCCCGTTGCGCTCCACCCGCACCGCCAGACCGGCGGTCCCCGCCCGCGAGACGAGATCGTCGAGATCAGCGAGCCCCGGTGCGGGCGCCAGCGGAGCCTCCTCGTCGACCTGTCGGAGCACGCCCAGCACCGATCGCAGCTCGCGCAGCGCGTCCTTGCTCGCATCGTTGATCGCCGCCAGCGCGGTGCGGGCCTGCGCCGGCTGGTCGTCCATGAGGTGCAGGGCGACGCCGGCTTGCACGCTGATCAGGGAGATGTTGTGGGCGAGCACGTCGTGGAGCTCACGCGCAATCCGCATGCGCTCCTCGCCGGCGCGTCGGCGCGCTTCTTCCTCGCGCGTGCGAGCTGCCTCGACGACGCGCTCGCTGCGGATGCGCACGATGTCGGCCACGACCAGGACCACCAGCAGCCAGGCGGCAGTGGCGCCCGCGTTGGCGAGCGACGGCGGGCCCTCGTCGTCGAAGCCCCACAGGGCCAGGAGATAGGCGACGTACCCGGCGCCGCCCGCGAGCCAGGCAACGAGCCGGTGCCCACTCGTGACCGTGGCGAAGAGGGCGACGACCACGCTGACGAAGACCGGACCGTGCGGGTAGTCGAGCGCGAAGTACGCGAGCAGGACGACGAGCGTGGCGAAGAGCACCGCCACCGGCCGGGTGCGGCGGGCCACGAGCGCCGCCGGCCCGGCGAGCAGCAGCACGAAGGTGAAGGCGTCGAGAGCACCGGTGTCGTCCTGCTGGCTCGCCGCCCCGATCGTGCCCATGACCTGGAACACCGCTACCGCCAGCGGCACCGCGTACGCGGGCGCGGCCGCGAGCCAGCGGCCCTCGACCGCCGGCGGGCGCGCGGGTGTGTTCGCAATCACACGGTCACGGTATGCCGCGATGGGGCGTCCGTCATCGAGCGGGCAGGTGGCTCGGGCGTACGCCGCTCGGCGTACCACCGTGCCCACTCGGTACTCCCGCGGTCGTAGGCGTCGGTTGGGGCTGTGACGGATCAGGCTCTCACCGGGCGAACACGAGTTGGACCGTGAGGAGCGCGACGATCGCGGCCAGGCAGAGCAGGTGGTCCCGACAGATCGACCATGCGAGCCGGCTCTGGTGCTCCGGCGGGTCGCTCCGAGCGCCGAGTCGCCGCGCGCTGGGGAAGGTGTGCACGGCCGCGAGCAGGATCGCCGAGACGACGAGCGCGAGCGACGCCCATCCCACCCAGTTCGGCGCATCGTCGCGCGCCAGCTCGACCACGATCGCCACGAGCGTGGCGAGCATCGCCAGGGAGACGAGACGGTTCATCGGTCGGGCCGCGGTCGTCACGCGCCGGTAGTAGGCGGAGATCGACGCGAGCACGTCCTCGGGGAGCTCCCGTCGACGATGTCGGAGCACCTGGGTGTCGAACATGAGGTCGAACCAGAGCACGGCGAGCAGGAAGCCGGCCCCCGCAGTCACGAACGGCGTCATGCGGGGCGAGTCTCTCAGCTACCACTGATTAGGATCGTCGATGACCGTCTCCGACTTCGGTGAAGCCAAGGGGTTGATGGGGACGAGCAGATCTCGCAGGCTCTTCATCACCGGGCTCGTTGCGCTCACCGCGATCTTCGTGACCGCCGGCGCCGCACGGGGCCAAGAAGAGCAGCCGCTCGAGGTCCCCGCGACCTCGGCGGCTACGGAGCGGGTCCTCGAGGCTCTCGGTTACGGGGTTGCGGTCACCTATCGGCTCGGCGCCGTCGACGCCGTCGTCGTGCGCTACCGCGGCGGACCGGACGATCCCGCGCTCGCCACTCGCCAGATCGTCGAGAGCGTCTGGCGGCACGAGCCCTACCGGTTCGCGCGGCTCGACGTAGAGGCGGTCGACGGCGCGTCCAGCTCGTTCTCGTACGACGATCTCGCGGCCGTACTCGGACCGCGTCCCGCCGGCATCGAGGTCCGGTCCCTGGACGCGGAGGAGGCCAACGTCCGGGCTGCTGGTCCGGCGGCCGGGCTCATGGCGGAGATCCTGATCCGCGGGTTCGTGATCGTCGTCGGTGCCGTGGCGGGCGGGCTCTTCCTCATTGGGGCCTGCATCGCGCTCTGTGGTTGGGCGGCGTCGAGGCCATCGAGCCGCGAGTGGCCGAGTTCGAGCGCGTCCACATCCTGCTCGTCCGTCCCGACGTCGCGGTCGTGAACGTCCATCACCAGAACACCCGGATCAAGGAGCCGTGAAGGGGTTCACTGCCGCCGCGCCCGTCAAGGGACGTCGTCGATGTCGGAGGTGCCTCCAATGGACATCCAGTTCGTCGCCAGTGTCTCGCCGATCGTGCGGGACGCCGACATGGCGCGCAGCTTCTACGCCGGCGCGCTCGGGCTGTCGTTCGAGGGCGGGGAAGGTGACTACGTGTTCACCGAGAAGCTGGCGGGCGTGAAGCACTTCGGGTTGTGGCCCCTGAGCGAGGCCGCGCAGGCGTGCTTCGGCATGGACGCTTGGCCGTCGGACGTCCCGGTGCCGCAGGCGGGCATCGAGTTCGAGGTCGCCGACGTAGGCGCGGCGGCGGCGGAGCTGGAACAGTCGGGGTACCGCATGCTTCACGCCGCGAGAACGGAGCCCTGGACACAGGTCACGGCGCGGTTTCTGAGTCCGGAAGGTCTCCTCGTCGGCGTCTGCTACACGCCGTGGTTCCATGACGAGGACGAGAGCAAGTGAGGTCCGCCGTTCGCCAGATCCTCTGCGCCTCCGCGGTCGGGCCAATATTGAGACGCACGTGATCGATGCGCGACCGGGGGGAGCGATGCGGGTTCGGAAGCGGGTACTGGCACTCTGCTGTTGCACGGTCCTCCTGGCGGCGGCGTGCGACGACGACGGCGACGATGGAAATGCCGGTCGCAGTGAACGGGACCGCGATCGCGAGGTCGCCTACGCCGGGTACGAAAGCGCTGTCTACGCCGACGCCGCGAACTGGCTGTGCCGCCCCGACATCGACGACGATTACTGCGACGAGGATCTCGACGCCACTGTCGTCGAGGCCAACGGCGACGTCGAGGTCGAGGAGTTCGAACCCGCTACCGACCCGCCCATCGACTGCTTCTACGTGTATCCCACAGTGTCGCTCGACCCCGGGACGAACAGCGACCTCGTGGCCGATCCCGAGACCGAGGGTTTGGTGGTCCGCAACCAGGCGGCTCGCCTCGCATCGGAGTGTCGGGTGTTCGCGCCGATCTACGAGCAGTTCACGCTCACCGCGCTGCTGGAGCGCCTCGGAGGTGACTCGCAACCGGCCGCGCCGGAGGGCCAGGATCCGCGAGCCACCGCCTACGAGTCGGCGCTCGACGCCTGGAAGCACTACATGGCCAACGACAACGACGGCCGCGGCGTCGTGCTCGTCGGCCACTCGCAGGGGTCGGGAGTGCTCACCCGGCTGATCCAGGAGGAGATCGACGGGAACGAACAGCTGCGCGGCCAGCTCGTGTCGGCGATCCTGGCCGGCACGTCACTGGCTGTGCCGCCGGGCGAGGACGGCGGCGGCGACTTCCAGAACATTCCGCTGTGTCGCGCGACCGACGAAGTCGGCTGCGCGATCAGCTACGCCTCGTTCCGGTCGACGGCACCGCCACCGCCCGATGCCACCTTCGGTCGCACCGACACGGGGCCGGCGGCGTGCACGAACCCGGCCGCGCTCGGCGGAGGAGCCGCGACCGCGGAGCCCTACTTCGAGACCGATCCGCAGCGGGGTGCGTTCTTCGAGGCCATCGGCCTCGCCGGCGGCGAGAGCCCGTCCTGGGTCGACCCGGCGAGCGGGACCGAGATCGAGACACCCTGGGTGACGCTGCCCGACTTCGTGGAGGCCGAGTGCGTCGAGCGCGACGGCTTCTCGTACCTCGAGATCACGGTGAACGGCGACCCGGCCGACCCGCGGATCGACGACATCGGAGGCGACACCGCGTTGGCATCGTTCGGCCTGCACATCGTGGACGTCAACATCGTCTTGGGCAACATCGTCGACGTCGTGGGCCGCCAGGCGGAGACCTACTCGAAGTCGTAGTCGAGCGCGGCCGATGCCGTCCTTCCGAGCGGAGCCGCGAAGCCACCCTCGCCCTGGAGGCCCCGGAGCTGGCCCATGGCCGAACCGGGCACGACGAACCAATCGGCTTCGAGAGTGGCGCCGTCGAACGTGCCGTTGAGCTCGAGGACGAAGCTGCCCGCACGTCCGGCGAGCCGACCGACTACGTACTGCATCCCGACGAAGTTGGACGGGTGCCTCTCGGGGTACATGAGCAGGTACTCGGCGGCGCCGTCGCCCACGATGTCCCCCTCGAACGACTGCCTGGCGCGTGCACGCGCGAGCCGGGCGTCGCCGTTGAGCTTCTCGTACGGCTCCTCGTGCCAGTCACAGACGTCGAACGTGGCGCTGGCGTACATACCGGCGACCTCCCCTCGCCACAAGTCTCCCCCGTGCCGAACGGACAAAACCCCCGGAATCAGACAGGGCGGAGGAGGGTCAACCCGGCGGCGTTGTCCCGCAGAATCTTGCGCTGGGTGGCGTCGTCGAAGTCTTTGAGCTCGGTGGCGTAGTCGAGCGGCTCGGGCATGCCCTCGATGTGGGGCCAGTCGGACCCGAAGATGACGCGCTCGGGCCCGACGTGCTCGACGATCTCGTAGGGATCGTCTTCCCAGAACGGGTTGATCCAGATGTGGCGGCGGAAGATCTCGGTCGGGTCCTCGGCGAAGAAGCCGGGGATCTTCCGGCCGACGGAGGCGAGCTTGCGGAAGAGGTCGGGCAGGAACTCCGAGCCGTTCTCGACCGACGCGACCCGCACGTTGGGGAAACGTACGAACAGCTGGTCGAAGATCAGCGACGCCAAGAAGTCGTAGATCGCGCGCTCCATCGCCAGCAGCTTGATCGATGGTCGGTTGCCCCCCTCGAAGGTGGCGGCGAAGCCGTCCTTGGCGTAGCCCTGCGACGAGTACCCGCTGTCGCCCGCGTGCACGACGACCGTGATCCCGGCCTCGTTGACCCGCGCCCAGAACGGGTCGAACCCGGGATCGGCCGGCGGCCGCGGGCCGGTGATCGTGGTGGGCGCGGCCGGTCGCATGACGATGAGGCGGGCGCCGTGGTCGAGCACCCACTCCAGCTCCCCCACCGCGCAGTCGACGTCGGCGAGGGAGATGTAGGGCGCGGCAAAGATCCGTTCGTGGTAGTCGAAGCCCCAGTCCTCGGCGAGCCACCGGTTGAAGGCCCGGAACGTGATGGCCACGGCTTGCGGATCTTGCTTCAGCAGCTCCTCGTAGAGCATGCCGAGGGTCGGGAACATCCACACCCGCTCGAGCCCGAACTCGTCCATCACCGACAGCCGGGCGTCGCGGTCGCGGTATTCGGGTCGGATCGGCTCTCGTTCGCGCAGGAACTCCATCGGGAAGCGCTGGTCGGGATTGCCGCGGAAGTACTCGCTCAGCGCCCCCGCCTTCGCGATCGGGTCGAACGTCGGGTTGGTGACGGCCCGGCTCACCCGTCCGCCGACGACGTGGTACTTGCGCCCCTCGATCTCGGCCCACTGCACGGTGCGCGGCCCCAGCTTCGGGTCGAGGTGACGGGTGAACGCGTCGAGCGCCTCGTAGTAGTGGTTGTCGGCGTCGACAGCGCGGTAGTCGAGCTCGTGCACGACTTCGATGTTAGGTCGCAGCGGCGTCGACGGCGGCGACGTGACGCTGCTTCTCCTCATCATCGAGGAACGAGGCCAGGAAGGAGTTGCGGGCCACCTGGCGCATCTGCTCGCCGGTGAGGCCGTGCACCCGGGCACTGGCGAGGAAGTTCTCGCCGATGTAGCCGCCGAAGTACGCAGGGTCGTCGGAGTTGATCGTCACCCGCAGGCCTCGCTCGAGGAGTTGGGGGAGGTTGTGGTGCTCCAGGTCGGGGAAGACCCGCAGCTTCACGTTCGAGAGCGGGCAGACGGTGAGCGGGATCTGCTCGGCGACGAGCCGCCCGACGAGCCGGTCGTCCCCGAGGCAGCGGACGCCGTGGTCGATGCGGCGCGCTCCCAGGAGGTCGAGCGCCTGCCAGATGTACTCCGGAGGACCCTCTTCCCCTGCGTGGGCCACCGGCAGGAGACCCTCGGCGCGGGCGCGGTCGAAGACGGCGCGGAACTTCTCGGGCGGGTTGCCGACCTCGGCGGAGTCGAGGCCGACGCCGACGATGGCGTCGCGGTGCTCCAGCGCGGCTTCCAGGGTGGCCATGGCCGAGCCCTGGCTGAGGTCGCGGAGGAAGCAGAGGATCAGAGCCGAGGTGATGCCGAGGTCGCGGCGGCCGTCGGCGAGAGCCGCCGTGAGGCCATCGACGACCGTGGCCATCGCGATGCCGCGATCGGTGTGGGTCTGGGGGTCGAAGAAGATCTCGGCGTGGCGCACCCCGTCCCGAGCCGCGCGCCGGAGGTACGCGGCGGTGAGGTCGTAGAAATCGCGCTCGGTGAGCAATACCCGGCAGCCGGCGTAGTAGAGATCGAGGAACGACTGGAGGTCGTCGAAGACGTACGCCCGGCGCACGGCGTCGACATCGGGGAACGGCAGCTCGACACCGTTGCGCCGGGCGAGCTCGAACATCATCTCGGGCTCGAGCGTGCCCTCGATGTGCAGGTGCAGCTCCGCCTTCGGCAAGGCGAGGAGTGCCGCGTCATCCATTCCCGCCGCCTCCGCAGCAACTCGAGCACCGACGAAGCGATCAGCGTACGCGCCGGCGGCGTTCGGCCGTCCTTGGCAGGTATCGTCAGGAAATTGGCATTGCTGCCGGAGGGTCGAGGAAGGATGATGGGCTGGTGCCCGCAGCCGCCCACACCGTCGTCGTCGTCGCCTTCGACGGCTGCCAACTGCTCGACCTGGCCGGTCCGGGCGAGGTTCTGCGCGCCGCGACGAGGCTCGGAGCTGATCCGCCCTACGAGACGCTGATCGCCAGCCCGCGCGGTCGACGCGTCCGCTCCGAGAGCGGCGTGGCCCTGCAAGCCGACCGTTCGCTGGCCGAGCTCGCTCGTGGTCGGAAGCGATTCGACACGCTCGTCGTCGTAGGAGGTGACGGCACTCGAGCGGCACGCCGCGACGCGCAGCTCATCGGTGACCTCACCGCCGTCGCCAGACGCGCACGGCGAGTGACATCGGTCTGCACGGGTTCCTGGCTGCTCGCCGAGGCCGGGCTCCTCGACGGATACGAGGCGACGACGCACTGGTCGTCGTGCGATGCACTCACCGAACGTCATCCCGACGTCACAGTGCACTCCGACCGCATCTACGTACACGACCGCGACCGCTGGACGTCGGCGGGAGTCACCGCCGGCATCGACCTGTTCCTGGCCCTCGTCGAGGACGACCACGGCGCCGACTTGGCGCACCAGGTCGCGGGCTGGCTGGTGGTGTTCGTGCGCCGCCCCGGCGGGCAATCGCAGTTCAGCGCCCAACTGCGGTCGCGGCCCGCGCTGACCCCCTCGATCGCCGACCTCCAACGCTGGCTCGCCGACCACCTCGACGAGGATCTCGGGGTCGACACGCTCGCCGACCGCGCCGGAATGAGCCCACGCTCGTTCGCGCGCGCGTTCCGCCGTGAGACGGGCACCACGCCGGCAGCCCACGTCGAGGAGCTGCGCGTCGAGGCGGCCCGACATCTGCTGGAAGCGACGGAGCTCACCATCACCGCGATCGCGAGGCGCGTCGGCATCAAGCACGCCGAGACCCTTCATCGGGCGTTTCATCGCCGGCTCGGCACCACCCCTGACCGCTACCGCCAGCACTTCGGCCGGCGGGCATCCTGAGACGTCCAGCGAAGGAGCAGCAATGCAGATCGCCATCGGCCTCTACCCCGGGTTCACCGCCCTCGACGCCTTCGGCCCCTATTCCGTCCTGACGAACGTGCCCGGGGCCGACGTCGTGTTGTGCGCGGAGCGGCGCGGCCGCCTCAGCGACGACGCCAAGATCCTGCATCTCGACGTCGAGCGCACCTTCGCCGACACGCCCACGCCCGACGTCCTGCTCGTGCCGGGCGGCCTTGCCACGCGTCGCCTGGCGAACAAGGACGAAGCGATCGTCGAGTGGATCCGCGCCGCCCATCCCACGACGACGTTCACCACGTCGGTCTGCACCGGTGCCCTGCTCCTCGGCGCGGCCGGCGTGCTCGACGGTTTACGCGCCACGACCCATTGGATTGCCTACGACCGGTTGCGTGCATACGGCGCCGAGCCGACGGAGCAGCGCGTCGTGATCGAAGGCAGGGTCGCGACCGCCGCGGGCGTGTCGGCGGGCATCGATCTCGCGCTCACCCTCGTGGCCAAGCTCCACGGCGACGAGATGGCCCAGGCGGTCCAACTCGGAATCGAGTACGACCCGCAACCGCCTCACGACTCGGGCGCGCCGTCCAAGGCGCCGCCGGAGATACGCGACCTCGTCGAGGGTGTCATGCGTGATGCCGAGGCCCGCGTGGTCGCCGAGGGCTGACGTCGCAACCGCGCTGCTGCCGTCACGCTGCAGCCTCGTCGAGCGCGGGGAACCGTTGGAGGAGGAACTTCCCGATCGCGGCGCCGAGCACAGCGCCCACCGCGACCACGGGGTAGAGGTCGTACGGGAACAGGAACAGCATCAGGAGCCCCGCCGCCAACGGGCGGCGGATGAGCGCCGCGACCGCGGCGGTCATCGCTCCGGCGAGGCCGACCATCGCGGCGCCGTCGGGGAACGCGCCGGCGATCGCGAGGCCGGTGGCCGCTCCTGCGAACATGATGGGGAAGAAGCGCCCGCCCTTCCACCCGGTCGCGAGCAGTAGCGCGATGGCAGCAACCTTGGCCGCGGCGATACCCACGAGGAACGCGGTCGACGCGTCGGTGTCGTCGATGAGCTCCTGGATCCCTTCGTGGCCCGAGAACAGCACCAGCGCCGACGCCGATGCAAGGAGCCCGAGCGCGAGGCCTCCGAGCGCGCCGAGCACGACCGGGCGCGTTGCCAGCGGCGCCGCGGGAATGGCGACCGCCCTCGAGAACGACAGGAACGCGACCGACACGCCCGCGCCCCCTCCCGCCGCCGCCACCGCCCAGAGCAGATCGGAGAACGCGAACTCGTAGGCACGGAACGTGTACTCGAAGTACCCCTCCCCCGACGACAGCGCCGAGAAGATCAACGCTCCCGCGCCCGCCGCGGCCACCCCCGGCAGGAGCACGACGAGACGGTGGCCCGGAGGCGTCGGCTCGTCTCCGGCCTCGAGCGGCAGCACGGCCGCGCCCGCGGTCCCGAAGAGCGTGCCGAGCGCGGCCATGACACCCACGTAGTCGAGCGACTCGGCGGCTCGCCCCCCGAGCCTGATGACGCGACCGATCCACGAGGCCAGCCCGCCGACGATCGCCACCAGGGCGGCTTCGGGGCCGAGCGCGGCGCCGAACGTCAGCGCGACGAGCGAGGCGACGACCGAGTTCGGGAGGTGCCGGTGATCGAACGCCCGATCGCGCCGGAAGTCGGCCAGCGCCGTCTCGAGGCTCTTCGGCCAGTCACCGAGCACGCGCGTGCACATGCCCACGAGGACGCCACCCACGATGCACACGGGGAGGACGAACTCCCAGTCGGCGGTCGTGGCTCCGAGCGCGTCCGCGAGATCGGTCCACAACAGGTCGGTCAGCCACTCCAGCAGTTTGATGAACCCGACGGTGACCAGGGCCCCGACCCCGCCGAGTACGACCGCGATCCCGGCGACGACGCTCAGCCACCGGAGCCGGTCGCCGACGCGGCGATCGGTCGGGCCCGGCGACATGCCCCGGAGGGTAATTTCCGCTTCCCGACCCCGCGCGCTGGAGAACCGGATGACCGACCAGGCGACTCTCGA
>JBOGFJ010000316.1:0-7163 GCA_050743385.1 Acidimicrobiia bacterium
CACCTGGGCCTGGTGGGTCGACTGTTCGTCGCTGGAGAGCCAGAGCTCGATGAGCGAGTCGACGATCGGGTAGAGCTTCTCCTCCGGCGGATCCCACGGCTTGAGCAGGTAGTGGTCGAGGTCGACGACGTTGATGGCCTGGATGGCGGCGTCGGTGTCCGCGTAGGCGGTGAGCAGCGCCCGCCGGGCGTGGGGGAACAGGTCCATCGCCTCCTCGAGGAACTCGAGGCCGCTCATGTCGGGCATGCGGTGGTCGGCCAACATGACCGCCACCAGGTCGCCCCGCAGCTTCAGCTCCCGCAGCGTGTCGAGCGCCTGCGGGCCCGACTCGGTCCGCACCACCCGGTAGGTGTCGCCGTAGTGGCGGCGGAGGTCCCGCGCGACGGCGCGCGACACCCCCGGGTCGTCGTCGACGGTCAGCAGGATCGGCTTGCGGGCGGTGTCCATGGACATGTACGGGTGACCGTACCGCCTCCGAGGAGGCGCTCAGCTCGCCGCGGGCGCGTACTTCAGGTTCAACACGCCCGTGAGACTGCCGTCGGGTGCGGAACTCATCGTTCTCGCGCAACCGTCCGTGTCAGACTGGTGCTTCCCGCCATTCCGGTTGTTTTGCCCGCTCACGAAGGATTGTCGCGCGTGTTGATCGCTCGAGACCTCGTCATCGAGGTCGGCGGCAAGACCATCGTGAAGGAAGCGACCCTCCAGGTGCGCCCGGGCGAGAAGGTCGGCCTCGTGGGGCGCAACGGCGCCGGCAAGACCGCGCTCCTGCGCGTGCTCGGCGGCGTGGCCTCCCCCCGCGCGGGCCGCGTGGAGCGGCCGCCCGCGACGGGCTATCTGGCGCAAGACCCGCGCAACGATGCCGTTCCCGACGACGTCAACTGCCTCGCGCACGTGCTCTCCGGCCGCGGCCTCGACCAGTTGCAGAGCGAGATGGAGAAGGCCCGTCTCAGCCTGGAGGAGGACCCGTCACCGGCAAACGTGCACCGCTTCGCCCGCGTCGAAGAGCTCTTCGAGACGCGGGGTGGGTACGCGGCCGAATCCGAGGTGCGCCGGCTCGCGGCCGGGGTTCGGTTGCGCGACGACCGTCTCGACCTGACCCTCGGTGCCCTGTCGGGAGGCGAGCGGCGCCGCCTCGAGCTGGTGCGCATCCTGTTCAGCGGCAGCCACCTGCTGCTGCTCGACGAGCCCACGAACCACCTCGACCCCGACGCCCGGTCGTGGCTGCTCGAGCTCCTGCGCTCCTACCGGGGCGCGCTCCTGGTGGTCAGCCACGATCTCGATCTTCTCGACGAGGCGATCACCCGGGTCGTGCACGTCGATCGCGAATCGGAAGAGGGAACCGGCACGCTCGTCGAGTACAAGGGCACCTACTCGCAGTACCTCGCCGCCCGCGAGGGTGACGAGCAGCGCCTCGTCAAGCGGGCCGCGCACCAGCAGGCGGAGATCAAGCGCCTTTCCACCCTTGCGAACACCATGCGGGGCCAAACCGCCAAGCGGGCCCGCGTCGCCCACACGCTCGATCGCCGCGTCGAGCGGCTGGCCGCGGAACGGGTGACGGCGCCGAAGAAGCGGCGCAAGCTCAACCTGCGCTTCCCCGCGCCCCCGCGCTGTGGCCGTACCGTGCTCACGGCGACCGAGCTGTGGAAGTCGTTCGGCGCCCTCGACGTGTTCGCCGACATCGGTTTCGACGTCGGGCGCGGCGAGCGCCTCCTGGTCACCGGCCGCAACGGCGCCGGCAAGACCACGCTGCTCAAGGTGCTGGCGGGACGCCTCGAGCCCGAGCTCGGCGAGGTGAGCCTCGGCGCTCGGGTGTCGCTCGGGTACTACGCCCAGGAGCACGAAGGGATCCGCCCCGGCGCCTCGCTCGTCGAGCACATGCACGAAGCCTCGGGCACGAGCGGCGCCGACGCCCGGGCGTTGCTGGGGATGTTCGGGCTCGGCGGCGCGAAGGCGTTCCAGGACGCGGCGACGCTCTCGGGGGGCGAGAAGACGAAGCTGGCGCTCGCGCAGCTGGTCGCCGGTCGGCACAACGTCCTGCTGCTCGACGAGCCGACCAACAACCTCGATCCGATGTCGCGCACGTCGACCGGTCAGGCACTGGCGTCGTGGCCGGGAACGATGATCGTCGTCAGTCACGACGTCGACTTCGTGCGCGCCCTCGACCCCGACCGGGCTCTTCTCATGCCCGACGGCGTGCTCGACTATTTCAGCGACGAGATGCTGGAGCTGGTCGCCCTCACCTGATCCGTTGCCACTGGGTCCGCGTCCGCGCGGATCGCCGCGGATACGGTCAGCGCGTCCCAATGCGTGAGGGGGAGTCTTGATGCTCGGCGACTTCTTGGCGAAGGCCCACAACCCGAGCGGCTCCGAGAGCTACGCGGCCGCCGCGTCGTGGTTCATCATGGAATGGATCCTGATGATCGTGGCCGCCGCCGTCCACATCGTCGTCGATCGCCGCCGGCATCCCGACCGCCGGGGAACGAGGCGCACGGTCGAGCTCGCCCTGATCTGGTTGCTGGCGTTCGGGGGGTTCTGGGCGATCTTCAGCGGGGTCGGCCACATCTCCGGCATGTCCGACCAGCTCGCCGAGAGCATCGGCTACACGCCGAGCATGTTCCAGTGGGAGATCGGCTGGGCCGACATCGGCATCGGCGTGCTCGGCTTGGTCTGCATCTGGCGGCGCGACTCGTGGATGACCGCCGCGGTCGTCATGCTCTCGATCAGCTATCTCGGCGACGCGATCGGCCACATCATGCAATGGGTGGAGCACGACAACACCGAGCCCGACAACGTCTGGGCCATCCCCAGCGACATTCTCGCTCCCCTGCTCGCGATCGTGCTGTTGATCTGGTACCGGCGCATGTCGCCGGCGGGTCGGTCGGTCGGCGAGCCCAGTCCTGCCGTCTGACCTCAGGCGCTCGCGGCGCTCGACTCGGAGATCGCCCACGCGGCGTTGATCAGCCCGATGTGGCTGAAGGCCTGAGGGAAGTTGCCGAGGAGCTCGCCCGTCGCCGGGTCGACCTCCTCGGCAAGGAGGCCGACGTCGTTCGCGTAGGCGACCGCACGCTCGAAGATCTCGGTCGCCCGGTCGACCTCCCCGGCCAACGCGAGGGCCTCGGCGAGCCAGAACGTGCACAGGAGGAAGCTGCCTTCCTCGCCTTCGAGCCCGTCGTGCGCGAGGTAGCGGTAGACGAGGCCCCGCTCGTCGGTGAGGCGCTCGGCGGTGGCCTCGATCGTCGCCAGCACGCGCGGGTCGTCGGGCGGCAGGAAGCCCACGATGGGCATCATCAGGTTGGAGGCGTCGAGATCGTCCGACCCGAACGACTGGGTGAAGGCGCCTACCTGCTCGTTCCATCCCTTCGTGAGGATGGCGTCGGCGATCTCGGCGCGAACGCGCTTCCAGTCGTCGACGCGATCGTGCGCGTCGAGCTGATGGGCGAGCGTGATCGCCCGATCGAGGGCGACCCAGCACATGAGCTTGGAGTACAGGAAGTCGCGGGGCTCGCCCCTGACCTCCCAGATGCCTTGGTCCGGCTCCTGCCAGCGGGCCGCGGCGGTGTCGGCGAGGTCGGCGAGGAACTGCTTCGTCGGCGGCTGAAGCCGGGCGAACTGCTCGGGCAGGCGGAACGCGGCGTCGAGCAGCTCGCCGTACACGTCGAGCTGGCGCTGGCTCCAGGCGTCGTTCCCGATGCGCACCGGCGCGCTGTCGCGCCACCCGGTGAGGTGCGGCAGCTCGCGCTCGGTGAGGTCGCGCTCGCCGCCGATGCCGAACATGATCTGGAGGTCGCTGCCGAGGCGCACCTGCGACGCGGCCGCGTTCGCCATGAAGTCGAAGAACCGCTCGGCTTCGTCGGGGCAGGCCGCGACCCAGAGCGCCTGCAGGGTGAAGCTCGCGTCGCGCACCCAGGAGAAGCGGTAGTCCCAGTTGCGCGCGCCCCCGGGCGTCTCCGGGAGCGAGGTGGTCGGGGCGGCGCAGATCGCGCCGGTGGGGTAGTAGGTGAGCGCGTAGAGCACCCGGCCGCAGTGGTGCACCATCTCCTGCCACGGGCCGTCGTAGTTCTGGTGCATGCCCGACCAGGTACGCCACGCGTGGTGCGTGTCTTCGAGCCGCGCCTCGATGGCGTCTTGGGTCCAGAGTCGAGGCGGCTCCTCTGAGCTCGATGCATGTCCCAACTCGAACGCCACCGTCTCGCCGGTGGTCACCGTGAAGCGCGCCCGCCCGACCGTCTCGTCGACGTCGATCGGGAGCGGCGACGAGAGCACGAGCACGTCGGCGCCACCCCGGACGGTGACGCCGCCGTCGACCGCGCGCAGGAGCGGACGGATCAAGCCGTACTCGGGACGGGGCGCGTACTCGAGCTCGAGCTCGACTTCGCCGTCGACACCCGTCACCTGGCGCATCAGCACCGACGGCGCTCCGGCACCGAGCTCGTGGCCACGCTCGTTGCGACCGACAGCCATCGCGTCGACGAGTACGACGGTGCCGGTCGGCGTGCGGAAGGTGGTCTCCAGCACCATGGTGTCGCCGACGTAACGGCGCTCGACCTCGACGGCGCCTGTCGGTCGGATCGACCAGTGGCCGGCGCGATCGTCGAGGAGCCGGCCGAAGACCGACGGGCTGTCGAACCGCGGGAAGCACAACCAATCGATCGACCCCTCCCGGCTGACGAGGGCGGCCGACTTGCAGTCGGACAGCAGCGCGTAGTCGGCGATCGGGAGGTGGCTCATCTGCTCAGCACGTCGCGGCAACGGCGGTAGAAGGCGAGCGCGGTCCCGCGTTGGTCGGCGGCGTCGGCGAATTGGCCGATCGGGAGGATCGCGCCCCGGAAGCTCTCGGCGTTCCACGTATCGCTCGAGGGCGCGGCGTCGAAGTCGAACGGGACCACGTAGAGGTAGGGCTCCTCGACGGCAGCGTCGCCGGGGGAGGCGCCGAAGCCTGCCCGGCGAGCTTCGGGCAGGCACTCGAACGCGGCGTCGAAGTGCTCGGGCCAGAGCTGCACCCGGCTCGTCTCGGTCGACTCGGGATCGGCCCGCAGCTCCTCGAGCACCGAGTACGCAAAGCCGTACCAGTCGCCGAGGAAGGCGGCTGCTTCCGCGTCGACGCGCAGGTCCCCGACAGGGTCGCCCGCGGGTGGGACGTCGAAGGGCTCGGCCCATGCGACGTCGGGCGGCCCGTCGAGGACGAATGCTGCTGCCGCCGCGAGCGTGGAGACGGGCTCGACGCGGACGGCGGTGTCGTCCTGGCGCACGAGCCGGGTCCCGACGATGCGCACCTGGGCGTCGGAACCGAAGAACGGCGTGCCGAGCCCACCGAAGGTCCAGCGGAGCGCCATCTTCCCGTTGGTGCGCCGGCGGGCGGGGGATACGACGTACGCCGCCAGGCGGTGCACGGCGAGGCGCGTGTCCGCGTGCCTCGCCGGCGGCCGGGGCAGACGACGGTAGGCGCCCAGCCACCGCGCGGTGACCCACGAGGTGTGCTCGGGCCGGTCGCGTACCCACTCGTCCCAGGTGATGTCGACGCCCGGTACCGGGCTCACCACCGGCATTCCCGGCGGCGCGGGCGCGTTGACGGGGTCGTCGGCGAGCCACTCGTCGTCGTTGACGGTGGGTGGCGACGGCTCCAGCACGCGTGCCGCGACGCCCTCGCCGACCACAGCCTGCGCCTCGAGCCGCGCGTTGCGTACAGCAACGGCCGAAGCCTCGTCCTCCACGTACGGGGACGTTAGGCGTAACGTGCGCGCCCGTCACCGCAGAGAGGATCGACGATGAGCGCGACCCTCGCCGCCGGCGAGCTCCGAGCGACCTTCCTGCCCGAGCTCGGGATGCTCGGCCGGTCGTTCCGCCGGGAAGATCACGATTTCGTCGCGCTGCCGGGCGGGCTCGCGGCCTACGGCGACGGTCACCAGACGGGGTTGCCGCTGCTGGCGCCGTGGGCCAACCGCCTCGACGGGCGCAGCTACCAGGCCGCCGGCATCGACGTCGACCTCGCCGGGCTCCCGCTCCGCACCGACGAGAACGGGCTGCCCATGCACGGCACGATGACGGCCGCCACCGGCTGGGAGATCGTGGAGGCGGGGACCGCCCGGCTGCGGGCTCGCTTCGACTACGGCGCCCGTCCCGACCTCCTGGCGGCGTTCCCGTTCCCACACCACATCGAGCTCGACGTCGACCTCGACGGTGACGCATTGCGAATCGCGACGACGCTGCGGCCGACCTCCGCCCGTGCCGTTCCGGTCGCGTTCGGCTGGCATCCGTTCCTCCGCCTGCCGACGGGCGACCGATCGGCGTGGCGACTGCGCCTCCCGGCGCGCCGGCACCTGGCTCTCGACAACCGGGGCATACCGACCGGGGCCACCGCACCCGAAGCCGCCGAAGGTGCCCCCGTCGGCGACCGCACCTTCGACGATCTCTACGCGCTCGGCGATGACCACGAGCTGGCGCTCGAGAGCGATGACCACCGGCTGACCGTGCACTACGACGACGGCTACCCGTACGCGCAGGTGTACGCGCCTCCGGGCGCCGACTTCGTGTGCCTCGAGCCGATGACCGCGCCCACGAACTCGCTCGCTCGCGGGACCTGTCCGCTCGTCGCACCCGGGTCGTCGTTCACGGCGCGCTTCGTGGTCTCGATCGCGTAGCGCTCCTACGCGACCTCGAACGGAAGCGACTTGTAACGACGGGTGAACGCGCCGTCAGCGAACACGCCGGCATCGGCGTCCACCCGGAAGTCGGGACACTGCGCGAGGAGCTCCTCGACCACGACACGGCCCTGCAGCCGCGCGGCCGACGCGCCGAGGCAGAAGTGCGGACCGCTGCTGAACGTCAGCAGGCGGGGGATCGGTCGTGCGACATCCATGCCTTCGGCGGTGGGGCCGAACTCGCGCGGATCGCGATTCGCGGCGCCGTAGCAGAGCAGCACGCGTGTCCCCTCCGGGAGCTCGACGTCGTGCAAGGTCACCTCGCGCCTCGTGACGCGGCACAACCCCTGGACCGGTGAGGTGAGGCGGAGGTACTCCTCGACCGCGTTCGGGACGAGATCCGGCTCCGCGATCAGGCGCGTCCGCTCGTCGGGGTACTCGGTGAGGAGCTCGGCCGCGCCGCCGAGCAGCCCGACGGCGGTGTCGTTCCCCCCGGCGACCATCACGAACGCGTATCCCAGGATC
>JBOGFJ010000317.1:0-2588 GCA_050743385.1 Acidimicrobiia bacterium
GAGTCGTGCCGCCGATCCCGGAGTAGTGCCGCAACCGCGGCGCGATGCCGAGCCGGTCGGCGAGCCGCGCCGCCGGGTCGTCGTATTGCCAGGTCTGGCAGTAGACGATCTGCAGGCTGTCGAGCCGGCCGAGCACGTCGGTGGTCGACGCGCCCGCATCGTCGGCTGCGACCCGAGCGACCTCCTCCCACATCGCGAGGGGCTCTGGCGCGCCCTGCTCGCCCACCTCGTCGGGGCGCCACGTGCGCTGCCCCACGCCGATCAGGCACGGCGCGCGCGGGTCGACCGCCACGGCCACGGCTACCGGCCCTGCCAGTTGGGCGGGCGCTTCTCCGCGAACGCCTTCGGCCCCTCTTTGGCGTCGTCGGTCTGGAAGATCTCGGAGCTGATCTGCGACTCGTTCTTGTACGCCTCGCGCAGGCTCATGCCGAGGCCTTCCCACACACTGCGCTTCGTCGCCTGCACGGCCAGCGGCGCGTTGGCGGTCATCCGCCGGGCGTACTCGTACGCCTTCTCCATCAATTCCTCGCGCGGCACGATCGCGTTCAGCAGGCCCATCTCGAGCGCCCGCTGCGCCGGGATCAGGTCGGCGCACAAGAGGAACTCCATCGCCTGCGGGAACGGGATCTGGCGCGGCAGCCGCACCGTCGTACCCCCGCCGGCGAACAGTCCCCGCTTCGGCTCCATCACCGCGAACTTCGCCTCGGGACAAGCGATGCGGATGTCGACGCCGCCCAGCATCTCCATCCCACCCGCGGTGCAGAACCCGTTGACGGCGGCGACGATCGGCTTGTAGAGCTTCGAGCCCCGCAGCACCGCCTTGGTTCCGTCGGCCAGCTCGTAGCCGCCCACCTTGTCGACCTTGCCGTCGGCGATGTCGCGCTGCACCTTGGTGATCTCGGGGACGTACTTCTTGAGGTCGGCGCCGGTGAAGAACGCGTCGCCCACACCGGTGATGATCGCCACCCACGCGTCCGGGTCGTCACCGAAGCGGTCCCACGCCGATCGCAGCTGGAAGAAATGCTCCATGTCGGCCGAGTTGCGTGCCTCGGGCCGATCGATGGTGATGACGACGATGTGCTCGTCGTCCTTCTCGTAGTGGATCGGCATCCCTGACACGATAGTCAGGTTTCGTCGCGCGGCCCCAGGTACAGCGCGACGGTGTCGGCGTCCCACTCCTCCCGGAGTGACACGTACCTGTCGAGGCGCGCCGCCCACTGGTCGTCGACCACGAGGAGGTCGTCGCGCACCAGACGCGACAGCTCGAGTGAGCGCAACAGGGTGTCCGGGTCGACGCTCTCCCCGTCCCCCTCCCCGTCCCCGTCCTCGAGCAGCGGCAGACGCCCGTTGTCGAGCGCGGCCCGGCCCTGCTCGTTGAGGCGCAGGCGCCCGCCGGCGATGAAACTCCGGATCTGCCGCTCGAGACGGGTCAGCTCGCGCCGCTCGGCCGGGGTGAGCGCTTCGTGGACCGCGACCCGCCGGGCCCCGGCCGGACCGGCCGCGATCTCGTCGCCGTAGGCGATGGTCAGCACCTGGTCGGCGTCGTCACCCGTCGACTCTCGAGCGGGTCCGAGATGCCGGGGCTGGACCAAGCCGTCGTCGGCAACGACGAACGAGACACCATCGCGCTGGAGCGAGGCCATCACGGCCGAGCTGTACGGATCGCCGAAGGGGGCGACCCCCTCGACCAGAACGGTTCCGTCGATCTCGTGGCGGGCCAGTTGCTCGTCGAGGTCGCGGGCGATCGCGATCGAGCCCGGCCGGGCGATCACCCCCTGGTCGCTGGTCGGGAGGTTCACGACGATCAGGACCACCGCGAGCGCCGCGAACGTGGCGACGACCGGCGTCGCGACCGCCCGACGCGTCGAGAACCGGCGCACGAGCGTCGCAACGAGCGCGAACCACACGAAGGCGCCGATCGGCCACAGGTAACGAAACTGGTGTGGCGCGATGTCGAGCGGGCTCTCCAGCGCGCGTCCCGACGTCACCAGCGCCACCAGGAGCGTGACACCGGCGGTCGCCAAGAGCCGGACGATGTCGCGGTCATGACGCCGGGCGGCATCCCACGCGCCCGCGGCGAGCATCGCCGCCACCACGACGATGCCGGCAATCGCCACTGGGAGCGACCATGGTCGCCATCCCGTCGCCGAGACCGACGCGTCGACGGCGTCCCGGAACGAGTCTCGGAACCACCACGGCGGCAACGCGATCACGGTCGCCGCCAGCCGCGTGCCCAGGCCGAAGCCGATCGTCTCGCCCTGGTCGCCCGCGCTCTCCACGAGTCGCGACAGGTTGCCCCTGCCGGTGAACTGGTCGATGAGCGGCGCCAACCAGCAGACCATCAGCACGACACCGGCGGCCGCGCTCCACCGCAGCACGTCGCGACGCTCGGTCGCCGACGAGCCCGGGTCGGCGCCCCGCCGGCGCCGCAACTCGACGAACAGGCCGGCGACGGCCCACACGCCCAGCAGCGGCACGAGCAACGCGTAGCTCAGGTGCGTCTGGAGCACCAAGCTGCCGGCGCCGACCGCGAACGGGAGCGCGACGAGGTCACCGCAGGTGACCGACCACACGAGCACCAGGAAGAA
>JBOGFJ010000318.1:0-5471 GCA_050743385.1 Acidimicrobiia bacterium
CGCCTCGCCCGCGTCGCCGCCGTCGCCGGTCAGCTGGGCCCGGCGGCGCTTCGACCGCTCCAGCAGGTGCGCGGGCACCCCGCCCCGGTCGCCGCCACCTTCCTCGGCCCCGCCGCCGTCTCCGCCCTCGGCTGCGGCGGCCGCCGGTGCCTCGGCGGCGGGGGCCTCGGCGGTCTCCTCGGCGGGCGGCTCGGCCTCGGCCGGCGCGGCCTCCTCTCCCTCTTCCCCGGGCACGGGGAGGCCGAGCGCCTTGCGGCGCTCCCTGCTGCGCTGGAGGAGGTGCTCGGGAACTTCGGTCATGGTGGTGTTCCTCGCCTGCCTACAGCGGTCCGGAAAGGCCGCCGTCCTTGCGGACGCGCCAGAAGTGGACGGCCATGAAGATCACGATGACGAACGGCAACAGGAGCACGTGCAGCACATACCATCGCAGGATCGTGTCGTTGCCGATCTCCTGTGAACCGAGGAGCACGAACTTCACCTGATCGCCGAAGACGGGTGTGAACCCCATCATGTTCGTGCCCACCGTGACGGCCCAGAGTGCGAGCTGGTCCCACGGCAGCAGGTACCCCGTGAAGGAGAGCAGCAACGTCAGCGTGAGCAGGATCACGCCGATCACCCAGTTGAACTCACGCGGCGCCTTGTAGGCGCCGTGGTAGAAGACCCGGCTCATGTGCAGGAACACCGTGAGCACCATGAGGTGCGCACCCCAACGGTGCATGTTGCGCACGAGGCTCCCGAACGTGACCGCAGTCTCGAGCGTGCGGACGTCGTCCCACGCCGCGGCCGCAGTCGGTCGGTAGAAGAACATCAGAAAGATGCCGGTGACCGTCAGCAGGATGAAGAGGAAGAACGACAGCCCGCCGAGGCACAACGTGTAGGAGACCTTCACCGCATGCCGCTTCACCTTCACCGGGTGAAGGTGGTACAGCACGTTGTTCATGATCACGTAGGAGCGGTTGCGGGGGCTGTCGGTGTAACCCCGGCGGTACACCGAGCCCGGCCGGAAGATGGAGGTCCACGCCTGCGACGCGCGCAGCTTCTCGTCCGCAGTGGCGAGCGCCTTCCCGAGGCGGCGCCCGTTCCCGTTCCGCCCGTTCCCGTCGCCGTCGGCCACCGCTAGAACCTCACCCCGTACGAATAGCCGTGTCGGTTGGTGCGCGTGTGCGGGTCGCCCTCGGCCACGTCGTTCGTGATCTTCCCGAGGATGATCACGCCGGTGGGGCAGCGGTCGACACAGAGGGCACAGCGCGTGCACACGTCCTCGTCGACGATGAACGCAACGTGGTCTTTCGGGTCTTCACCCGGCTGGATGGCCCCTTCCGCCGAGTCGATGGCATCGACCGAGACCATGTGGATGCACTTCCACGGACAGATGTCGACGCACCCCTCGCAGAGGATGCACTCGGCCTGATCGATGTGGAGGAACTGCTTGGGCTTGACGGCCGACGTGAGGTAGGCGGGGTCGACCTCTTGGAGGTCGTAGTCAGTCACGAAGTCGGGCATCGGCGGGTTCGCGTCTGTTCTCGCCATGGTCTCTATGCCTTGCTCTTGAGGGGACGGCCGAAGCGGGAGGTGCGGACGACGGTCGTGTCGCCCTCCGCGGCGGCTGCGGGCGGTGGCGTGAGCCTGCTCTGCCACTTCGACCACAGCACGAGGTTGGCGCCGATCGCCACGACGTAGATGAGCGTCGCCACGATGTCGCGGAGGGCGCTGTAGGGGAGTTTGACCAGGCGCTCGAGCGGCCACGACACGAACCGGTCGGTGCTCATGTTCAGGTACGAGTTGGCGAAGGTCAGCCACTCGTGCGGGATCACGCCGTAGGCGAGGAGGAACAGGAGGAATACGGCCACCGCACCCACGATCGCCTCGGCCCAGGTCGTCGCGCGGTCGGGCGACCGCGGCTCGCGTGAGACCACCGCGGCGAACGCGATCGCAAGGATCAGGCCGAGCGTCGCCCACACCACGAGGGTCTGGACGCCGGAGGCGAACTTGCCGGCGAGCAGCCCGAGCACCAGCACCACGACGCCGGCAGCCGTCGCCTGGCGGGCGGTGACGAGCTTGCGCGGCAGCGGCGGCCGGATCAGCGCGACGACGAACGCGAGCATGACGCCGGTGATGATCAACGACCAGATCAGGCGTCCGGCCGGGCGGATCCACGGAAGCCAGTCAGGCAACAGGTTGGGCATGAGCCCCGACGTCCTCCCCGCGCACCAGGGTCTGAAGCGTTTGCTACCACGGTAGACAACGGATCGGCACATTGGGCACCGCACGCGAGCGCGGCTTGTGAACTTGTGAGCAGCGCGAGCCGGTGGGCTCACACCGCGCGAGCTGTGGGAGCATTCGTCGGTGACCCAGCGCTACGACGTCCTCGTCGTCGGGGGCGGACCATCCGGCGCTGCGACCGCCTACTGGCTCGCCGAGCAGGGCCGCCGGGTGCTCGTGGTCGAGAAGAAGCGTTTCCCACGTGAGAAGACGTGCGGCGACGGGCTCACGCCCCGGGCGGTACGCCAGCTCGAGGACATGGGCCTGGGCGAGGCGCTGGGCGACTTCCTCCGCTACGACGGTCTGCGCTCCATCGCGCACGGGGTGACCCTCGAGCTCGCCTGGCCCGACCACCCCGACTTCCCGCCCTACGGGTACGTGGTGCGCCGCCGCGACCTCGACGAGATGGTTGCGGGCCGGGCGGTGAAGGCGGGGGCCACGCTCTGGCCCGCGACCGAAGCGGTCGAGCCGCTCGTCGAGGGGGGCCTCGTGACCGGCGCGGTGGTGCACCGCAAGGAGACGGGCGCGACCGAGGCGGTGCGGGCCCGCTATCTCGTCGTCGCCGACGGTGCGAACTCCCGCTTCGGCCGATCGCTCGGCGCCGAACGCGACCGCGGCTACCCGCTCGGCATGGCGGTGCGGGGCTACTTCACCAGCCCGTACCACGACGAGCCCTGGATCGAGAGCCATCTCGACCTGCGCGACCGTGACGGCAACCACCTTCCCGGCTACGGATGGGTGTTCCCCGTCGGTGACGGTGCGGTCAACGTCGGTGTCGGTCTGCTCTCCACCTTCCAGGGATGGAAGTCGGTGAACACGACCAAGCTCATGGACGCGTTCATCGCGACCGCTCCCGCACGGTGGGGCATCTCCCCCGAGTCGGCCTGCGGCGCACCGACGGGCGGCAAGCTCCCCACCGGCGGGTCGGTCACGCCCAAGACGGGCCCCACATGGCTGGTGATCGGCGACGCTGCCGGCGCCATCAATCCGTTCAACGGCGAGGGCATCGCCTACGCGTACGAGACGGGGCGGCTGGCGGCGGGAGCACTCGAGCTTGCGCTCGCCACCGGCGACGGGCTCGCGCTCCAGCGTTACCCCGAACGACTCGAGGAGCTCTACGGCCTCTACTTCAAGGTGGCACGCGCCTTCGTGAAGGCGATTGGCAACCCCGCAGTGATGCGCGAGCTCACCCGCGTCGGGATGCATTCGAAGACGCTCATGGAGTGGGTGCTGCGGATCATGGCGAACCTGCTGCGTCCCGAGGAGCTCGGCCCCGCCGAGGCGGCGTACAAGGCGGTCGCCGGGCTGGTCGCGATCGCGCCCGAACCGTAGCCAGCGTTCTGGTCGCGCTCGCTTCGCGCTCCGCACGCAGGATGGCAGCTTCTTCTTAGCCAGCGAAGCGCAGCACGACCAGACCGTTCGCCGCCGCGTAGAGGGCGATCACGGCGTCGTCGGTCACGGTGGCGGCGTCGATCGAGTCGCTGAAGTGGGTCTCGGTCGCGCGCGCGTCCGCCGAGCCGACCTCCTCCCAACGCTCGCCGTCCTCCGAACGCCACGCCCGGAAGAGCGCGGGCTCGTCCTCGCCTCGCTCGAGCACCTCGGCCCGGCCGAAGGCGAGGAAGCCGTCGTCGGCGGCGACGACGGCCGGGAGCGCGTCCGAGTTGGGCAGGTCGACGTCGTCGAGACCTTCGACGTCGTCGAGCTCGGCCCACGTGGCGCCGCCGTCATCCGAGCGCCAGAGGCCGAAGACGAAGTCGTCGTAACAGCCCGCACACTCGGTGCCGAGGGCCGCCAGCCACGTGTTGTCGCGGATCACCGCGCTGTGCACGGTTTGGTAGCTGTAGCCGGCGGGATCGCTCAGCCCGTCCTCCGCGACGCGTCGCCACGACCGTCCGTCGTTCGAGCGCCACACGACGAGTCCCTCGGCGTCGGGGTCGGGGGCGGGTTCCTCGACCCCCTCGCCGTCTTCTTCTTCGACCGCTTCGTCGTCGGTCGTCTCGTCCGAGAAGCGCGGCGGGGAGTGCGACCCGAAGAGGACGAAGCCCTCGGCATCGGTCGTGACCGTGTGGGCCCTGACGCTGACCCCGGTCTCGACGAGACCTGTCGGCGGGACCTCGTCCCAGACGCGGCCGTCCTCCGAGCGCCACACGACCGGTTCGAACGCGTAATCGTCCTCCGACCTCCCGATGTCACGGAGACCGACCGCCACGAGCGTGTCACCGGCACGCGCCAGCCCGGTCACGCCGTCGTCCGACCCGGGGAGCTTCGCGACACCCACCTCCCAGTCGCGCCCGTTCTCGGCGCGCAGGACGGTCCCCGCCCGGTCCACCGCCAACAGCCCTTCCTCCCACTCGACGACGCCGGCGATCGATTCCACCCCTCGGCCGGTGTCGACGACTTCCGCGGTGAGCCCGCTCGACGCGGCACCCCCGTCCGAGCACGCCGGCACTGCCGCGCTCATACCCACCACGACCGCGACGGCCGCGCCCCGGAGCTGCACGCCCCGAGAACGCCAGCCCGCCGCAGGTGGTTCCCTCGGCTTCGGCTACGTCAATGGGTACTGGGTCGGACGTCAGACCGTGAGCCGGTAGAAGCGCCAGAAGTCGTTCTCGATGGGCAGCACCTCGGCACCGGCGAACCCGGCCTCCCTGGCGTAGCGGTCGAGCGTCGAAGGGCGCATGACGGTTCCGGTTCCCGCCGACGGCTGCTCGGCCATCCCGACCGGGAGGCAGTGCACGACGCTGGCGGCGTAGAAGAAGCGCTCCAGGTCGTCGCCGGGGGCGGTGAACTCCTCGGCGCACCGCTCGTCGCCCACCACCACGATCCCGCTCTCGCCGACGAGTGCGCGCACCGCACGGAGCACGCCGACAGGGTCGGAGAGGTCGTGGATCATCTCGAAGCAGAAGGCAGCGTCGTAGTCGCCGTCGAGTCCGGGGTCGGCGGCGTCGCGCACCTCGAAGATCACCCGATCGCTCACACCCGCGTCGGCAGCGTTGCGCCGTGCGGCCGCGATGGACGCGTCGTCGAGGTCGATGCCCGTGACTGCGATCTTGGGGTATGCGCTCGCGAGCGCGATGCTCGACCACCCTTCCCCGCACCCGACGTCGAGCACGCGGGCGGAGGGATCCGCCTCGAGCCGGGCGCCCAGCCCCGGGATCTGCGGCACCCACTCCGCCGCGAACGCGTTGACGAAGAGCGGCCGGGTCATG
>JBOGFJ010000319.1:0-11708 GCA_050743385.1 Acidimicrobiia bacterium
GCCCGCCGGGCTCCTCTCGGGCGGCGAACAGCAGATGCTCGGGCTCGCACCTGCCCTGGCGCGTCCGCCGGCGGTGCTCGTCGCCGACGAGCCCACGCTCGGCCTCGCGCCGCTCGCGGCCGAGGAGGTCGCGCGCGCCCTCGCCGAGCTGCGTGACCGCGGCGTGGCGCTGCTCCTCGTCGAGGAGAAGACCCGAGAAGCGTTGGCGCTCGCCGACACGGTGGCCGTGATGGAGCTGGGCCGCATCGTCTGGACCGGCACCGGCGACGAAGCCGACGCCGACCGCCTCGGCGAGACCTACCTCGGGGTGGCGCGGGTGTAGGGCCGGTCTGCTGGGCACGGTCCGATCGCGCGCCGCCGGTCGACGTCAAAACTCCCACTCGGCGGGGGCGCGAGGGTCGGGAAGGTAGGCGCAATACGTACCGGTGCGGATGGTGCGGTCGAGGTGTTCGCCGAGCTGGAGATGGTGCTCCGCGATCCGGGCCAACGCCTGTCGGACCGCGCGGGTCACGCTTACTCGAGCACGCTCGGACGCGGATGCGGCTCGTCGATCGCGACCACCGAGGCCAACCGCGCGCGAGAGCTCTCGAACGAGGAAGTCGCGTTCGGTGTCGGCCTGCGCGACGCGTTCGGTGTCCCCGATGGCGCGCGCTTGCTCGATGTCGTCTTCGATCTCGGCGAGGCGTCGACGGTAGGCGTCCTTTGCTCGCGCGTCGAGCATCTCGCCCGCGTCGCCGAGTGCCGAGCGCGGGAGGTCGGCCGTTCGGCTGCGGTCCACCTGCACCACGCTGCCGGTCTCGGCGGCGACGAGGTCCAGCACGTGATACTCCCGGCCCGGATCGGCGAGGAGCCGCGCGAGGTATCGCATGCCCTTGAGGTCGCGCACGCGGGCGGTGTGTCCCTCGAAGATCACCGACCAGTAGTCACCCTCGCGACGAAAGACGTTCGAGCTCCCAGCCCGCTGCTCGTCGAGCGCATCGCCGTGCGCGACGTCCACCGCTGGAGATACCGACGGCGCGGCTTCGATCCCTTCGAGGATGGCGCGGGCCGCGTGGCGCTCCAAGACGGCGCGGTGCTCGCTGCCGCTGGCGCGGTGGGCATCGGCGAGGCCGATCCGTGCGAGCGCCGCCTCGTAGGGCGCGCCGACTTCGTTCCAGAGTCGCACGGCTTCGGAAAACGACTGCTCCGCGCCCGCCGCATCGTCGTCGGCGAGCCGAACTCTTCCGCGCGCGACGGCGGCGCCGGCGACCAGCGCCTTGCTCTCGAATCGGGCGGCTACGAGCTCGAGCTCGTCGGCGGCCGAACGGGCCCGGCCGAGGTCGCCGGCCGCGATCTCGATCTCGACCTGCGCCTCGAGCAGCGGCGCCCGCTGCAGTTCGGTGTTCGGTGGTCGCTCCTTCGACGGCATCCGCACGGGCCGCTCGAGGGCGTCTCGTATGGAGGCAGCCGCGGTGGCCGCGTCTCCTCGGGCCAGACGTACCAGCGCGAGACCCGGTTGGGGGTCCCACCCGGCGCGATGAGCGGCCAGGAGGGCAACTTCGGCGCCGGCGATGTCTTGCCTGTGAAGTCGGATCCGCGCGAGCTCGTTCAGCGGCCACCCCAGCTCGCGTCGCAAGTAGGGGCGCAGCTCCTCGCAGGCCAGGAGCGCCTGACTCTCCGCCTCGTCGTACGACCCGCGCAGCCGGAGGATCTCGGCGCGGTGGACCCGGCAGCGCCCGTGGAGGCTCCCGATCGCGTTCGTCTCGCACCACCGCTCCATCGCCTCGGTCCACTCCTCGGCCGCGTCGTACTGGGCGAGGCCCTGCAGGGCGCACACGAGCTCGCAGTAGACGACCCCCGTCGAGAGTGGATCGAGCTCCCCGGAGACCGTCGCCACCCCGGCTTCGTCGAGCAGCGCCAGCCCTTGCCGGACATCGCCGTCCAGGATGCGCAGCCGGGCTTCTGCCACCCGTCCGATGGCGCACGCCGCCGGGTCATACCTCGAACCCACCTCGACGGCACGCCGGGCCCACTCCCGAGCGCCGGGCAGGTCGCCAGTCAGCATCCGCTCGTAGGCGCGGACGACGGCAAACCACGCGTGCGGCGGCGTCTCGCCCCGACCCTCGAGGAGCCGCTCCGCTCGTGCCAACCAGCCGCGCACCGGTGCCATGAGCGCAGTGTCGAAGAGCAGGTGCATCGCGACGCGAACGGCCGCACCTGCTGCCGCGACCTGGTCACCGGCCTGCACAAACGCCGCGTGGGCGCGCTCCCACCCCTCGATGGTCACGTCGAGATGGCCGGCCGCGTAGGCGACCTCACCGAGCACCGGGAGATCGGTTGGGGCCAGGAGGCCGTCCGCGTCCGCGTCCATGAGGAGGTCGAATGCGTGCTTCCAGTCTCCCCGGGCTGCCGCGTCACGGGCGCGCTCGACGAGGCCGAGGCCGGCGCCGTCGCTCATCGCATGCCCCCCGATCCGTGGCCGATCCGGGTCCGGGGTCAACCGGCGCCGAACGCAACCGTGAGAGTTACCGCCGTAACAGTCTTGCTCACGCAGTTCGGGAGGGGACCACGAGCCCCGAGCCAACGAGGCAATCCCGAAGGAGGACCCGTGGAGACCGCGAATGTCAACGACGCCCAGCTCGAATACGAGGTGGTCGGGTCGGGCGAACCCACCCTGTTGATCGACATGCTCGTCGCCGACTGCTTCGTGCCGATCCTCACCGAACCGGCGCTGGACGCCTACCAGCTGATCCGATACCACAAGCGCGGCTGGGTCGGCAGTACCCACACTCCTCCGCCGGTGACCATCGACGACCACGGCGACGACGCCGCAGCCTTGCTCGACCATCTCGGCGTACGGCGCGCTCACATCATTGGTCACTCCACGGGCGCGTCGATCGGAGCCCAACTCGCCGTCGACCACCCCGACAAGGTGCACACACTCACCCTCTTGGAGCCGACGCTCGTGTCGTTGCCATTGGGTCAGGAGTTCCTGAGAGCCGCGGGCCCCGTGTTCGAGGCGTATGGAAGCGGCGACCACGCGGGTGCATTCTCGACATTCGTAGCCGCCGCGAGCGGCCTCGGATGGGAAGCATGTCGAGCGCTGCTCGAGGAACGGATCCCCGGTGTGGTCACCCAGTCGATCAAAGACGCCGACACCTTCTTCGGCATCGAGCTCCCGTCGCTCCCGGTCTGGACGTTCGGCCCCGAGCAGGCAGCCGCCATCCACCGGCCGGTCCTCTCCGTGATCGGAGCGCAGACCCAGCCCATGTGGGAGGAGATCGCCGAGTTCCTGCGCGCTTCACTCCCATACATCGAGGAATGCACGATCGACGGGGCGGGTCACCTCCTGCAGATCCAGCAGCCGGAACCCGTCGCTCGAGCGATCGCCGAATTCCTCGGGCGAAACTCCCTGGCGGGCGACTGACGCGATCACCGAGCACGAAGCGCCGACTCCGGGGTGATCGCCGGCCGCATGCCTCATCGTGGCCGCCGCTCGTCGAAGGTCAGGGCCGTTTCGGGGCGATCCGATAGTGGAGCACGAGGAACGGGAAGCCGAAGACCCAGAACGCGTGCTCGGCCCGCACCTCGTCGTTCTCGACGTAGACATCGAGCTGTTCCGCGAAGCCGTGGACCTCCAGAGCGGTGAGCTCGCGGGTAGCCGGGTCGATGTAGGTCAGGTAGTGACCCGGCTGGTCGAGGTCGCTGCGGCTGGTCAGGACGAGGCCACCGCCGGCCAGCGCCCGCGGGAGCAGCGTGGCGGTGAAGCTGGCTTGGGGGAGCGGGAAGCCGACGCTGACGTATCCGCGTCCGTCGCGGCGGTAGGTGGTGTAGATGCCGACGTAGATCGGCTCGTCGGTGTCCGCGAAGGACCGGATCCACCCGCGCACGGCCACGGCTTCGTCCCGATCCAGGCTGATGGTGTCGATACGACTGCGGACTCCCCGTTGCGCTTCACGCTGGTTCATCGGCACGCTGGCCTGCCCGAGCGGGCGCGCGACCAGGCTCCGGTACAGCAGGTAGCCGGGGCGCACCCATCGACGCCACTCGGGGACGATGTCGAGGGTGAAGCGCGTCGTGTGCTCGTAGAACTCTCGGACTCGCGGGTCGACGACCTCGGGATCGAACTCGGGCCCGGCGAGCTCATCGAGTGAGGCGACGATCCCTACGTCGGACGCGTCGGGGACGTACGTTCCGCCGAGCACCTCGGCCAGGGCCCGCACGTAGCCGGTCCCGACGTACCGCGATCGAGCCTCCAGCGGCACCACGAAGGGAAGCTGTTCCTCCCGAACGCGCTCCGCCAGCAGGCTCACCTGAGCATCCCGGAACAGCAATCCCGACAGCACCCGGTACGTCAGCACGGTGGCACTCGCCACCGCCGGCGCCGGCACGACGCGCCTCGACGCAGCCGACGCCCCACCCACGGTTGCGCCGACCAGCGGTCCCAACGCAACCTTCTGCGGACGGATGCCCAATACTCCGGCCACCGTCCCGGCTGCCGTTCCCACACCGACGGGCCCGACGCCCGTCAGACGCGCGGCGGCCCATCCCAGCGGAGCAGCCAGCGCCGCGCTCGTCGCGATGCGGTGCCACCGGGGCGGGATCTCGCCGGGAGGTTGCCGTGCCCGGGCCACCGCCTCCGACGCCCCGAGACCAACAGCACCGGCCACCGCGCCCACCGCGGCCGTCCGGGCGCCCCGGTGAGCGGTCAGCGCCGCGCCGGCCAGGCTGCCGATCGCGCCCGCGAAGCCGACGGACCCGGTCCGGCTGCGCGCCGTCTGATCATCTGGTCTCACGTTCGGACCCTCTCACCCGGACAGCTGCCGAGGACACAGTGGCACGAGCGGTTCCACCATCCAGCCGTACCGCCGCGCCGGCCTCCGCATCCCTCGGACCAACCACGCCGTAGCGGCCTGCTGCGGGTGTCCGATATACGCACCCGAGCGCTGGGTATCTTGGAAGCAGAGCATCCGTGGGTCCGGAGAGGGGGGCGTTGTCGGACACGGGGGCGTTGTCGGACGCGGGGCCGAACAGCGGCGTCGGCGCGAGCCTCCTGTCGGTCCGCAACGTCGAAGTTGTCTACGACGACGTCGTCCTCGTCCTGCGGGGCGTGAGCCTCGGCGTCCCGACTGGCGCCATCGTCACGCTGCTGGGCGCCAACGGCGCCGGGAAGACCACGCTCCTGCGGGCGATCACGGGCCTCCTGCCGGTCCACCGGGGCGCGGTCACCAAGGGTTCGGTGCACTTCGACGGCGACCCGATCGGGGCCCTCGACGCCGCCGGGGTGGTGCGGAGGGGCATCGCCCAGGTGATGGAAGGGCGCCGGATCTTCGCCGAGCTCACCGTGGACGAGAACCTGACGGTGGGCGCGTTCACTCGACGTGATCGCGCCGAGGTGAGAACGTCCTACGAGCGGGTCATGACCCTCTTCCCGGTACTCGCCGACCGCAGGCGCGCCACGGCGGGCTATCTGTCGGGCGGCGAGCAGCAGATGGTCGCGATCGGCCGGGCCCTCATGGCGTCACCGCGCCTCCTGCTGCTCGACGAGCCCTCGCTCGGACTCGCCCCGATCGTCGTGGAGCAGATCCGCAAGATCATCACCGAGATCAACGCGTCGGGGACCAGCGTTCTGCTCGTCGAGCAGAACGCCACGATGGGACTCTCGATCGCGGACTATGGGTACGTGCTCGAGAACGGCAGGGTCGTCAAGGATGGCGCGGGAGACGTCCTCCTCGCCGACGCAGACATCCGCGAGTTCTATCTCGGCGTCGGCGAGGCGGGACGCCGCTCCTTCCGGAACGTCAAGACCTACCGTCGAAGGAAGACCTGGAGTGCCTAGCTCCCGCGGGCCGTCGACGTTCCCGTCCGTCGCGCCGCTGCTCGAGGTACGCGAGCTCACGCTGCAGTTCGGCGGCCTGGCTGCCCTGTCGTTGGTCAGCTTCGAGGTCGCGCCGGGGGAGTTGTTCGCCATCATCGGCCCCAACGGCGCGGGCAAGACGTCGATCTTCAACTGCCTCAACGCCGTCTACCGGCCACGACGGGGCTCGATCCGCCTGCGCGGCGAGGAGCTGCTCGGCAAGCGACCGGGAGACGTCGCCCGGCTCGGGGTCGCTCGCACGTTCCAGAACCTCGGTCTGTTCACGAACCTCGACGTCATCGACAACCTCATGCTCGGCCGCCACCACCTCATGCGGACCGGGTTCGCCGCCGGTGCGCTGTGGTGGGGGAGGGCCAAGCACGAGGAGGTGACGCACCGGCGACGATGCGAGGAGATCGTGGAGCTGCTCGAGCTCGAGCCGTACCGGCATCAGCACGCGGGCGCACTGCCCTTCGGCATCCAGAAGCGGGTGGAGCTGGGACGCGCGCTCGCCATGGAGCCGTCTCTCCTCCTGCTCGACGAGCCCGTCTCCGGCATGAACCTCGAGGAGACCGAAGACATGGCTCGCTACATCCTCGAGGCTCGCGAGCAGCTCGAGCTGACGATGATCCTGGTGGACCACGACATGCACCTGGTCATGGACATCGCCGACCGGGTGCTCGTGCTCGACTTCGGCGAGGTCATCGCGGCCGGCGCGCCCGACGACGTACAGCGAGACCAGCGGGTCATCGACGCGTACCTGGGCAAAGCGTCGTGACCACGCCCGTCCGTTCTCAGGAGGGCACGGTCCCGACGGCCCCCCCGCCGCCCGCCACCACCCTGCCGTCGATCCTGCTCCGTCGCGCGGAGCAGTCGCCCCGGGCTGTCGCGATGCGCAAGAAGGAGCTCGGTCGCTGGCGCCCGTACACGTGGGCGGAATACGTGGAGCGCGCGGCGCGGATCGGCAACGGCCTCATGGAGCTCGGCGTGGGGCGCGGCGACCGGGTGGCGGTCCACAGCCTGGGCCGTCCGGCCTGGCTGCTGGCCGACCAGGGCATCCAGGGGATCGGGGCGGTCACGGTCGGTCTCTACCCGACGAGCCCCGCGGCCGAGGTCGGCTACGTGCTGCGGCACTCGGAGTCGGTCGTGCTCGTCGCCGAGGACGAGGAGCAGCTCGACAAGGCGCTCGAGGCGCGCGCCGAGCTGCCGCACCTGCGCCACATCGTGGTGGTCGACCCCCGCGGCGTCAGGGTCCTCGACGACCCCATGATCACGACCCTCGCACAGCTCGAGGAGCTCGGGGCGAGCAGGCCCGCCGCCGAGTTCGCGGACCGTGTCGCGTGCCTGCGCCCCGACGACATCGCGGTCACCGTCTACACCTCGGGCACGACCGGTCCGCCGAAGGGGGCCATGCTCACGCACGCGAACCTCCTCGCGGCGGCGGTGGCGTCGAGCCAGGTGTACCAGTCGACCGCGAGTGACGAGGTGCTCTCGTACCTGCCGCTCTGCCATATCGCCGAGCGCCTCGTGTCGATCATCAACGCCATCCACGCCGGCTACACGGTCAACTTCGGCTCCGGCGCCGAGGGCTTTGCCACCGACCTCCAGGAGGTCCAGCCGACGTTCTTCCTCGGTGTGCCACGCGTGTGGGAGAAGATGATGGCTGCCGTGCAGATCCGCATGGCCGACGCCAGCCGTCTGAAGCGAGCGCTCTTCGAGGCGTGCTTGCGTGACGGCCATCGCGTCGCGGCCCGGCGCCTCCGGCGCGAGCAGGGCGTCGTCGATCGACTCCGTTACCGCGTGGCGTGGCTGCTCGCGTTCCGCAGCCTGCGCCACAAGCTCGGGCTCTCCCGCGTCAGGGTGGCGCTCTCCGGTGCCGCTCCCATCGCGCCCCAGGTCCTCGAATTCCTCGCCGCCCTCGGGGTCGATGTGCGCGAGGGGTACGGCCAGACGGAGAACACCGCGCTGGCCACCTACACTCCGGCCGACGACATCCGCATCGGCACGGTGGGCAGGGCGCTCCCCAGTGTCGAGCTGCGCATCGCCCCCGACGGCGAGATCCTCACGCGGTCGGCGGGCGTCTTCGCCGGGTACTTCAAGGACGAGGACGCCACCAGGAGTGCCGTCGATGCCGACGGATGGCTCCACACCGGCGACGTCGGGGAGCTCACCGACGACGGGTTCCTCACCATCACCGACCGCAAGAAGGACATCGTCATCACCGCGGGCGGGAAGAACGTGGCGCCGTCGGAGATCGAGAACAAGCTCAAGACCTCGCCCTACATCCGCGAGGCCATCGTGGTGGGTGACGGCCGCAAGTACCTGTCTGCCCTCGTCGGCATCGAGCCCGACACCGTCGGCGACTGGGCCACGCGCCGTGGGCTCCCGTTCACCACCTACCGCGACCTATCGAGCAAGCCCGAGGTGCGCCGGCTCGTCGCCGCGGACGTCGAACGGGTCAACGCCGAGCTGGCCCAGGTCGAGACCATCAAGCGGTTCGACATGCTGCCCGTCGAGCTCGACGAGGAGGAAGGTCAGCTCACCGCCACCCAGAAGGTGAAGCGGCGGGTGATCTCCGAGCAGTTCGCGGACCTCATCGAGGGGATGTACCGGTGACGGAGTTCCTCCAGCTCTGCTTCGCCGGGCTGGCCCTCGGCGCCCGGTACGCACTCGTGGCCCTGGGCTTCGTCGTGATCTTCAAGGCAACCGGTGTCATCAACTTCGCCCAGGGCGGGTTCGTCCTGGTGGGCGCGTACATGACCTACAACGCCAGCCGGACCTGGGACGTGCCGTTCTACCTCGCCATCGTCGTCGCCATGGCGGTGGGAGCGCTCCTCGGCGCGGTCATCGAACGGCTCATCCTGCGCCGCATGGTCGGCCAGCCCACCTTCGCGGTGATCATGATCACGATCGGCCTCCTCTTCGTGCTCGACCAGGCAGTCACGACCATCTGGGGCTTCGACGCGCTGGACCTGGGCGACCCGTGGGCACGCGAGAACGTCCGGGCGGGCGACCTCGTCTTCGCCGTGAAGGATCTGTGGACGATCGGTCTCACCGCCGTCGTCCTGGCCGGGTTCTTCGTGTTCTTCCGCTACTCCCGCCTCGGCGTGGCGATGCGGGCCACCGCGCTCGACCCCGAGGCGGCGCTGGCCCAGGGCATCGGTGCCCGTCAGATCTACGTGCTGTCGTGGGCCATCTCGGGGGTCGTGGCCGCCGTCGCCGGCGTCACCCTCGCCTCGGGATCGGTCCAGCTCGACCCGTCGATCGGATTCATCGCGCTGGCGGCGTTCCCCGCGATGATCCTCGGCGGGCTCGACTCGCCCGCCGGCGCCGTCCTCGGCGGAGCGCTCATCGGAATCGTGCAGGTGCTCACGGCGGGCTACCAGCCCGACTGGTTCCCGTGGCTCGGTGACGGCTTCGACCAGGTGATGCCCTACCTGGTGATGATCTTGATCCTGCTGGTGCGCCCGTACGGTTTCTTCGGCACGAAGGAGGTGCGGCGCGTGTGATGCGACGGAACCCGTCGATGACCCTCGAGTACACCGACGACCTGCGCCTGTTCCGATCTCGGCTCTCCCAGGTGGGGCTGGTGGCCCTCGCCGCCCTGTGGCTCCTCGCCCCGCTGAACGTGGACGACTTCTGGCTCTCGGTCCTGAACTACGTCGGGGTGACCGCGATCGGCGCGATCGGCCTCAATCTGCTGACCGGCTACACCGGGCAGATATCGCTGGGGCACGCCTTCTTCCTGGGCGTGGGCGCGTACACCGCGGCGTGGCTCGGCCGGGAGATCGACGGCGTCTCCCTTCTCGTGTGGATCCCGGCCGCGGCCCTGCTCGGCGGCCTCGTCGGTGCCGCCATCGGGCCCTTCGCCCTCCGCCTGCGGGGCCCGTACCTCGCGATCGTCACGCTCGGCCTGCTGTTCTTCGCCCGGTACCTGTTCAACAACTGGGAGAGCGTCACGGGCGGCGGTTTCGGGACGCAGGTGCCGGCGGCGCTCACTCTTGGCCCAATCGACTTCGGAGACCTCGAGGTGTTCGGCCGATCGTTCACGCGCGACCAGGGTCTGTTCTGGCTCATCTGGGCCCTCGTTGCCCTGGGCGCGCTCGTCGCCAAGAACATCGTCCGCACGAGGCCGGGACGGGCGCTGCAAGCGGTGCGTGACCGCGACCTGGCCGCCGAGATCATCGGCGTGAGCTCCGCCCGCTACAAGGTCGGCGCGTTCGCGGTCTCGAGCGCGTACGCGGCGGTGGCGGGCGCGCTCTACGGCGCCGGCCTCCAGCAGTTCGTGAGCCCCTCGGAGTTCGGAGGCCAGAGCGGCCTGTTCTTCTCGATCCTGTTCATCGCCATCATCATCGTCGGAGGCGTGGGCACGGTCTTCGGGTCGATCGTGGGGGCGCTCGTCGTGGGCGCTCTGCCCCGCGTCATCGAGGAGTACTCCGAGTCGATCCCCGGCTTGTCGACCGGTCCCGGCGATGACGGCCTCATCACGGTCTTCGCGTTCAACCAGGCCATCTTCGGGGTCCTGATCGTCGTATTCCTGATGTTCGAGCCGAGAGGGTTGGCGGCCGTGTGGCTGCGCCTCAAGGCGTACTTCCGAACGTGGCCGTTCTCGTACTGACTGAATGAAGCACAGAGGGGGAGACGAAATGAAGAGAACCCAGAGGTGGAGCCGCCTCGTGGCACTGCTCGGGATCCTGGTTCTCGTCGCAGTGGCCTGCGGGCGGGACGATGACGACGACGGCGGCGCCACCGATGGTGGCGACGACGGCGAGGTCTCCGCGGTCGCCGGCTTCGACGGCGAGACGATCCGCGTCGGCGCGATCACGCCCCAGAGCGGGCCGGCGGCGGTGATCGGCAACCCGCTCACGGCCGGCAACCAACTCTTCTTCCAGGCGTTGAACGAGGAGGAGGGCGGCATCGCGGGGCGATACCCGGTCGAGATCGAGATCGCCGACAGCCGGTACGAACCGCCGACGGCCGTGCAGGTCTACAACGGCATGAAGGACGACGTCGTGATGCTCGTGCAGCTCCTCGGCACCCCGATCACGACCGCGATCCTTCCCCAGCTCGAGACGGACAACGTGGTCGCGTCGCCGGCGTCGCTCGATGCGGAGTGGGTACGGGAGCCGAACCTCCTGCCGCTCGGTGGTCCCTACCAGGTCCAGGCGATCAACGCGATGCAGTACTACCTCACCGACGGCGGGGGCGAGGGTTCGACCATCTGCACCCTGACCAAGGACGATCCCTACGGCGAGGCGGGCCTCGAGGGCGTGGAGTTCGCGGGAGAGGAGCTCGACTTCGAGATCGCGGAGAGCGCCACCTTCTCGCAGGGCGCCCAGGACTTCACGGCGCAGATCAACCAGTTGAGCGGCGCGAACTGCGAGATGGTGTGGCTGACGGCACTGCCGACCGAGGCATCTCCAATCCTCCAGGCCGGCGCCCGGCTCGGCTTCAACCCGCAGTGGATCGGCCAGTCGCCGACGTGGGTCTCGGTGTTCGCCCAGACCTTCGCCGACGCCAACTTCCTGCTCGTGGGTGAGGGTCCCGAGTGGGGTGACGAGAGCGTTGAAGGCATGGCCCAGATGCTCGAAGACGTCGAGCAGTACATGCCCGACCAGGAGCCGGACATCTACTTCGCGTTCGGCTACGCGCAGGCGTGGGCGACCGCGCAACTGCTCGAGCAGGCCGTGGAGAACGGCGACCTCTCCCGGGAGGGCATGCTCGCGGCACTGGAGTCGATCGACACCCTCGAGTTCGGGGGCCTCTTCGGCGACTACAGCTACGGCGAGGGCGGCGGGGTCGAGAACCGCAACCCGCCCCGTGTGAGCACGATCTTCGAGATCGACCCCGCGGCACCCGGCGGCCTCAGCGC
>JBOGFJ010000320.1:0-8998 GCA_050743385.1 Acidimicrobiia bacterium
ACGCCGACGGCAGGCGCGGGCCCGCGACCCCGGCGTTCACGACCACGGGGATGTCGAGGTCGATGCACGTCTGGTACACGGGGTAGTAGCGCCGGTCGTTCACCGGCACCTGCGGGTTGCAGCCCGCGGGAAACGAAGTCACCGCCTTGATGCCGTACTCGTCGTGCGCCTCGCGGATGCGGCGCACCGCTTTGGTGATCTCGTTGGGATCGACCTCGAGACTGGCAGCGAAGCGGTCGGGATGGTCGCGCAGGGCCCGCTTGGTGACGTCGGCGCCGATGCCCACCAGGCCGATCGCGATGCCGTACCTGTCCATCTCCCCCAGCGTCACCTCGACCGGGTCCTGGCCCTCCTCCACGTAGTTGGGAACCTGCTTGAACATGTACTCGGCCGGGAACTCCATCCGGCCGCTCTCCTCGTCGCGCAGCGCCTTGCGCATGAAGTCGTAGTGACGACGGGCATCCGCGCTGGGGAACCCGAGCATGAGGTCGATCACACCGATGTCGCCGGGCATCATCGTGCCGTCACCCCCGAAGCGGCCGGGTCGTCGGCAAGAGTGCGGTAGTGCACAGACCGCAGGTCGTCCGCAAGTCTCGACAACAGCCGCGCGAGATCGGCCCGGTCGGCGGGCGACCACGCGTCGAGCACGTCCTCCATGTGGCGGTCGAGCACCTCGCTGATGCGGCGTCGGGCTGCGCCGCCCTCAGGCGTGACCGACACGTTGGTGACGCGGCCGTCGCCCGGGCTCGGCACCCGCTCGACGAGGCCGTCCTGTTCGAGCTGGCGGATCTGGCGCCCGGTCGCCGCCGGGTCCATGTCGGCGCGGCG
Source organism: Acidimicrobiia bacterium (assembly GCA_050743385.1). Classification (GTDB taxonomy): domain Bacteria; phylum Actinomycetota; class Acidimicrobiia; order IMCC26256; family JACDBD01; genus JACDBD01. The sequence goes on from JBOGFJ010000320.1 coordinate 829, forward strand.
GGCGAGCTCACCCAGCGGCAGGGGCCCGTCCTCCTGGATCCGGCGCAGCAGGACGAAGCCGGGCGCCGAGATCGTCACGCCGGCCGCGGCGGCACGCAGCGCGTGGACCTTGCGGCTGGCATTGAGGCGGAACAGCGCCTCCAGCGCACGTTCGACGGTGTCGAGATCGTCGTCGGCGGGCATGGGCCCGCACCCTACGGACGATTAGATGACTGAGTCAAGGAGTTGACCGTGTCCCGGGGCGAGAACCGGTCGCGGAACGTGAACACCTCCGGCGTCGGCCCGTGATCACGGAGATACCGGAGCCGGTCCTGCGCCTCCTCCACGCTGGGGCGGTGCCCGGCCGGCACCCACCAGAGGGCGAGATACGCCTCGGCCATCGGCTCGAACCACTCCCGGCGCCGGCGCATCACGTCGCGGTGGGCGCCGCGGTGGGCGAACGCCGAGAGTGCCTCGATCGACTCCCACACCGTGAGGTTCACGATCAGTGACTCGTCGTCGAAGACCCGGATCGACGTGGCGTCGCCGTCGGCCGTCTTCAGGCGCCACACGAACCCCGGGCTCCGGTCGCCGAGCTCGTTGATCTCGTCGAGCTGGGCGACGAAGTCGGCCAGCAGGGGCGAGTCGAGCGGCGCCCGCAGCCGGGCCACGTTCACCTGGGCAATGTGATGATCCACGTGCTCAGGGTACGGCGCGCTTGTGGCGCGGTCGCGGAGGCCGCAAAATAGAACGCGTTTCACCGTGGCGCCCAACCCCTCGTGGAGGAGTGGCCATGCTCGACTACCGGATCGAAGGCGGGACCCTGATCGACGGCACCGGCGCGCCCGGCCGCCGCGCCGACGTCGGCGTGCGCGACGGTCGCGTCGTCGCCGTGGGCGAGGTCGACGAGTCGGCGAACGAGGCCGTCGACGCCGACGGCCTCGTCGTCGCGCCCGGCTTCGTCGACCCCCACACGCACTACGACGCCCAGCTCTTCTGGGACCCGCTGGCGTCGCCGTCGAGCGTGCACGGCGTGACGACCATCGTCGGCGGGAACTGCGGCTTCACGCTCGCGCCCCTCGCCGCCGAGGACGCCGACTACCTGCGGCGCATGATGGCGAAGGTCGAGGGCATGCCGCTGCCGGCGCTCGAGAACGGCGTGCCGTGGAACTGGTCGTCGTTCGCCGACTACCTCGGGCGTCTCGACGGCAACGTGGCCGTCAACGCCGCGTTCAACGTCGGGCACTGCGCGCTTCGCCGCAACGTCATGGGGTCGGACGCGATCGGCAACGAGGCCACGCCGGAGCAGATCCAGCGCATGGTGCAGCTGCTGCACGAATCGATCGACGCCGGCGGGCTGGGCTTCTCCACCACGCTCTCGTTCACGCACTCCGACGGCGACGGCCAGCCCGTCGGGTCGCGGTGGGCGTCGAAGGAGGAGGTGCTGGCGCTGTGCGCGGCGGTGCGCGACCACGAGGGCACGACGCTCGAGTACGTCACCGACGGGTGCATGCGGGGCTTCCGCGACGACGAAGTCGACCTCATGGCCGAGATGACGCTCGCCGCCCGCCGCCCGCTCAACTGGAACGTGCTCACCGTCGACGCCAAGGAGCCGGAGCGCTACCGCTCGCAACTCGCGGCGTGCGAGAACGCCGCCGAGCGCGGCGGCCGGGCGATCGCGCTCACCATGCCGGTGCTGGTCGAGATGAACATGTCGTTCCGCAACTACTGCGCGCTGTTCATGCTCCCCGACTGGGGTCAGGTCATGAACCTCCCGGTGCCGGAGCGCATCGCGAAGCTGCGCGACCCCGAGACACGCCGGTGGATGAACGAGCGCGCCCGTTCGCCCGAGGCGGGCGTGTTCCGGCGGCTGGCGTCGTGGGGCCGCTACGAGATCGGCGACACGTTCTCGTCCGCCAACGAGGGCCTCAAGGGCCGGTCGGTCCACGACATCGCCAAGGAGCGCGGCCAGGAGAGCTTCGACACGCTGCTCGACGTCGTGATCGAGGACGAGCTGCGCACGGTCTTGTGGCCCCTCCCTCCCGACGACGATCCCGATTCGTGGAAGCTGCGCGCCGACGCCTGGCACCACCCGCTCGTCCTCATCGGCGGGTCCGACGCCGGCGCCCACCTCGACCGCATGTGCGGCGCGCCCTACACGACCGCGTTCCTCGCCGACACGCTCCGCGGTCGGAAGCTCGTCGGCCTCGAGGAAGCCGTGCACTTGATCACGCAGGCACCCGCCGAGCTCTTCGGGCTGCGCGACCGCGGCGTCGTGCGCGAGGGCGCGCACGCCGACCTCGTGCTCTTCGATACCGCCACGGTCGGTACCGACGAGGTTCGTCTGGTCGAAGACCTCCCGGGCGGCACCGCCCGGTTGTTCGCGGGGTCGCGCGGCATCGAGCGGGTCTTCGTGAACGGCCGGCCGATCGTCGTCGGCGGCGCGACGACCGGCGACCTCCCCGGCACGGTGCTGCGGTCGGGGCGCGACACCTACACGGTGACGGTCCCGGCGGGGGCCTGATGACCGGTACCGCGACGGGGCGGCGGCCGGCGCCGGTGCGCATCGACGACCTCGCCGACCCGCGCTTCCCTCCCGACGTGGAAGCCATGCGGGCAGGGATGGCGGCGATGGCGGCCGACATCTCGCTCGGGCCGGACGCGCTCATGGCTGCAGCCGCGGCCGAGACCGGGCTCGACGACTTCGGCGCCGACGACTTCCGGGAGCGCCTCGACGTGCTCGGCGGCGCCCTGCGCACCGAGGCCGGCCTGGGCCCGTCCGGCGTGGTGAGCGCGTACGCGCAGCTCGTGTCGCTGCTGAAGAACCGGCTCCTCATCGAGGACCTGCTCCGCCGGCATCCCGAGATCCACGACGTGCGGATCGAGCGCCCCATCGTCGTCTGCGGTCTCCCGCGTACCGGGACGACCCACCTCCACAACCTGATGGCGGCCGACCCGGCGCTGCGGTCACTCCCCTACTGGGAGAGCCTCGAGCCTGTCCTGGCGGAGAGCGAGCGACCGGGACCGGGCGAGGCCGATCCCCGCCTGGCGCGCACGAAGGCCGCGCTCGACTTCGTGAACACCGCGATGCCGTACTTCGAGCGCATGCACGAGATGACCGTCGATCACGTGCACGAGGAGATCCAGCTCCTCGCCATCGACTTCTCCACGATGCTGTTCGAGACGACCGCGCCCATGCCGACCTGGCGCGACTACTACCTCGCGCACGACCAGACGCCCCACTACGCGTACCTGCGGACGGTGCTCAAGGCGCTCCAGTGGCTTCGCGGCGGCGAGCGGTGGGTGCTGAAGTCGCCGCAGCACATCGAGCAGTTCCCGGCGCTGCGGGCGACGTTCCCCGACGCCACCTTCGTCGTGACGCACCGCGATCCGGTCGCCGTGACCACGTCGGTGGCGACGATGCTCTCGTATACGGCGCGCGTGAACCAGGATCCCGTCGATCCCGTGCGCATCGGCGGCTACTGGGCCGACCGCACGGAGCGCATGCTCCGCGCCTGCGTCGACGATCGTGGCGTGCTGCCCGCCGATCAGACGATCGACGTCGAGTTCGACGAGTTCATGGCCGACGACGTCGCCATGGTCGAGCGCATCTACGAGCTCGCGCGCCAGCCGTTCACCGCCGAGGCGAGAGCGACGATGGACGCGTTCATGGCCGAGCATCCGCGGGGCAAGTTCGGTGGCGTCGTCTACGACCTCGCCGACTTCGGGCTCGACCGGGAGGAGCTGCGGGCGAGGCTCCGCTTCTACGTCGAGCGGTTCGGGGTCACCGAGGAGGGTTGACGCCCAGCATTTCGCCGGCGGCGCGGCGGCGCACGACCGCTTGGAAGTTGGGGCACTCGATGATGTCGTCGGCGGGGCAGTCGAGGGCGTGCTCGACCGCGACGCGGGCGGCGGTGGCCTCGGCGATGCGGGCGTCGAGCTCGTCGAGCTTGCGCCGCGCGAGCTCGTGCCACGCCTTCGGCGACTTCGAGCGGGCGGCGCCGATCGCCCCGATCTCCCGGAGCGTGAAGCCGACGTCGCGCAGGAAGAGAATGCCGCCGACGGCGTCGATCGCGGCGCGGTCGTAGCGGCGCCGGCCGGAGACGCGGCTCGCGGGTCGCAGCAGCCCGAGCTCCTCGTAGTAGCGCAACGCCGAGGTCGCCACGCCGGTGTGCTCGGCCAGGTCGCCGATCGTCAGAAGGTCGTCGCTCATGGGCTTGACTTCAAGGGTACTTGAACTGGTTGGATGGCGGCCATGACGGTCAAGCAGCGCGCGATGCGAGCGGTCGTCGGCCAGTTCCACCGTCCCCATGGGATGGGCGGCCGGGCGGCGGCGTGGGTGATGGCGCATCGCTCGTCGAACCGGGAACGCAGCCGGTGGGCCGTCGGGCTCCTCGACGTCCAGCCGGGCGAGCGGGTGCTGGAGCTCGGGTTCGGGCCCGGCGTGGCGATCACCGAGTTGGCGCGGCGCGCCACCGGCGGTCTCGTCGCCGGCGTCGACCACTCCGAGCTCATGGTGCGCCAGGCGCGCCGGCGCAACGCCGCGCCCGTGCGGTCCGGTCAGGTCGACCTGCGGATCGGCTCCATCGACGACCTACCGGAGGTCGGCACCGACTTCGACGCCGCCCTCGCGGTCAACGTCCTCCAGTTCTCCGACGACCCGGCCGCAGTGCTGGGCGCGCTCCGTCGAGTCCTTCGGCGGGGAGGCCGGATCGCGATCGCCTCCCAGCCGCGCTGCCCGGGCGCCACCGCCGAGACCTCGGCCGAGTCGGGCCGGCAGATCGCCGCCCGTCTCGAATCGGCGGGGTACTCGGGCATCCGGGTGGAGACGTTGCCGCTCGACCCGCCGGTCGTGTGCGTGCTCGGCGTCAGCGACGCGTGACGCTGCGGAGCGAAGTCGGCGAATCCCGTAGCATCCCGCGCGCCGACCGCGGCCCCACGGAGGGACCCCCAGATGACGACCACGCCGTCCACGACGTTCGACCTGCCCGGCTTCAAGGGCCGGCTCATCCACCCGGGTGACGCGGACTACGACGAAGCGCGCAAGGTCTTCAACGGGATGATCGACCGCTCCCCGGTGCTCATCGCCCGGGGCGCGAACGCCGACGACGTCGCTGCCGCCGTCGGGCTGGCACGGGACCAGAACCTGCCGCTGTCGGTCTACGGAGGTGGTCACGGCGTGACCGGATCGGCGGTCTGTGACGCGGGCGTGTGCATCGACATGCGCGGGATGAAGGGGATCGATGTCGACCCCGATGCCCGCACGGTGCACGCCGAGGCCGGCCTCACGTGGGGCGAGCTCGACGCCGCCACCCAGGAGCATGGTCTCGCGGTGACCGGGGGACGCATGTCCGACACCGGCGTCGCCGGCCTCGCGCTCGGGAGCGGGAGCGGCTGGTTGGAGCGAAAGCTCGGGTTCACCTGCGACAACCTGATCCGCGCCGAGGTCGTCACCGCCGACGGCCGTCAGGTGATCGCGTCCGAGGACGAGAACGCCGACCTGTTCTGGGGCCTGCGGGGTGGTGGCGGCAACTTCGGCGTCGTCACCGCGTTCACCTTCCGCCTGCACCCGGTCGGGCCGATCGTGCTCGGCGGCATGCTCATGTACCCCGCGGCGATGGCCGGCGACCTCGCGCGCTTCTACCGCGACTTCATGACCGCGGCACCCGACGAGGTGGGCGCCGCGCTCGCGTTCATCACCGCGCCGCCCGAGGAGTTCGTGCCCGAACCCGTGCGCGGGCAGCCGGTTTGTGGCGTCATCCTCTGCTACGCGGGCGATCCCGACGAGGGTGAGGAGGTGCTGCGACCGCTACGCGAGTTCGGCCCGCCCGGCGTCGACATGGTCGAGCGGATGCCGTACGTGGCCGTTCAGCAGCTGATCGACGCGCCGAGCCCGAAGGGCCTCCAGAACTACTGGAGCGCCGACTTCCTCGCCGACCTTCCCGACGAGGCCGTCGACACGCTGGTCGACCACGCCACCAAGCCGGTGTCACCGTTCGCGCAGATGCTGCTGATCCCGGGCGGCGGCGCGATCGCGCGCGTCGACGACGACGCCACCGCGTTCGGGCAGCGCAACGCACCCTGGAACGTCCACTTCCTGTCGCTGTGGGCCGACCCGTCCGACGACGAGGTCAACATCGCCTACACCCGGGCGATCGCGACCGCGATGAAGCCATGGACGACGGGCCAGGTGTACCTGAACTTCATCGGCGACGAGGGCCAGGATCGCGTGGAGGCGAGCTTCGGGGCCGAGAAGTACGCCCGGCTCCGGGCACTCAAGGCGAAGTGGGATCCCACGAACCTGTTCCGGCACAACCAGAACATCCCGCCGGCCACCTGATCGCCTCGCCCCCCCCCGTTCTTGCGCGCCGCGCGCGGCGGAAACGGCGCGCTGAGCGCGCAGGTTCGGACGAACTAGGGGATGCGCTCCACCCGCGTCGTCGGGCGCTCCGGTGTTGCCGACGGGTAGAACCAGCGGAACCAGATCCGCCCGCGCGGATGGCCCGCGGTCGACACCCAATTGGGATGCCCGGGATCGCGGGGCGCGACGACGATGCGCCACGAGCCGTCGGGCTCGTACTGCACCTGGCCGCCGTTGATCGTGACGCGCTCGTACTCGTAGTTGTACGTGTGCAGGAACTGGTTCCAGAGGCACATGTTCCAGAACGCGCACTCGGGTGACCGGCCTTCGATCACGAGCATCTCGTCGTCGCCGAGGTCGAAGCTGCCCATCGCGTAGGCGGCGTCGCCGGCGGCCCACCCGTACGTGACCTCCGGCACCCCGTACGGCTCATCGACGGAGTTGGGCTCGCCGAGCGCGAGGGGGACGATCTTCGCCTGCTCGCGTACCCAGGTGAGCGCGGCCCGGAACCGGCGGGCGAGGTCGGCGTCGTCCTGCCGGTATGTCGCGGGCGGGTCGTCGGCCTCGATGTGCCACTCCACCCGGCGACCGGCGACAGGGTCGACGAGGTAGTCGCGGGTGATCGCCGCGACCGCGTCGGGCTCGAGCTTGATCCAGGCGCCTTCGTGCGGCTCGGGGCTGAGCACGAGCTCGAACGTGCCGTCGGGCGCGATGTCGAGGTCGCGGTCGTTCACGGTGCCGACGATCCGCTCCGAGTAGCGACCGTCGTCGGGGCCCCCGTAGACGGTCAGCGAGAGGTACACCGAGTCGCCGGTCTTGCCCCGCACGCGGTAGGTGCGGCTGGGGTCGATCGGCGCGAACTGGTAGTAGGCGTCGGCGTTGTCGCCGCCCCACTTCTTGTACGGGCCCACGATGTCGACGAAGTGCGGCATCGCCGTGTCGGCCCACACGTACACGTCGAAGGCCACCTGGAGGATCGAGAACATCCACTTGTAGCCCTCGAGCACCGACTGCTCGTCGGTGAGGGCGTTGGGCCCCTCGAACAGTTTCGTCTCGAGCCCCCGTACCTCGTCGAGCAGCTCGTGGAAGACGGGACTGGTCTGAAAGTCGCTGGCCCTCATGGAACAGGTTCTAGTCTGCCGAGGCCATGACCGTCATCGCCGCCGTGCTCGGTGCGATCCCCGACGGCGCTGATCTCGTCTACGTGCCGGTCGAAGAAGGGGTCAGTGGGCGCGACGACGGGGTTGTGGCCATCGCGGTCTTCCGCTCGGGGGCACGGCCGCCGCTCGACCGAGCCGAGGCGTACCGGGTCGACGACCACGTGCAGTGGGACGACGGGCGCACGACCGTCGCCCGGATCTCGTTCGTGCGCCGGGCGCCGGGCCTCACGCGCGCGGAGTTCGCGCGCCACTGGACGGACGTGCACGCGCCGTTGGCGCGCAGACACCATCCCGGGATCTGCCGATACGTGCAGAACATCGTGGTGGAACCACTGACACCCGGTGCACCCGAGGTCGACGGCATCGCCGAGCTCGGCTTCGCCTCCGTCGGTGACTTGCGCGAGCGGATGTACGACTCGCCCGAAGGCAAGGAGATCATCGCTGCCGACGTCCGCACCTTCCTCGACGTCGGCGGCGGCTGGCGCATGCTCGCCCGCCGCGCGCGTTAGCCCGTGACGCGCGCCACCGCGCCGACCGGCTGCGCGGGAGCGGGGCTCGGAGTCGGAGCCGGCGCGGGGCGGCGGGCTCGAAACGTTTGGCTACGGCTTCTCCGCCGCGACGACCCACATGGCGAAGAACTGGGAGCCGCCGCCGTAGGCGTGGCCGAGGG
>JBOGFJ010000321.1:0-6494 GCA_050743385.1 Acidimicrobiia bacterium
CCTCGATCTGCTTGCCCCAGAGGAAGTAGCGGTGGACCGGGTAGTCGATGTCGGCGCCCATGCCGCCGTGGAGGTGCTGGGTGATGTGCACCGCCCGCTGCCCGCCTTCCGACGCCCACCACTTCGCAACCAGAACCTCACGGGTCGCGTCGAGCCCGGCGGTCAGCCGCCAAGCGGCCTGCCAGAGCGTGACGCGCATCGCCTCGGTGTCGATATAGGCGTCGGCCGCCTTGAGCGCGACACCCTGGAACGTCGAGAGCGGCTTGCCGAACTGGTGGCGCTGTGAGGTGTAGTCGGCTGCCAGCCGCAGCGCGGCCTCGGCCACACCCGCTTGCAGCGCGGCGAGGCCGACGAAGGCGCGATCGACCGTCCACGACAGAGCCCGGCCGGCGTCCGCACCGTCGCCCAGCTGCTCGCCGGGCGCGCCCGTGAACGTGAGGTGCGCCACGAGCGACCGGTCGGTGGTCTCGGCGACGACGCGATCCACGCCGGCACCTGCGGGATCGACGAGGAACAGCGCGGTGGCGCCGTCAGGCACGACCGCGGGCACCAGCACCCGGTGGGCGACGTGGGCGGCGGGCACGCTCACCTTGAACCCGTCGAGGCGCCAGCCACCGCTGTGATCGGCGCTCGCGGCAACGCTCGGGCGCAGCGGGTCGTTGGCGCCGGGCTCCGCCAACGCGGCCGTGAGGACGACGTCGCCCGTCGCCACGCCGGGCAGCCACGCCTCCCGCTGCGCGCGGGTGCCGAACTCGGCGAGCGGGAGCGCACCGAGCACGAGCGTGGGCCAGAGCGGGACGGGCGCGACGTGCCGGCCCTGCTGCTCGAGCACGAGCGCGAGCTCGATGAGGCCGAGGCCGCTGCCGCCGTACTCCTCGGGCACGGCGATGGCGAGGAGGCCGGCGTCGGCGAGGGCACGCCACAGGTCCCGGTCGACGCGCTCGTCGCTGCGCTCCACCTCGCGCACCCGCTCGACCGGCGCGTGCCCGGCGAACACCTGCGCCGCCAGGTCGCGCACGGCGTCCTGCTCCTCCGAGAACGTGAAGTCCATCTCTATCCGCTCGCTCGCTGCGCATCAGTCCCCCGGGGCTTGAACGCCGGGAGCGACAGATCGGGATCGTGGTCCTGCCACTCGACTTCGACCGGGATCCCCACGCTGATGTCGCCGGGCTCGATGCCGACGAGATTCGCGACCAGCCGCGTCCCTTCCTCCAGCTCGACGAGGCCGATGGCGAGCGGGTAGTCGAACGCCGGCACCTGGGGATAGTGGTTGACGACGTAGCTGTACACGCTGCCGCGGCCGCTGGCTTCGACCGTGTCCCACTCGTAGGAGCGACACCGTGGGCAGACCGGCCCGGGCGGATGCCGCAACCGACCGCACCCCGCGCACCGCTGGATGAGGAGCCGGTGCTGCTTGGCCGCCTCGAACCAGAAGGCGTTGTCCTGTGTGACCGCCGGTCGGGGGCGCGGCGGCCGCGCTTCCGGGGCGTCGGCATCGGCGCGGGCGCGGCCGGTGCCGGGTTTGAACTTCAGGATCCGGAACCGCATCGTGCCGACGAGCTCGCCGTCGTCGGTGCGGTACTCGACGCGCGTCGTCACGAAGTGGCCGACGCCGAGACCGGTGGCCTTCTCCTCCGACACCGACTCGATCACCGTCGTGGTCGAGAGGTGCTCACCGAGGTGGACGTAGCGCGCGTACTCCTGCTCGCAGTTGGTCGCGACCACGGAGGTGAAGCCGGCGTCGTCGATGAGGTGCATCAGCTCGTCGCGGGCGTTGCCAGCGGCCGCGCCGCGGCCCGGGCGGGGGCGTACACCCCGCATCACCCACGCCTGGAGCATGACGGGCGGGGCCACGATCTCGCTGTGCACCGATGCCGCGGCCGCGTCCGGGTCGACGTAGACGGGGTTGTCGTCACCGATCGCCTCGACCCAATGGCGGATCATCGCCTGGTTCACCGGATCGGGGCCGCGCTCGGCCGGGCCGGCCTCCTTGCCCTCGAACGACTTGAGCTTGGCGAGGAACGCCTGCTTCTCCGTGTCGGGCGCGTCGGCGGTGGTGGTCATCTCGTCTCCCCCAGTACCAGGTCAGCGGGCGCCGCGCGCCATCCCGAGTCCGGCGGTGGCGAGGATCTCCCGCTGGATCTCGTTCACGCCGCCGCCGAAGGTGTTGATCTGCGCGGCCCGGCCTGCCCGTTCGAGGTCGCCGTGCAGCACCGCGCCGGGCGTGCCCGCGGGCAGGTAGCCGGCAGCGCCGACGATGCCGAGCAGGGTGCGGTACACGTCGACGAGCGTCTCGGTGCCGTACACCTTCGCCGCCGAGGAGTCGGCGGGCGTGAGCGCGTCGGCGGCGACTGCGCTCGCCATGCGCCAGTTGAGCAGCTTCATCGCCTCGAGCCGCGCGTGGGTGCGGGCAAGGTCGAGCTGCACCCACGCGAGGTCGATCATCTTGGCGCCCTGGCCCGAATCGGTCTGCTTCGTCCACTCGAGCACCTCGTCCCACAGCCGGTGCGCGAGCCCACCCATGGCCGCGAGGCCGACACGTTCGTGGTTGAGCTGCGTCGTGATGAGGCGCCACCCTGCGTTCACCTCGCCGATCACGTTGCCCGCGGGTACGCGAACGTCGTCGTAGTAGGTGGCGGTGGTGACGTTGCTCCCGACGGTCACGATGGGTGTCCACTTGAAGCCGGGTGACGCCGTGGGCACCACGATGATCGAGATGCCCTTGTGCTTCGGCGCCTCGGGATCGGTGCGACAGGCCAGCCACACGTAGTCGGCCTGGTTGGCACCGCTGGTGAACACCTTGTTGCCGTTGATCACCCACTCGTCTCCGTCGAGCACGGCCCGCGTGCGCAACGACGCCAGGTCGGTGCCGGCCTCGGGCTCGGTGTAGCCGATGGCGAAGTTGATCTCGCCGGCGAGGATGCCCGAGAGGAAGAACTCCTTCTGCTCGTCGGTCCCATAGCGCATGATCGTGGGCCCGACGGTGTTGAGGGTCACGAACGGGAATGGCGCCCCCGCCCGCTGCACCTCGTCGAAGAAGACGAACTGGTCGGTGGCGGGACGACCCTGGCCGCCGTACTCCCTCGGCCACCCGATGCCGAGCCAGCCGTCGGCACCCATCCGGCGAACGAGGGGGCGGAAGAGCTCGCTGTTCTCCCCCGGCTCGCCCAGCGCCCCCCGCACCTCGGGCGTCAGCAGCGCGGCGAAGTACTCGCGCAGCTCTTTCCGCAGCGCCTGCTGCTCGGGGGTGAGGTCGAGGAACATAGAACCGGTTCTAAATCTATCCAGCCGAACGCCGGGCTGCAGCCAGGCACCCGTACCATCGCCGGCATGCACGCCGCCCTCGGCTTCCAGGCTCGGACCGGCTGGGCGGCACTCGTGGCACTGGCCGGACCGGCCGAGATGCCGACGGTCGCGCTGCGCCGGCGGGTCGAGCTCGTCGACGACACGATCCCGGCGCACGTGTTCCACGCCGCTCAGGAGGCTCGCGATCCGCGAGCGCTGGTGAAGCGGGCAGAGCGGACCGCCCGCACCGCTGGTCGGCGCGCGGTCCGCGAGGCCGTACACGAGCTCGAGCAGGCCGGCCACCGCGTCGTGGGAATGGCACTCGGCGTGGGCAGCGGCAAGGTCCCCGACAGGCTGGATGCGATCCTCGCCTCACACGCGCTCGTGCACGCCGCCGAGGGCGAGTTGTACCGACGCGTGCTCATCGACGCGGGCGAGCACGACGGGCTTCGCGTCATCCGACTCCCGCGCAAGGAGCTCGACACCACCGCGGCGCAGGAGCTGGGAATCCGACCGGCCGCGCTTCGTGAGCACTTGGCGGCGCTGGGTAAGGCGGTCGGCTCGCCGTGGCGGCAGGAACAGAAGGAAGCCGCCCTCTCAGCCTGGGTCGCGCTCGGTGCTCGGCGGTCGCGGTGACGACGCCGGCGCGGGAGCTGTGGCGACTGGCCGAGCCGTACCACGCGGTCACCTACTTCGCCCCCGAGGCGCACGCCGCGTTCGAGGGCGCGGGCTTGCGCGGCTTCTGGCGCGGGTACTTCGCCGGCCGCGCCGCGCCGCTGGGAGCGGTGGGCCCTGGCGTCGTGACAGCCTGCTTCTTCGGCTTCCACCCCGACTTCGTGGCCCGCGCTCTCCCCTCGATCTGGTCGATCGCGGCGCCCGATGTAGCCATCGAAGCGCGGCTCGCCGGCGTCGACGCCGCCGTACGGCGCATCTTCGGCGCCCACGCGCCGAGCGGCAGCGTCGCGGAGGCGGCCGCCCGGCTTCGCGACGCCCTTGCTCCCTGCGACGCGAGTGGTCGGGCGCTCTTCGCCGCCAACCGGAAGCTCCACTGGCCCGACGAGCCTCATCTCGCGCTGTGGCACGCGACAACGCTCCTGCGAGAGCACCGCGGCGACGGTCACGTAGTGGCCCTCACCGCAGCCGGCTTCGGTCCGTGTGAAGCTCACGTCACGCAGGTGGCGGCGAGCGGGACGTCGCTCGACACCATCCGGCCGTACCGCGGGTGGACCGACGACGACTGGCAGGCGGCCACCGAGCATCTGCAGGCTCGGGGCTGGCTCGACGACGACGGCCGGCTGACACCTGACGGGCGCGCGGCGCGCGAGCACGTCGAGCACGCCACCGATCGACTCGCGGCCGCACCCGTCGACCGACTGGGGACCGAGGGCCTCGAGACCGTCCTCCGCACGCTCGCTCCGCTGACGGCCGGTCTCCTCGATACGGGGCTCATGCCGTACCCGAATCCGATCGGCGTTCCCGCCCCCTCGCCTCGGTGAAGCGGATCGACGTCGAGGAACGGCGCGCCCGACTCGGCGTTCGTCACCGCCTCGCGCCGTCGACGCGGGCCGCGAACGTCGTGGACGTCGCCCGAGACCTGGTCGGGGTGCACGCGACCGACCCTGCGTCGATGTTCCTCGGCGCCACCGCCCGCATGCAGGTCGCCGACACGGACGCGGTCGAGCAGGCACTCTACGACGACCGCGCCCTCGTCCGAATGCTCGGGATGCGCCGCACGATGTTCGTGGAGCCGGTCGAGCTCGCGCCGGTCGTGCACGCCGCGTGCACCCGCGCGCTCGTGGCGCAACAGTGGAGACGCCTCGTCGGACTGCTGGAGGGTGCGGGCATCACCGCGACCGGCGATCGCTGGCTCAGCGGGGTGGAGGACGCGACGCTGCGCGCGATCGCGGCTCGGGGCGAAGCCACCGCGGTCGAGCTGTCGAAGGACGTCCCCGAGCTTCGCGAGCAGATCCCCTACGGCGAGGGGAAGAAGTGGGCCGGCAAGCAGGGCGTGTCGACGCGGGTGCTGTTCCTCCTCGCCACCGAGGGCCGCGTCGTGCGCACCCGGCCACTTGGCGGGTGGACCAGCAGCCAGTACCGCTGGGCACTCATGGAGAACCGCGTGTCCGGCATCGACGACATCCCGACCGAGGCCGCGAGGATCGAGCTCGCCCGGCGGTGGCTCACCACCTTCGGGCCGGCCACACCCGCCGACCTGAAGTGGTGGGCGGGTTGGACCGCGGGTGAGGTCAAGCACGTGCTGGCCGAGCTGGACGCGGCCGAGGTCGATCTCGATTCCGGAACCGCGGCGATCCTTCCCGACGATCTCGCGCCGGTCACGAGGCCCGAGCCGTGGATCGCCCTCCTCCCGGCGCTCGACACCACGGTGATGGGATGGACCGAGCGCGGCTGGTTCCTCGGCGGGCACCGAGCGGCGCTGTTCGACCGCTCCGGGAACGCCGGTCCGACCGTGTGGTGGAACGGTCGCATCGTCGGAGGCTGGGCCCAGCGCCCCGACGGCGACGTCGCCTTCCGGCTCCTCGAGGATGTCGGCCGCGATGTCACCGCTGCGGTCGCAGCGGCGGCCGCCGGCCTCGGCGCCTGGCTCGGGAACGTGCGGGTGACCCCGCGCTTTCGGACGCCACTCGAGCGAGAGCTGTCGAGCTGATCGACGCACCTCACAGCGTGTCGAGGACGTGCTCCCGGCCGTGGGCAGCGAACTCCGCGCGTATGGCGGCGCGCCCCTCCGGTGTCAGGGGCCGGTAAGGCGCGTCGTTCTTCTCCCGCACCCACACCGGGTCGTCGGTCTCCCACCGCTCGCCCCGCAGCGGTTGCTTGTTGACCTTGTTGTTCGCGGTCAGCGGGATCCGCTCGACGATCCGCACGTAGCGCGGCGCCCACTTCGTGCCGAGATCGGGCTGGTCGGCGAGAAAGGCTGCGAAGGCGTCGGCGTCGAACGCGGTGCCGGGCGCGAGCTCGAGCGCGCCCATCACCTGGTCGCCCGTGCGGGCGTCGGGCACGGGGTAGACGGCGACCATCACGACGCCGGGCAGCCGGGACAGGATGTGCTCGATCGGCGCGGCGGCGAAGTTCTCGCTGTCGACGCGGAGACGATCGGAGCTGCGCCCGGCGAAGTAGAACCAGCCGTCCTCGTCGCGGTAGCCGAGGTCGCCGCTCCAGAACCACCCGTCGCGCACGCGCTCGGCGGTCGC
>JBOGFJ010000322.1:0-21907 GCA_050743385.1 Acidimicrobiia bacterium
CAGCAGCACCGCGGCCAGCCCTGCGGCGCAGCGCGTCACGGAAGGTCCACGACCACCAAGACGACTTCGCCCCACGGCTCGGTACGGTCGGCGCCGGCGTTGAGGCTGACGTACACGCGGTCACCCGACGGGTCGACGGCAACGCTGTAGCTCCCGCCCAGGGTGAGCCCGAGCTCCTGCTCGGCCAGCTCGTTGAGCTCGACCACCGTGGTGTGCTCGCCCGTCTCGGTGTCGACCGCGATCAGCGGTGTGCCCCCCAGCTCGGCGGAGTCGCCGTGCGCGCCGGGCACGTAGAAGAACCGATCGCCGTCGGGGTGGAGCGCGAGCGAAGCGGTGTAGCCCTCCGCGGCGCCCAGGTCGTCGATCGCACCGTCGGGGCGAAGGGCGAACAGGTTCGCCGGGCGCTCGGTCACCCCGTACACCGTGCCGTCGGGGGCCGGGCGCGTCGACGCCCGCAGGAAGCCGCCCGGCAACGGCTCGGGGTGCATCCGCAGCTCCTGCGCGCCGGGCTCGTACACGAGGAGTCGGCTTCCGACCGCGGACACGTACGCGGTGCCGTCGTCGGTGACGATGATGTTGCGGAACCCGTTCAGCCGCTCGTCGTCGGCGCGGAACGCGACCTCACCCGCGGCCGTGTCGTAGGCGAAGAAGGCACCCTGCTTGCTCCCGGCCGTTTCCTCCGGCGCCGGGACCACGGCCTCCCCGTACACGAGATCCTCGGGGCCGGGCCCGGCCAGCGACGGGATCCCGTGCTCGGAGAGCGGGGCACCGAGCGCGTCGAGCTCCAGCGTCGCCGTGTCGAGGCGGAGAAGGAGGTCACCGCGATAGCTGCGGCCGAACTCGATGCCCTGGTCGGTGCCCCAATAGGTGCCGACGTAGGCCTCGCCGCAGGCACCCGCAACGATCTGGCCGTGGATCTTGCCGTATCCCCACTCGCCGTCCTCGTGCTCGACCTGCGACAGCACGTCGGTGAAGCGTGTGATTCGACCGCGCTCGGGGTCGTACACGAAGAAATAGGAGTTCCCGTTGCGACCGAGGTGGTCGCCGATCCCGGAGACGAAGCGGCCGTCGGCCAGCACCAGGCCCTGCCCCCATTGCGACCAGGGATCGCCGTCGTAATCCGGCCGGGGATAGACGACGGCCTCCACGGCGGGGCTTTCGCCATTGCCTTGTTGGAGCGTCACGGCATCCGCCCCCGGTCCCGAGGGCTGGGCCGGCTCGCCCGCAGGGTCGCACCTGTCACCGCGCGCCTCGTCCGTGGAGACGGCTGCATCGGGCGCCGGCTCGCCGTCGCCCGACTCGGGCGCGCTGGCACACGCGCCCGCGACGACGAGGGCGGCGACGAAGAGGGCGAGACGACGAATGACGGGCGACCACCGACCAGCGGCCGCGCCGAATTGCGCGCGCCCGTGCAGATCGGCCATGACTGCCAACCTAACCTGTCGACACCTCGAGCTTCGGTCGGAGCCGCTTTGAGCGCTGCACGCGGGATCGTCATCGGAAACGTCTTCAGTGACCACAACCGTGGCGGTGCCGCGCTCACCGCCGTCTGCATCCGAGCCGTCCAGCAGGCCTTCCCGGGACATCCCATCGCGGTGATCGTCGTTGCTCAGCCGGGGCAGCAGCTCGCGCAGTCGCATGGCCAGACGATGCAGCGCTTCCCCGATGTCGAGCTTCTCCCACCGGCCTACCCGGCTCCACCAGGTCGCTTGGCCGGACTACGCGCCACGCTGCGTTCTCTCTGGGCGGTCGCTCGGGGCAAGCCGGCGGGTGGTTCCGAGTCGCTGCGGCGGATCGCCGCCGCGGAGCTCGTCGTCAGCCGGGGTGGGTACATCTTCGTCGACCGGCAGGGTTTCGGGGGGCTGCTCGCGCTCTGGCACACGGCGTTCCCGATCATCTACGCCAGCCGGCTCGGCATCCCGACCGTGGTGTTCTCCTCGTCGATCGGTCCCTTCCGGGATCGAAAGTCGCGGATGCTGAACCGCTGGATCCTTCGCCGCGCGACGCTGGTGCTCGCACGCGACCCGCGCTCGTACCGCACCGCGCGCGTCCTCGGCGTGCCGTTCGATCGGGTTCGCGAGGTGCCGGACAGCGTTTTTGCGTTGGATCCGCCGACGGTCGAGCAGTGCCGTGAGGCCGCCCGCCGGCACGCGCTGGAGGGTGCCGTCGGGGTCGTGACGGTGCGATCCCTCGTTCCCCCGCGTGAACGCGATCGATTCCTGGACCGGCTCGCCGAGGCGTTGGGGATTGCCATCGCCGAGGGGCTCGTCGACCGCATCGCGGTCGTCGATCAGCTGTCGGGCGGCGAAGCTCGGGATTCGGCCGATCTCCTCGCCCGCCTACCCGACGACCGCGCCACGCTTATCAGCGGAGACCTCTCGCCGACCGACCTGATGTCCCTGTACGGCTCGGTCCGGTTCGTGGTCGGGTGCCGTCTGCACTCGACGATCTTCGCGATGATCGCCGGCACGCCGGCGGTCGTGGTCTCCCTGACCGAGGAGAAGGCCCAGGGCATTTTCGAATCACTCGGGCTCGCGCACTTCCTCGTCGAGGCCGACTTCCGGCCTCGCGAGCTCGTCGGTCTCCTGCACGAGATCGTGGAAGGTGGTGCAGCTACCCGAGCGCGAGTAGCCACGGCGGTGGGGGAGGCGCGACAGCGCGTCCAAGCGCTCCCGGATCTGCTGGAGAAGGTGCCGCATCGCCCCTCACAGACCAGCGGCGCGATCTGACGCGGCTCAGCGGGTGGCGGGACGGGCGCGCTCGACCACGGTGTCGTACAGCTGCGCCATCGCGTCAGCGGAGAGCTCCATCGTGAACCGCTCCTCGAAGAGCTCGCGGCTGCGACGACCCATCGCTCCTCGCCGCGCCGAATCGAGTGACAGCTCCCGGCATCTGTCGGCCAGCGCTTCGGCGTCGTCGACGGGGAACACCAACGCGTTCTCGTTCACATCGAGGATCGAAGTCACTGTTGCGATCTCAGCAGCCACGACCGGCAGGCCGAGGGCGAGCGCCTCGATCACCGCACCCGGCATGCCTTCATAGCGCGACGGGAACGCGAAGATATCGGCGGCGGCGAGGATGTCGCCGACGTCCTTGCGGTGGCCGAGGAAGCGGAAGCGATCGCCGAGTCCGAGCGCAGCGTGGAGCGTCCTCAGCTCGGTCGTGGCGCGCCCGTCGCGACCCGCCTGGACGACCACGACATCCAGGTCGCGGCTGATGGACGCGGTCGCCCGGAGAAGCGTGTCGATCCCCTTCTGGTGCTCGTGGCGGGCGAGGTTCGCGATGACGAAGCTGCCGGCGCCGATTGCCAGCGCCTCGCGCGCGGTTGCGCTCCGCTCCTCGCTCCTCCTGCCGAGCGAGCTGCCGTCACGGCCGCGCTCGATCACGGTGATCATCGACGGCGGCACGCCCAGGCTCGAAGCGGTGTGCCGGGCCACCGGCTGTGATACCGCGTGGAACCGGTCGACCCATCGAGCGGTCGCCTTGTCGACGAGGCGCACGGCCGCGAGCTTCCGGGCGCTGAGCTGGGGGTTGACGAGCCGCTCGGGGATGTAGCTCGTGTTCACGATGCTGTTCACGAGCGGAGGGCCTCCGCGGGCGCGCACGATCCGTGCTCGCAGGTCCGAAGCGAAGAGCATGGAATGGACGAGATCCGGCTTCACCTCTCGAATGACGGATCGCAACGCGCGGACCTGTCCGGGGAGGCGGCGGGGCGCGATGACGCGGACGTCGACGCCGCGTCGCCTGAGCGACTGCTCGACGCCCTCCTCACCCCTGCTCTTGAGGATGACGACGGTCGACTGGACGCCGCGGTCAGCGAGAGGTTGCAACAGATCGGCGAGCGACGACTCGGTCCCACCCTCACCGAGCGCGTCGATGACGTAGAGAACCCTCACGACCTCGCCCGGCGTACGGCGAGCCGCCCGATGCGAGCGCGCAGCTCGCCCACGGTCGCCACGGGGCAGATCTCCGCCCACTTGGCGTCGATCAGCGTGCGGTCATCGACGGACGAGAGTGTGTGACAGCCGGTGGCACCGGCCCAGGTTCCGTGCGGCCGCAGGGTGCTGACGGGGCGTTCCTCGAACTCGTGAGGGGTGAGCCTCTCGATCCGGTTGACGACGATGCCGCCGCCGTAGGTCACCGAGCAGTCCTGTGCCGGACGGTGCAACGCCCCGCCGACGACGAAGGGCGTGCCGGCCGGACGGGCGGAACGGACGTCCACCTTGACCGGGTTCGCGAGGTGAGGCTCCCAGGGCCCGCCGAGCGCGCGGGCATGCCAGACGTGCAGGTGGCTCATCGGGCCCCGGTCGCCGTCGGTGAAGAACAGCCACCAGTGGTCGTCGTGCTGGACGAGTGTGGGATCGATGGCGTGCACGTCCGGCACGAGAAGCCGCATCGTCCGCAGTCCGCGATCGGTGAGCTCGAAGCTCTGGACGCCCGCGTCCCCCGCGATCTGGGGGAAACAGAGCGAGCGTCCATCGGCGACGAGCGTGAACGGATAGGACGCATGGGCAGCGATCGGAGCGTCGACGGGCTGCATCCGGGGCGACGCCTCGCGGGGGTCGATGCGGACGAGACGCCCCTGGCGGGAGCGGTACGAGAAGTGCTCTGCGAGGACGCTACCCGTGCTGGGATCCGGGAACGGGTCCGCCACGTACTCACATCGGGGAACCCCGGCGGCGATCCACCGCGGATCCGCCGCGCCATGCTGCGCGACGTCGGCGATGGGAGCATCGACAACGCCGATGCGCCACCGGTCGGTGAGCACGATCGACCGCGTCTGCCCCTTCAGCCAGTTGCGTCCGAGACGCCCCACGAACCCCACCATCTGGCCAGTCGTCGGATTGTGGTCGATCGGTGCGTGCGAGGTTGTCGGCGGGGCCGCGGTCCGGCTGGTCCTTCCGGCGAGAACCTCGCGGCACATCTGCGCCGGCCAGTGCGCACCGCCGAAGAGCACGCGATCGAGGTTGCGCACGTACGAATGCTTCACCGTTGCGAACCAGCCCTGCTGGAGCACGACACCACCGTCGAGACGATCGGTCAGCCGTTGGAGCACCGCGCCGGTCACGTCGTCGTCGCGGTCGATCTCCCAGAATGCCGGCGGCCCACCTCGGTAGCGCTCGATGTCGCCGTGGTGGAACGACCACACACCGAACGGGGCGATGTCGAGGATCTGTCCGCGGATGATCCCGTACGCGAACCGAAGGATGATGTCGGGTGCGTGGTCCCGGATGGTCGCGAGATCGTCGTCGCTGAAGTGCTCGGACCATTTTCCCCGGCGCTCGACCCGTGCTCTGAGCACCGTCGCGGCGTCGAGCTCGTTCGAGAGGTCGACTTGCCCGAGAGCGGCGGATCGGCGCGCGACCCAACGGTTGTTGTACACGCGCCAGAGCAGCGCCGGGTCCTGCCATCGGCGCCGGCGGCGATCCGCCGCCTCCGCCCGCCGGGGGTCGACGATGAGCAGCGGAACGGAGACGCCTGGCACCGCGAGCAGGTCGCGCAACGCGAGTGCCTGCCATGCGGGGAAGCTCGTGCCATGGCCCATCACCGCGACACTGAGCGTTCGGGAGCTCAACCGCACACTCCGGCGAGGAGATCGTCCCATTGCGGGGCGACAACGGCCATGTCGAACGTCGCCAAGCAGTGCTCTCGGGCTGCCTGACCCATCTCCGAAGCCCGTGCGAGGGCGTGCCGCAGGCTCGCGGCCATCTCACCGGGCTGTCGAGGAGGGACGAGCAGCCCGGTCTCGCCCGCGACGACGATCTCGCGTACCGACCCGACGTCGGTGGCAACGACGGGAAGTCCGGCGAACGCCGCCTCGATGAGGACGCCCGGAAGGCCCTCGGTCAGGCTCGGGAGCACGAGCGCGTCCGCGGCCGCGAGCCAGGTCTCGGGATCGTCGACGGGGCCCACGAAGTGAACCCGGCCGGCGGCGAGCTCCGCGGCCAGCCGCTCGAGAGGAGCATGATCGCGGCCGTCGCCCGCGACCACCAGGATCGTCTCGCGGGGTTCTGACTTCAGCTGGGCGACGGCGCGTATCGCGGTGGCGACGTCCTTCTCGGGGCTCAGGGTTCCCAGATACAGGATCACGGCCGCGTCTCGCGGAAGGCGCAGGCAGTGCCGGACGGAGTCCTGGACGGCGCGGTCCGTCGCGTGGAACCTCTCGGCCGGCACGCCGTTGGGGATCACGCAGAGCTTGTGCTCGGGGAGCCCGTAGATGCGGGCGAGCGCATCGGCGTTCTTGCTCGTGAGTGCCACCACGGCGCGTGTGCGCCGCAGAGCGCTCGCCGTCCGAAACCGCCGCGCTCGCGTGGTTGCCCAGTACGAAGGATCCCCGACGTTGCGGTACACGAGCGGCACGCCCGTCCCCGCGAGAGCGAGCGCCGTCATCGGGAGGGTCGTCGAGCCGTGCGCGATCACGGCGCCCGCGGCCTTGCTCCTGCGGCGCAGTGCGGCCAGGGTGCCGGCGCTGCGCCGGGATCGGCCGAGAACGGGAACGGGCAGCCCGACGGTGTCCGAGCCGGGCGCCAGCGCGACGGCCTCTCCTGCGCGTCCCCGGGCCGTCAACGCCGAGTTGAGCTGACAGCCGAACACCTCCGCTCCGCGTCGGTCGTTCGATGTGATCACGTGGAGCAGCGGCGCTCCATGAGCCGTCCGCGCTCCGGTCACTCGTCGCTCACCGCGCCCGTGATCTGGTCGGCGTGGGCGTGCACCGTTGCCATCACCTCCACGATGCGATCGACCACGCCCGGGTCGAGGTCGCGGTAGATGGGCAGGCTCACCACGTTTGCCGCCACATCGTCGGTGACCGGGAGGTTCACCGGCTGGGCGCCGGCGTGGGCGCGCTG
This sequence comes from Acidimicrobiia bacterium, assembly GCA_050743385.1. Lineage (GTDB taxonomy): Bacteria > Actinomycetota > Acidimicrobiia > IMCC26256 > JACDBD01 > JACDBD01. The sequence goes on from JBOGFJ010000322.1 coordinate 6,849, forward strand.
CCGGTGCACCGGCGGGTCGAAGTACCGGCGGGTGTCCACCCCTTCGGCGCGCAGCGCGGCAACGAGCGCATCCCGGCCGGTGCCGAAATCGTGAGCGCTCACCCGCACCGTGAGATCCTTCCAGGTCGAACGGTCACCGATGTCGACGTGCTGCGGCTCGACGCCCGGGATCGTGCCGAGGCCGTCGATGTAGTGGCGGGCGAGTGTCTCCCGCGTCGCGATGTGCTCATCGAGCTCCGCGAGCGACTCGAGTGCGACCGCGGCATGAAGCTCCGACATGCGCGCGTTGAGTCCGACGAACCGGGTGTCGTAGTCGCCCGGGTTCCCGTAGTCGCGGCCGATCCGCACCGCGTCGGCCAAGTCGTCGCGCCCGGTTGCGACCAGGCCGCCCTCGGCGGCCGTCAGGGGTTTTGTCGGGCTCAGGCTGAAGACCTCGGCGTGGCCGAAGCCACCCACCGGACGGCCGCCGCGGAGGGCGCCGAAGGCGTGGGCGGCGTCGAACACGGCCGGCACGCCCGCGGCTGCAGCGAGCTTCTCGACCGCGCCGGCGTCGCATGGCGCACCGAAGACATGCGTCGCCATCACCGCTCCCGCTCCCTCGAGGCGGTCGGAGGCGTCGGTGCAGTCCAACTGGAACGACTGCGGATCACACTCCGCGAACGCGACGGGTAGGCCGTTCCAGGCGACCGCGTGCGGCCCCGCGGAGAAGGTGAAGCTCGGCGCGAGCACCGCCCCATCGAGCTCGAGCACCCGCAGGGCGAGCATGAGGCCGGCCGTGCACGATGCCACCCCGACGACGCGCCTGACCCCGAGGCGTTCGGCCGACCGGCGCTCGAGCTCGGCCACGAGCGGTCCGTTCGTCAGGATGCCCTTGTCGTACGAGGGGGCCAGCCGCCTCACCACGCGGTCGAGCGGTGGCGCGGGTGGCCGGGAGAGCGGGATCCCGTCGGGGAACGCCGGTCTTCCGCCCAGGAGCGCGGGAATGCTCACGACGTGCCGCCCCACGCGCCGGACGCCGTGGTGAAGCGCCCCGCACCGATCGCGGCGACCAGCGCGAGCGCACATGCCAGGGAGACCGCCACCGCCCAGGCAGTGTCGATCGTCGCGATGCCGATCGCCGCGAGCGCGAGGACCGCCTGGAGGGCGACGAGCCCGGCGGTGACCGCAGCGGGGGACCGCCCCCGGTCGACCAACTGGTCGTAGACGTGACCCCGATCGCCGGCGAAGAGCGGGCGGCGAGCGCGGAACCGTCGGACGAGCGCAACTGCGGTGTCGAGGACGGGGACCGCGACGAGGAGCGGGACGGCAGCCCAGGTCGACACGCCGCGATCGGAGTCCAACAGCAGGGCGGCCAGCAGCGCCAGGGCGGTGCCGGTGAGGTACGCGCCCCCGTCGCCGAGGTAGATGCGGGCGGGAGGGCGGTTGAACGCGAGGAAGCCGGTGAGCGCGCCGGCCAGCGCGAGCGCCGGACCGCGGGCATCACCCCCGATCGCGGCGAAGCCCACGGCAGCCATGAGGGCCACCCCGGCCGCGAGCCCGTCGAGGCCGTCGAGCAGGTTGAGTGCGTTCAGCAGGCCGACCACGGCTACCGCGGTCGCGATGCCACCGAGGGGCATGGGCATCGGGACTGCCCAGCCCGCAGTGGCTCCGACCACGACGGCGCCGGCGATCCGGAACCCGGGTGACCGGCTGTGTACGTCGTCGGCGACGCCGAGCGCCAGTGCCAGGCCGAGCGGCAGGAGGATCCGGGGAGAAGACGTGACGACCGCGGCCGCAACCGCCACGGAGACCCCGACACCGCCGAGATAGGGAACCGGCTGGGCCTGCAGCTTGTGCGGACCCGGCCGGTCGACGACGCCGAGGCGGTTGGCGACGACCGCGGCGACGGGCGTGGCGACCAAGGCGACGCCCAGCGCTACGACGAAGGCCACACCAGCACCTCGGATTCGGCACGCCCGTGGACCGCGATCGTCCGGTTCGCGGCGAAGCCACAGCCCTCGTAGAGCCGGAGAGCGCGAGCGTTCCCGGTGCCGGCCACGACCTTGGCGGCCGGCACGCCTCGTTCCCGGAACGTGCTCGTCGCGGCCTCCACCAGGCTGCGGCCGATGCCTTGCTCGGCGCAGCGCTCGTCGACCGCCACCGCGAGCACTTCGGCCTTCGGCAGCCCATCGGTGGTTGCCGGGTAGCGCAGGGTCTCGAGCACGCGCGTCAGCGACCGGATCAGCCGCGGTGCCGCGACGGTCCCGGCAACCAGGCCGTCCCGCAGCAGGAAGCAGCGGTAGAAGCGCTTCAGGTCGTCGACGCCGGCGACGAACCCGACCACCCGCTCGGCGTCACCGGCGACGAGCACGAACGCCCGCGGGGAGAGCACCGCGCGGCGGTAGAGCCGGCGGAGGAACGCGGGGCCCAGCGTGGCGAGGAAACCGTCGTGAATGCGGTCGATGTGCAGCTCGGCGACACGGCGCGCGTCGGACACCAGGGCGGGGCGGACGATCACGACACGGGCTGGCGGGGACGGGCGCGCAGGAGGCGCTCGTACACGTCGAGTGTGAGGTCGACGACGCGCTGCTGATCGAACTGGGCTCGGGCCTTGCGGAGGCCCGCTTCTCCCATGCGTCGTCTGAGACCGGCGTCGGTGGCCAGCGACGTCACCGTCGTGGCCAGCGCGCCCGCGTTGCGCGGCGGCACGAGCACTCCGGTGGCACCGTCGTCGACGACGTCACGGGAGCCCCGGATGTCGGTCGCGACCACGGGGACTCCCATGGCAGCCGCCTCCATGGCGGAGCGCGGATAGCCCTCGCGGTGGGATGCGAGGACGTACAGGTCCATTGCGGCGTACAGGTCGGTGATGTCGTTCCGGAAGCCGAGGAACAACACGCCGGCGGCGCGCGCGGCGGCGATCTCGGCCTCGCCAACCGCGTCGGCCTTGGCAGGGTCCCGGGGCCCGGCGACGACCACCCGGACGTGCGGCGAAGCGGCGCGGAGCATCGTTGCGGCCTCGAATACGTCGCGGTAGCCCTTCTCCCACACGAGCCGGCCGACGACTCCGCACACCACGTCCTCCGGACCGGCGCCCAGCTCCCGGCGGAGCGCGGTCACGCGGGCGGGATCGACCACGGCAGGATCGAACCGAGCGAGGTCGATGCCGTTGCCCAGGAGCGTGAGCTTGTGCCTCGTCACGCCGACTCGCGCGAGCACGTCGAGGTCCTCGCGGTTCTGGACGAGCTCGGCGTGCGAGCAGGCGGCGGCGGCGCGCTCGAGGCCGTAGACCACCATGCGCTTGCGCCAGGGATCCGAGGGCAGGGCGTAGAGCCCGTGCACCGTGTTCACGATGGCGGGGACCCCGGCCCAGCGCGCGGCCAGCCGGCCGTAGACCCCCGGCTTGGGGTTGTGCGTGTGGACGAGGTCGGGCTGCAACTCTCTGAACGTCGCCCGGAGCTCGAGGAGGGCCGCGACGTCGCGGTGCGGAGCCCGCGCACGCGTGGCGTGGCGCAGTGGCCGGTGAGTGATTCCCTCCCGCTCGAGATCGTCGACGTACGGGCCCGGCGCGGAGGCTCCCACGACCTCGTAGCCGGCGTCGGCGAACGCCCGGAGCTGGGGCCCGAGGAGCAGGGCGAGGCTCATGTCGGTCGTCGTGACGTGGATCAGCCGAGCCCGCCCGCCCCGCGCCGCCCGGGTCATCGGGTCATCCGGGCGTACCGGCGACGATCGAGGAGGCGGCGGAGATCGTCTTCGAGGCCCATGCCGCCGGCTGCCTTGTGGCGGAACCATCGGATCCCGTCGGCGACCTGGATCGGTGAACGAGCGAGCCGGTAGTGATCGGTGCGCCCGTACCGGTTCGGGCGCGTGCCGGCGAGGGCCGCGGAGCGGAACCGGCGGCGAACGGCCGCTTCGGCAGCCGGAGATCCCCGTACGGCCTTCGGGTAGGCGAAGTGCTCGGCGCGGATGTCCAGGCGCTCGCCGATCAGATCGATCGACCGGTCGAGCTCGTGCTCGGCCTCCTCCGGTGGCACCCGGTCGAGCAGGGCGTGCGAATGGGTGTGCGAGCCGACCGAGACCAGCCCGGTGGAGAGCGCGTCGCGGAGCGCCTCCCAGGAGAGCGGCGTCCCGTCGTGGGGGAACGGCCGTGCGTGCTCCACGAAGTCGGTCGTCACGTAGACCAACGCGGGGATGCGGAGCCGCTCCAGGATTGGCAACGCGACCTCCGCGAAGTCGGCGGTCCCGTCGTCGAAGCTGACGACGACAGGGTCGCGTGCCGGGAGCGCGTCGCCGTCGAGCTGGCGCAGCGCGTCGTCGAGCGAGGTCGCCCGGCTGTCAGCCGCAAGAATCTCCATCTGGGTTTCGAACAGCTCACGGGGAAGGTCGACCTCGAGACGAGAGCGCGCGCCGACCCGGTGGTAGAGCAGGACGACGACACCTCGCCGAGGGCGCCGAAGACGGTCAGCGGCGGCGGCAGACGTCTTGACGGCGCGCTGGAGAAGTGAGCTCGGCACCGCCGAATGATCGCGCACGTTCTCAGAACAGCTCGACGTCGCCGAGGGTGACGTTCCAGTCACGCAGCGTCGGCATCGCTGGTTGGCCCAGGCCTCGCCAAGCGAGGATCGGGCCTTGCCTCGGCAATCGCACCAGGCCTTCGGGGCAGATCACCCGGGCATCGATGCCGATCACGTAGTCGGCATCGACAGCTCGGACGACCTGGCGGACGAGGTGCCGTCGCAAGTGCGCGTCGTCGTCGGCCGCCAAGATCTCACAGAGAACTGCCTCCCGGGCCTGGCCACGCCGGCGGACACGGAGGATCACCAACCCGGTCTCGAGACCTTCGGGGGGAAGCACGGCCCGGTACTCGACGAGAGGGCTGCCGTAGCGCCATCGGAGGTACTCCGGCGTCGCGCGAGTGCGCATCCGGAACGATCGTGCTCGAGACGACAATAACCGTGCGATGGTGTCGTGTTCAGCGAGAACCTCCGAGGCGGGCATCCCCATCTCGCTCGGGGCCGACCATCGCTCGGCCGGCGTCCGGGCCCGCATCATTCGACCCAGAGCCCGAGCGGAGCGCGGTCGGACGACGAGCGGGAGCCGCCCGACGATGCGCCATCCCATCTTGAGGTAGCCGGGACGGCTCTGGGCGTTCGGCGTGTTGAACACGAACGCGACCTGCTCCGATTCCAGCTCGTCGATCGCGCGCAGGGTCAGGTCGCTGAACACCCCCCGGCCCCGATAGTCGGAATGTGTCGCGGTGTCGACGGCGCGCACCGAGCGTGCAACCCGCGCGGCCTGCTCGAACTCCCACCGCATCAGGATGCGCAAACCGACGATCTTGTCCCCGTCGAGCGCAACCCACGCCGGCGACGCGCCGAACGGATTGTCGCGGTGCTTCCACGCGAACAGCTCTTCGTAACGCACGTCGTCCGGCCAACCGAGAGAGTGGCGAAGCAACGCGAGCACACCCGGGACGTCCTCCTGGCGGCTACGACGAATCTCGAGCGGCGCCGTCCTCAAGGTCGAGCGACCTCGCGGTAGATCCCTTCGATTCGCTGAACGGTGCGTTCGATGTCGAAGCCGTCACTCCGCGCCCGAGCGGCGTCGCTCATTTCCTTGCGACGTGGCCGATCGGCGGCGAGCTCCAAGATCGAGTCGGCGAGCAGGTCGGGTCTTCCGGGTGGCACCAGAAGGCCTTCGACTCCGTGCTCGACGGCCTCGGGCACACCGCCGACGGAGGTGGCGACCACGGGCAGTCCGAGCGCCAGCGCCTCCATGAGCGCCACGGGAAGTCCCTCGAACCGCGACGAGAGCACGAAGACGTCGGCACCCGCCAGCAGAGCGACGGCGTCCTCCCGATAGCCCGTCAGGATCACCTGCTCGTCGAGCCCGAGCCGATGGCTCAGTTCGTGGACGTCGTGCTCGAGCGGTCCCTGCCCCACCGCGCAGAGGCGTATCGACGGATCGCGGGCGGCGAGTCGGCGCGCCGCCTCCAACAGGGTCGGGTAGTCCTTCTTGGGCACGTAATTCGCGACCGTCGCGACGAGCACGTCGTCGGGGCCGATACCGAGCTCCTCCCGCGACTGCTCCCGGCGCGCACCGTTCACCCGTATCGCTTCGAGGAGGACGCCATGAACGACAACCTCCGCTCGTCGGCGCGCGGGCCCGCGGATCGAGTCGCGCACGTCACCCGAGACAGCGATGACGGCGTCATCGAGCGGGCTCGTCGCGGCATTGAGCGCTCTCGTGGCGAAACCGAACGTCGGCCACGCGTTGTGCTCGGTCGACACCAGTCGCGGTCGCCTCGACCGCGGCAGCGAGCGGGCGACAAGGCGTGCCACCCCCGCGGCGTAGGGCGAGTGTGCGTGCAGCACGTCTACCGGGCGATCGAGCAGCATGGATCGGAGACGGAGTGCCCAGCGGAGATCGCGCTCGTCGCGCACCGAGAGGCACGACACCCCGACCCCGAGCGCCTCGAGGTCGGGAACGAGGTGGTCTTTCCACGGGAGCAGGTAGGCGGCGCGGTAGTCGAACGCGTCACGGTCGCGCACGGCCGCGCATGCCGTGAGCAGGCGCTCGGCACCGCCGGGCCCGAGACCCTTGATGAGCCAGAGAATTCGGATGCGGTCGGGCATTTCGGCTCACGGTACCGTGAGCGATCGCGGAGACGCCTGATCGGGTGCGCGAGATGTCCCGACCAGATCGATCGCTCAGGCCCGCCCCGATGCGCGCGCGCGTGGCCGTTGCAGCATGAGGATGACCGCGAGGGTGACGGCCGCGGCCGCGAACGCGACCACGCTGATCGCCGCGGCCGCCCGAGCCGAGACCTCACGGCCGGCGGCGAGCGACACGCACAGCACGAGCGCGACGTGGAGGGCCGCCATGATCACCATGCCCGACGACAACGGGCCGGTGGGCTCCGGGGGCGGGCGCCTTCGGAACCCGCGCCGCACGATCGGCTCGAGGAGCATCACACCGAGGCACGCCATCGCCCCCACGATCGCCCCGGGCCGGCCCCGCCCGCCGACCGACGCCGTCCAGACGACGAGCCCGACGGTGGCGGCCGCGCCGGGCGCCCCGAGCGACGCGAGCGGCTTCGGCCATCCGAGGAGGACGAGGGGCAGCGTCGCCCCGACCAGCACGGCGGCCTGCTCGGTGTCGGGCACGGTCGTGTACATCCCGAGCGCCGTCACCGCGAGGAGAACCGGCGCGAGCCCGGCGCGCCCGTTGTGACGGTCGAAGTCGGCGACGAGCGCGGCTCCCGCCGCGGTCGTGACGAACGTGAGCACCCGGACCCAGTCGATGTCGATGTTGGCAACGTCGCTCGTCGATGCGACGAGCGCCGCTCCGGGAAGCGCGGCGATCGCGCCGAGTGCCAGCGGCCACGGGAGCCGCGAGCTGATCAGCGCGCCGGCGGCGAGCACGAGCAGACCCAGGAGCAGCTGCTCGTCGTCGGCCAGGGCCTCCAGGCGCTCGAGCCCGAACAGCGTGGCGAGCACGACGGCGACGCCGGCGAGACCGAGCGGGCTCTGGTCGGACGGTCGCCGGAGGGCGAGCGCGAGCGCACCGATCGCCACGAGGCCCACCACCCCGGCCACCAGCCCGTCGCGGAAGCCGGTGTTGTTGGCGAGGTCTTCCAGGATCACCGCCCGACCCTACCGACGGTGGTTGGGCGCCCTGCACTTGGAGCCGGCGGCGCCACTGGGACAGAATGCCCCGGCGGTACCCGGCAAGGCGTGGTCCACCCGCGCCTCGGGGAAGTACGGGAGACTGGCGTGGCGAAGCGAAGTATTGAGCGGCGCCGGACGGCGCGACAGGCACCCGGCCTCGCGGTTGCGCGGGCGGCAAGCCGAATTCCCGCCGATCTGTCGCTCGCGCTCCTCGACTGCTTCGTCGTCTTCACCGTCTACACCGTCCTGCTCGTCCTCAGGTTCGATCTCGAGGTCCCGCCGGAGTACTGGGACCGTTTCCTCGTCTTCCTGCCCGTGGCGATGGTCGTGCACCTCGTCGCCAATCGCGTCTGGCGCACGTACGGGCACATGTGGGAGCACGCCAGCATCGAAGAAGCCCGCCGCCTGCTCCTGGCCGGGCTTTCCGTGGAGATCGCGCTGCTGGGCATCTTCGTGTGGCCAACCCGGTACCGCCTGCCGCTGTCGGTCCTCCTGGTCGGCCCGGTGCTGTCGGTCATGGTCATGGGTGCGACCCGCTTCCAGTCGCGGCTGTTCGCGTTCCGGCGGTCCCGTGAGCGGGGCCCCGGCCTCAGGATCGCGGTCGTGGGTGCGGGCGCGGGCGGGGCGGCGGCGGTCCGCGAGATGCGGCGCAACCAGCAGCTCGGTCTCATCCCGGTTGCCGTGATCGACGACGACATCAAGATCCGGGGACGGTCGCTGAGTGGAGTGCCGATCATCGGCGGCATCGACGAGCTCGAGCGGGTCGTACTCGACCTGGAGGTCCATCAGGTGCTCCTCGCGATCTCGCGGGCCGAGCCCACGGTCGCGGAGCGGGTCGCGGCCGGCGCCTCCGCGGCGGGCGTGCCGGTGAAGGTCGTTCCCCGGATCGCCGAGCTCGTGCGCGGTCGGGCGTCGCTGCGCGACGTCCGTGACCTGCGCATCGACGACCTGCTCGGACGGGAGCAGGTCGAGATCCACTTCGAGATGGTCCGGGCGCTGCTCGCCGGGCGCCGGGTCCTCGTCACCGGAGGCGGCGGCTCGATCGGCGCCGAGATCGCCCGCCAGGTCGCGAGCTTCGAGCCGGCCGAGCTCGTGGTCCTCGACCACGACGAGACCCACCTTCACGATGCCGCCCAGGGTCTCCCCGCGACGACCAGGCAGGTCCTGGCCGACATCCGCGACCGGGGCGGACTCCACAAGATCTTCGACGACCTGCGTCCCGACATCGTGTTCCACGCCGCCGCGTACAAGCACGTCCCCATCCTCGAAGCGCACGCGTGCGAGGCGGCCGACACCAACGTGCTCGGCACGGTGAACGTCGTCGACGCCGCCGTTCGTAGCGGCGCCGAGCGCCTGGTGTCGATCTCCACCGACAAGGCGGCCGGCCCCAGCAGCGTGATGGGCGCGTCGAAGTGGCTGGCGGAGCAGGTGGTACTGCTGCGGACGCCGCCGGGCCGGCGGTTCTGCGCAGTGCGCTTCGGGAACGTGCTCGGAAGCCGCGGGAGCGTCATTCCGACGTTCCAGCGCCAGATCGCGGCCGGTGGCCCGGTCACCGTGACCGACGCCCGCATGACCCGGTACTTCATGAGCACGCGCGAAGCGGTCAGCCTGGTCCTGCAGGCGGCGGCGTCCGAGGATCGCGGCGTGCTGATGCTCGAGATGGGCAAGCCCGTCAATATCCTGGCCCTCGCGGAGGACATGATCCGGCTCTGCGGACACGAAGTGCACGAGATCGGCATCGAGTTCACGGGTCCGCGGCCGGGAGAGGTGCTCGTCGAGGAGATGAGCGGCCCGGGCGAGGACATCGAGCGAACCGCGCACCCCGCGATCGTCTCCGTACGGCCGGTGGAGCTGACGGAAGACGAGCTCCAGGAGGCTTTGCGTGATCTCGCCGACGCCGTCGCGCGAGGTGACCACGACCGGGCGCGAAGTGGCCTCCGCGCGGTCACATCCATCGCGGCGCGACCCGAGTTCGGGGCGCCGCGGCCCGACGAGCTGTTCCTTCCGATCGACGAGCGCGCCGGCTCGGCGGCCTTTCCGCTGGAGTAGCGCGACCCGGGATTCGGGCCGCCAGATGTCAGAATCTGCGACTTGCAGCGAGATCCGGGCCGCGAGTGCACCGCCGTCGAGTGGGTGAGCATGGTGCCTGAGCGTGGCGCGCCCGACACGGCGCGTCCCCTGGCCGGCGCGACCGTGGAACCTCGGTAGTCCGTGACCAACCGCTGGGGCCTGGCGTTCACGATCGCGGCGCTGCTGGCGCTTGCCGGCGGGTCGCTGCTGCGAAGCGCCGCCCGCCGCCCGATCACCTCGTCGCACTCGCTGCGCCGATCCGGTGGCGTGGTGTTGGTGGTCGCGCTCGTCGGATGGGTGTTCGCTCCCGACCGACCGGATGCACTGGTGGCGCTGGCAGTGGCTGTGGCGGCGATGGCGCTCGTGGGAGCGCTCGCCGATCGGGGCGACCTCCGCGGCCGGGCCGTCGCGCTGGCGCTCCTGGCGGCGTCGATCGTGCCGGTGCTCGGGGGTGTCCGCGCCGAGCTCACCGGGGTGCCGGAGACCGACGTCGTCCTCACTGTCCTCGCGATCGCGGCGCTCACCGCCGCGGTGGCCGGACTCGGTAACACCGACGGGTTGGTCGCGTTCGTGGGGGCTGCCGCGGCTGCGGGGGTCTTCGGCCTCGCGGCCTTCGGCGAACAGGACGCGCTGGCCACGGTCGCCGTCGCCCTCGGTGGAGCATGCCTCGGCTTCCTCGGGTACAACCTGCGGCCCGCGTCGCTCTTCGTCGGGCAGGCGGGCAGTCTGCCCGTCGGCGTCATGCTCGCGGTCGCCGCCATCGAGATCCGCCCCACCATCGATGCACCGGAGAGCTTCGCCGTCGTCGTGATCCTGCTCGGGCTCCCGATCACCGACGCCACCGTCGTGGCGCTCACGCGGCTCCGGCACCGGAAGCAGTTGCTGATCCGGCGGCCCGACCACTTCCCGCACCGGCTCCGAGCACGCGAATGGGGAACGGGGCGCGTCGTCGGCGTGCTCACTGCCGTCCAGCTCATACTGTCAGCCATCGCGGTCGTGGTCGGCCGCGGCCTGCTCGACGCCGAGATCGGCGCCGCGGTCGCCGCCCTCCCGCTGATTGCCTTGACGTTCGTCGCCGTCCACGGACACGTCTACAAGGAGCGAGCCCGCGGACCGAGTGGCATCGCGATCGTCGTGCTGCTCGCGATGGGGTTGGTGGCGGTGGCGGCGTCGCTCATGACGGTCCTCGCCGGCATCGATGCCCGGAACCTCCTCACCGACGGGCGATCGGCAGCCCACCAGGCGGTGGCCGCGGCTCGGCGGGGCGAGCCCGACGTCGCCGCTCAACGGTTCGCCCAGGCTGCCGAGGACTTCGGCGAGGCCCACGACAAGCTGGGGAGTCCCCTCCTCACGCCGGGGCTCGCCGTACCGGTGCTGGGGTCGAACCTGTATGCCGCGCGCGAACTGTCGGCGGCCGGTCTCGACCTGTCTCGTGCCGGCCAACAGCTCACGGCTCCCGTCGACCCCGAGAAGCTGCGGCTCCGGGGCGGACGGATCGACATCGAGGAGGTACGGCGGATCACGCCGGCGCTGGAGGAGGCGGCGGCACTGCTGTCGAAGACCGCCGACCGGGTCGACGACCTCAACACGGCCTTTCTGGTCGAGCCGGTGCGCGACGCCGTCGACGAGGTCGAGGAGGAGCTCGCCGACACCGAGCAGGACGCAGTCCGGGGGGCCGCCGCCGCCAAGGTCGCACCGGCGGTCCTCGGCGCCGAGGGGCCGCGCCGCTACTTCCTCGCGGTGCAGAACCCCGCCGAGCTGCGCGCGACCGGTGGTTTCATCGGGAACTGGGGCATCCTCACCGCCCAGGACGGCAAGGTCGACCTCGAGTTCATCGACCGCGTCGATGTCCTCAACCAGCGCAGCGGTCCCGACGCCACGATCACCGGCCCGGAGGAGTACCTGAATCGGTACGGCCAATTCGAACCCGCCCTGACGTGGCAGAACGTGAACATGTCACCCGACTTCCCCGTCGTCGGAGAGGTCATCGCCGAGCTCTATCCCCAGTCCGGCGGTGAGTCGATCGACGGCGTCATCGCCGTCGACCCCGCCGGGCTCGCCGCCCTTCTCCAGCTCACGGGACCCGTATCCGTCGAGGGTTGGCCCGTGCCCCTCACGCCTCAGAACGTCGTCGATGTCACGCTCAGCGAGGCGTACGAGGCCTTCGCCCGCGAGCCGGCGCGTGCCGACTTCCTCGGCGACGTCGCCGACGAGGTCTTCGACGTCGCCACCGAAGGCGACCTCGGCCGGCCCGGTCGCGTCGCCAACGTGCTGGGGAGGGCCGCCCGCGAGGGCCACTTCTCGCTGTACTTCACCCGGCCGGGAGAGCAGGAGATCGCCGAGCTCGTCAACGCCGAGGGATCCGTCCCACCGACGAGCAGCGACGGGCTCATGCTCGTCACCCAGAACGCCGGCGCCAACAAGATCGACTACTACCTGCGCCGCCACATGGACTACTCGGTGCGAATCGAGCCGACATCGGGAAGGTCGGCCCACCTGACCGGCAGCCTGGATGTCGGGCTGGAGAACACCGCTCCCGACACCTTGCTGCCCCAGAGCGTGATCGGGCCGTCGGAGGGCCTCGAAGATCGGTTCGTCGCCGGCGAGAATTTCTCCTACGTGTCGGTCTACACGCCGGCGGGCCTGACCGCTGTCAATGTCAACGGCGTCCCGATCGAGGTCGCGGCAGATACCGAGCTCGGGCGCAACGTCTTCTCCACGTTCCTGAGCACCCTCTCCGGGACGACCACGACCCTCTCCCTCGGTCTCGACGGCGAAGTCAGCCTGGGCCCCGATCGCTGGTACACGCTCGAGCTCGTGCGCCAGCCGTTCCTCACCCCCGACGACGTTTCCGTCGAGCTCGAGGTGCCCGAGGGGTGGCGCATCGCCGAGACCCGTGGGCTCGGCACCAACGGCGACCGCCACGCCCAAGGCACGTTCGAGTTCGACCAGACCACCACGATGCAGGTGCGACTGGAGCCCACCGGCGTGGCGAACCTCTGGGAGCAGCTCCATCAGGGGTAGCAAAACGGCCCGAAGACCCTGGTTTGGTGCTGGACAACGCACCCTCCGCCGTGCCAGAGTGCCGTATTCGCCCCACGGCGGTTTGGGGCTCGGTCTCGGCCGCCATAACCAGACACGGGAGTTCACGCCCATGCGCAGGTTCCTGATGTTGCTCGCGGCGAGTGCCACCATGCTCGTCGTGCTCGCCACCTCGGCGATGGCGCAGGAATACCCCCCGACGCCCCAACCGGCAGAGCAGCTGGTCCCCGGCACGGCGCCCGCGGCAGGCGCCCGCGGTGCCGGTGAGCTCGCCTTCACGGGCTCCGACCTCCTCCCGCTGATCTGGATCGGCCTCGCCGTGCTGGTGGTCGGGACGGCTCTGGTCGTGGCGGCTCGGCGCCGCAAGGCCATTCGGGGTCGGCGCGTCAGCGAAGCCATCGCCTAGACCAGCCGCGCCGAGCGCGCGGCTGGCACCGCAGTGCCCCCCGATCGTCAGTTGCTTCGCGCGGGTGAACCCGACGCTGCCGGCGTGACCGAGATCCTCGTCGTCTGCACCGCCAACCTCTGCCGTTCTCCCATGGCGGCCGAGATCTTCCGGCGTCGGCTCTGCGAGCGGGGGGCGACGGCCACGATCGGGTCAGCCGGTCTCCTCGAACCCGACCTGCCAGCCGTGGAGGGGGCGCGCCAGGCGCTCGCCGGCCGCGGCCTCGACGCCAGCGGTCATCTCAGCCGGCGCGTCGATGCCGAGCTGGTCCGCGCCGCCGACCTCGTCCTCGGGCTCGAACGCCGGCACGTCCGGGAGGTGGTCGTGCTCGACCCCGCCGCCTGGTCGCGTGCGTTCACGCTCAAGGAGATCGTGCGTCGGGGGGAGGCCGTGGGCCCACGCGACGCCGGCGAGCCTTGGCCGCGCTGGCTCGAGCGGGTCAATTTCGGACGCCAACGGGCCGAGCTGCTGGGATCGTCGCCGGCCGACGACGTCGCCGATCCCATGGGAGGAGCGTTCGAAGACTACGAGGCGACGGCCGACGAGCTCGACGATCTCGTCCGCCGGCTGGTCGACCTCGGCTGGCCCCCGGCGTGACGTGGAGGCGCCCTAACCCCTCCGGTTCGTCCAGGTGCACACGACCCACTCACCGGGCTGCACGTTGAACGTCGCGGTCGCGCCCGAGATCGTCGAGCGGTGCTCGAACGGCCCGGCGTCACGGTCACTGCAGTCGAGGTTGAAGAGCTGCCAACCGGGCGGCACCCCGACCTCCGTCCAGGCGTAGGTGCCCGCCGCCACGCCGGCGGACCACTGGCCGGAGCCGTTGGGGCTGCCCGCGGTCGGTACCTGCACGGATCCGCTGGGCCCCGAGAACCCGAACGTGGCGTTGCCCTCCACCGAGACGGCCCGGACGACGATCACGCCGTTCGTGGGCGGTGATGGGGGCGGGGCGGGAGCAGGCGGAGGAGGCGGAGGCGATTCACCCGACGCGGGAGGCGTCGGCGCCGGGTTGGCGGTGGGGGCGTCACTCTGCTGGCCGCCGGAGCCCCGATTGCCGCCACCGCCGCCACCGGCACCACCGCCGGACGCCGGCTTCGTGGTGGTCGTGGCCGGTGAGGTGGTGGTCGTCGTGGTCGTCGTCGTGCTCCTCGTCGTCGTCGTGGCGTTTGCCCGGCGCTCCTCCTCGGCATCGAGGTCGTCGGCCCACTCCTCGAGACGCGATTCGTCGGTGCCGTCGGGTGCGACCGAGATCCGGTAGGTGGCGGTGATGGTCCCGTCGGCGGGGATCTCGAGGTCGAAGCGCACCACGGGATCGGCTTCGATCACGACGGGCTCGGGCTCGAAGTCGATGTCGTCGACCGACGCCGCGAGTGTCTTCGGGATCACCTCGGTGTGGCTGACGGTCATGCGCTCCTCGGTGGAGTTGGCGAACTCCAGCGTGCCGTCGAAACGAGCGCCCTCGTCTCCGGCGAGCGTCCACGTCCGCTCGACGGTGGCGCCGGACGCGAGTGAGATCGTGTCGAAGGTGAACTCCACCGGGCCGCCCCCGGTGCTCGGGCTGCCGCCGCCGCCGCGATCGCTCAAGGTGACCGCGGCCAGAACGCCGGTCGCGGCCAACACGACCACGACCGCCACGGCCACGAACACCCGTTCGCGATGCTTGCGGCGAGCGGCGGGGGCAAGTGCTGGCGGCCTTGCCGAGACCCGCTCGATCGGAGCCGCCTCGATCGGAGCCGCCTCGCCGGGAGTGGCCTCGGCCGGGGTCGCCTCGGCCGGGGTCGCCGCGACCGCGACCGCCTCGAGCGGCGGTGCCGGTTCGGCATCGGCATCGGCCTCGGCGGGCGGCTCGGGCT
>JBOGFJ010000323.1:0-6011 GCA_050743385.1 Acidimicrobiia bacterium
CCCGTGACGAGGACTACTTCCTCCAGTCGATCGGGGTCGCGTCGGGCCGGTCGATGAGCGACGGGGACCGGCTCTTCGTCACGTAGTCCCACCCCCACGATCGCAGCGCGTTCGTGCGCTCGCGGAACCCGCTCAGCAGCCAGGCGTGCACGCCCAGCCACGACGCGTAGGCGATGACGCCGTGCAGCTCGCGACGGCGCGGGCCGACCTCGGCGATGGCGGCGTTGCGGCCGATCATCGCCATGATGCCCTTGTCGCGGTAACGGAACGGCGCGCGAGGCCGCCCCGCCATGTCGGCGAGGATGTTGGTGGCAGCCCACCGCCCGGCCTGGAGCGCCACCGATCCCAGCTGTGGGAACGGTTTGCCGTCGGAGCCAGGGGTGTTGGCGAGGTCGCCGAGGGCGTACACGCGCGGGAACCCCGCGACGCTCAGATCCGGCTGCACGTCCACGCGCCCGCCGTGCCCCCGGGGGAGGCCGGCACGGGCGGCGAGGCCGCACGCCTGGATGCCGCCGGCCCACACCGCGGTGCGCGTGAGGATCTCGCGCCCGTCGGAGAGCTTCACCCGGTCGGGCGTGACCTCGGTGACGCTCACGCCGAGCTCGAGCTGCACGCCCTTCTTCCGGAGCTCGCCGGCGGCGTAATCGTGGGCGCGGTCGGAGAACGGCGCCAGCACCACCTTCGCCGGGTCGACCACGTGCACCCGGGCGGCGCCCACGCGCAGGTCGTGGAACCGGGCCGGCATCACCTCGTTGATCAGGTCGGCCAGGGCGCCCGCTGTCTCCACGCCGGTAGCGCCGGCGCCGACGATCACGAAGTTCAACGCGCCACGATCGACGAGCTTCGGGTCGCGGTCGGCGTCCTCGAACACCTCGAAGATCCGGGAGCGCAGCCGCTCGGCATCGGCGAGGGCGTAGAGCGGGAACGCATACGTGTCGGCGCCGCGAGTGTCGAAGAAGTTCGGCGCCGATCCGGCGGCGAGCACGAGGTAGTCGCCGGAGAACGTTGTGCCGTCGTCGCACGTCACCGTCTTGGTGACAGGGTCGGCCGCGGTCACCAGGGCCATCTTCACGTCGACCGTCTCGTCCCTGCGGAACGTCTCGCGCAGCGGCCGCGCCACCTCGATCGCACTCATCTGCGCGGTCGCGACCTGGTAGAAGAGCGGCTGGAACTGGCTGTAGTTGTGCCGGTCGACGAGCGTGACGCGCACGCCGTGCTTGGCGAGCCGCTTCGCGCACGCCTCCCCGGCGAAGCCGCCGCCGACGACGACGACCGACGCGTCGTTGGGCTTGCCACCCACCATCGGTCAGAGGCCGGGGCTCGAGCGCATGAGGCCGCCGTCGGCGAAGATCGTCGTGGCCGTGACGTAGCTCGCCCCGTCGCCGGCGAGGAACGCGACGACGCTGCCGATCTCTTCCGGCTTGGCCATGCGACCCAACGGGATCGCCTGGTCGAGGACCTTCATCTTCGCGGGGTCGTCCATCGTCGAGACGTTGATGGGCGTTGCCACCGCGCCGGGGCCGACGCCGACGACGAGGATGCCGTGGGATGCGAGCTCGACGCCCGCGGTGCGCGTGAGCATGCGCATACCGCCCTTCGACAGGCAGTAGGCGATGTTGCCGGGCATCGGCCAGTCTTCGTGCACCGACGTGATGTTGATGATGCGACCGCCGTCGCCCTGTTCCATCATCTGCTTGGCGGCCAGCTGGGTGCCGAAGAATGCGCTCTTGAGGTTGACGTCGAGCACCTTGGCGTACTGCTCCTCGGTCGTGTCGAGCACCGAGGTGCGGGTCTCGACACCGGCGTTGTTGACCATGATGTCGAGGCGCCCGAACGACGCGACGGCGGCATCGACGAGCTTCTGGAGGTCGCCGACCTGGCTGACGTCGGCGTCGACCCCGATCGCCTTGTCACCCAGCTTGGCGACCTGCTGTTCGAGCTCGTCGGTGGCCTCGGGATGCGCGACGTAGTCGATCACGATCTTGGCGTCCTGCGCGGCGAGCGCGAGCACGACGGCCTTGCCGATGCCGCTGTTGCCGCCGGTGACGACGGCGACCTTCTTGTCGAGGCTCATGTGACTGCTCCTTGGGCGCTAGCGGGTGGATCGACGGCGAGCTTGGCCGCGGCGGGCCGGGGATGGAGCGACGCCGGCTCGGGCCGCCGGTGGGAGACGACGAACGACAGCGCCCCCATGATGGCGGCCACGACCCCGGTCATGGCGAACAGCGTCGGCAGGGTGACGCCGGTCTCGTGCAGGGGGCCGACCCCGAACGCGGCGATGCCGTAGCCGAGCTGGTAGCAGGCGATGACACCGCCCGCGACCGCGGCCGACACGGCCGTGAGCTCCTCCTGCCCGAAGCTGACCGTGAGCGGCAGCAGCGCCGAGCATCCGAGGCCGGCGAGGCCGAAGGCGATCACGCCCGGTGCCGGCTCGCCGTCGGGGAGCAGGGCGATCACCACGAACGTGGCCGCGAGCACGAACGGAAGGAGCCGGTAGGTGCGGCGGGTCGGGAACCATCGCTGCACGAGGCCGAAGAGGATCCTGCCGGCGGTCACGGACGCCCAGAAGGCGGTGAGCGCGATCGACGCCACCGTGGCCGAGGCGTCGAGGCGGCTGGTCATGTCGATCTGCGCCCAGTTGCCGTTCATTGTCTCGCAGATGCCGTACAGGAGCGCGAACGCGCCGAAGGCCCAGAACCGGCGCGGGATCCTCGTCGCCGCCGGACGCGTCCGGCCGCCGCGGGCGGGGTGCGCGCCGGAGTGCAGCGGCAGCCGGAGGCTCAGCCCCAGGAGTGCAACCAGCAGGATCCCCGACATCACGGGCAGCCCCCACCAGAAGCCGAGTCCGACGAAGACAGCGACGAACACCGGCGCCGAGGCGGTGCCGAGCCCGAGCAGGGCGTTGAGCACGAGCACCGACCCGTCGATCCTGGCCGGGTGGAACGCGGCCGTCAGTGTGTTGAGCGCGGGGACGGTGAGCCCGAACCCGATCCCGAGGCTGGCGGTCGCACCGAGGAGCAACGGGTACGCAGTCGACTCGTCGCCGGTGAAGAACTGGCTCGCGACCAGCAGAGCCATCGCGACGAGGTTGGCGACGAGGCCGAGGAGGTACAGCGTTCGCGTCGTGACCCGCTGCGAGAGGGCGGCGCCGAGCAGCGACGAGCTGATCGCGGTGACCGCTTGGGGCACGAACATGGCGCCGTACGCCGTGCTGGAGAGCCCGTAGTCGGCGTCGCTCGTGAAGATCGTGCTGGCGGCGGGGAACGTGACGAGCGCGATGCCCTGCACCATCCCGGCGGCGTAGACCGTGCTCGTCTCGATCGTGCTGGCGGTACGCGCCGAAGTGACCGTCGACTGCACGGCTACCGCATGCGCTCGAGTAGGTGCTCACCGACCCGGATCGCGTTGGCGATCGCCGTGAGCGCGGGGTTCACCGCGCCGATGCTGGGGAAGAAGCTGGTGTCGACGACGTAGAGGTTGTCGAGCTCGTGCGCCTTGCAGTCGAGGTCGAGCGCCGACGTCGAGGGGTCGGCGCCGAACCGGCAGGTGCCCGACTGGTGTGCGACCCCGGCGATGGGGATGCGCATGTCCATGTAGAAGTTCTTCTCGAGCACGTGGTGCTTCGCCATCCCCACGTCGTTGAGCAGTTTCTCGAGATGGTGGTAGAGGCGGTCGGCCTCCTCGCCGTTCGTGGTCGTGTACGCGAGGTGGATGTTGCCGTCGCCGTCGACGGTGACCCGGTTCTCGGGCTGCGGCAGGTCTTCGGTCGTGAGCCAGAAGTCGACGGCGTGCCGGGCCACCTCGGCGAGCGTCCAGTGCGGCGCCAGCTTGGTGAGCTTGGGCTCCTCGCCCTTCATGGCGGCGGCGTTCGACTTCCCGACCATCTGGATGTTGCCGACCGGGTACGCGTAGTCGTCGGTGCCGAAGTAGAAGTCGTTGAGGCTGACGGTCTTCTGGTAGATCGTGTCGTTGGCCTCCTCCGACAGCGCGACTACCGCTTTGCTGTTGTGGAACATGTAGTTGCGGCCGACCTGGTCGGAGCCGTTGGCGAGTCCGTTCGGGTGCCGGTCGCTGGCCGAGCGGAGCAGGATGCTCGCGCTGTTCGCCGCGCCCGCCGACAGCACGACGACGTCGGCCGCGTACGTTTCGCGGCTCCCGTCGCGTGACACGACCACGCCGCTGACGGCGCCGCCGGAATCGTCGGTCTCGAGCTTCACCACCTCGGCGTCGACGAGGAGCGTGACGTTGGGCGCTTCGAGCACCGGCCGGACCGCGATGGTCTCGGCATCCGATTTGGCGTGCACGAGGCACGGGTAGCCGTCACACCACGTGCACCGGATGCACGTGCTCCTCGCCCGATCGGCTTCGTCGAGGAGGATCCCGCACGGGGCGTGGAACGGGTGGTACCCGCCGGCGCGCAGGTCGTCGAAGAGCTGTTGCATGCGCGGCTCGTGCGACACGGCCGGCCACGGGTACTGCTTGCTCCAGCGGCCCTCGGTCGGGTCGTCACCGTGGTGGCCGTGCACCTGGTACAGCCATTCGGCCTTCGTGTACCAGGGCTCGAAGTCGTCGTAGGTCAGCGGCCACGCCGGCGAGACGCCGTCGACGTGACGGAGCTCACCGAAGTCTTGCGGGCGGAGCCGGTACAGCGCGGCGCCGTACATCTTCGTCGCGCCACCGACGAAGTAGTGGACCTGAGGCTGGAACCCCTTGCCGTCGGCGTCGTACCACGTGTCTTCGGAGACGTACTTGCCGTCGACGAACACGGTCTCGGGATCCCAGTTGCCCATCTCGCGCGGGAGGAAGTTCCCCCGCTCGAGCAGCAGGATCTTCTTGCCGGACGGAGCGAGCGTGTGCGCGATGGTGCCCCCGCCTGCGCCTGTCCCGATGACGATGACGTCGAAGTGCTCGATGGTCGCCGTCCCTTCCCCTGACCGTGGTCCCTGATCGCGACCGCGCGATCCATCTAGAGTCCGACGAGCATACCGGGCACGTATCGCGCTGCGAGAGGATGCGCCGTATGGCTGGTCGGATCGAGGACTACGCCCTCATCGGCGACACCCACACCGGCGCGCTGGTGGGGAGCGACGGGTCGATCGACTGGCTCTGCCTGCCCCGCTTCGACTCCGGGGCGGTGTTCGCCGCGCTGCTCGGCACCGCCGACAACGGCCGCTGGCTGCTCGCCCCCGCCGGTGGCGTCGAGCGGGTCGAGCGCCGCTACCGCGACGACACGCTCGTGCTCGAGACGACCTTCCACACCGAGACCGGTGTCGTGCGCATCTGCGACTGCATGCCCATCCGGCGCCGGACCGTCGACATGGTGCGGGTCGTCGAGGGCGTGTCCGGGAGAGTTCCGATGCACATGGACCTCCGGATCCGCTTCGACTACGGCTCGGTGCTGCCGTGGGTCGTACGGCGGGACGGCCGCCTGCACGCGACCGCCGGCCCCAACGCGGTCGTGCTCTCCACCCCCGCCACCGTCGAGGGCGCGGGCGAGTCGACGGTGGCCGATTTCGTCGTCACCGAGTCGGAGCGCATCCCGTTCGTGATGACGTGGTACCCCTCGAACGAGGATGCCCCCCGCCAGAGCGACGGCAACCGGGCGCTGAGCAACACGACGACATGGTGGCGCCGCTGGTCGAAGCAGTGCACCTACCAGGGCGAGGCGCGCGATCTCGTGATGCGATCGCTGATCACGCTCAAGGCGCTCACCTACGCCCCGACCGGCGGGATCGCGGCGGCGCCGACGACATCACTGCCCGAGTGGATCGGCAGCGTCCGCAACTGGGACTACCGCTACGGCTGGCTTCGAGACTCGGTGCTCACGTTGTACGCGCTCATCACGGCCGGGTACCACGAGGAGGCGATTGCCTGGCGCGACTGGCTGTTGCGCGCCGCCACCGGCGACCCGTCCAAGCTCCAGATCATGTACGGCCTGGCCGGGGAGCGCCGCCTCAGCGAGTTCGAGCTCGACTGGCTGCCCGGCTACGAGGGGTCGGCCCCCGTCCGCG